>CBINBY010000158.1:0-8529 GCA_966248995.1 uncultured Burkholderiales bacterium | reverse complement strand
GAAGTCTGATAGCTCGGAGTACATCACGTTGTCGTAGTACGGAGGATCCATAACCACAACATCGACGCTTGCGTCGGCCAGGTGGCCTAGGCTGTCGCCGGACTTGCAGGTGAGTGTGATTACAGGTGGCGGAGCTATGCCGGCTGACTGACCAAAGTCTAGGCCTGCTTGTCGTCCTGCGCCGATTCTTCCTTCCGGCCTTACTAGATCAATCAGCTCGCCAATGCATTTGGCTGTCTGTTCGAATGCCCACGCAAAGCCGTCGCCAACGACAAGCGGTGGCATTTCCGCATGCGACCAAGCAAACGCGAAGTCGTGTCGGTTAAAGGTATTGGCGATGACCTCACGCGTAGACATCCAAATGGACATCCGGGAGTTGTAGTTCAGCATCTTGTCGAGAGATAGAGCCAAATAGGCGAACCCTGCAGCTTGCAAGTCGCCCCAACCCCCGGTAGCCCTCTCGTCGTCGATGAGTTGGCGGAACACTTGGACCGCGATGGTGTGACCCACCAACTGGCGCGCGGTAAACATGTCGCGCCAGCGCAAGTGGCCGTAGCGTATCGGCTCATCTGTCTTGTGCCCTGGAGGCACCGCCTCGCTCGGGAGCATATCTAAAGCCTCCCATTCTGGAAGCCCTTCTGCCAGCCTCTTGCCTACTGCATCCGCACATTCGTCTTCCGGTTGTGGCGCACGATAGCCACGCTCCCACTTGTCTTTCCCTCGCTTACCCGACTTCGTCGTCGTCGCGACGCGGCGCTTGAACGCAACAGCGTATAGCTGCTCGCCCAAGCGGCCCGCCTGCGCCTCGATCTTGATGTGATCGCCCGAAATGAGGCGCGCGCAGTCGTCGAACGGACATGTGGCATCGCCACCAGAAACAGTTCCCGATGACTGATCCTTGGCCTTTGCCACGAGTTCGAAGGCTACTCGTCGCGAAACATCACCGGGCCCAGACGCAGCGTGGGGAACAAGACGCACACCTGTTCCATCAGGCGCAATTCTCCAATTGGGCGAAAGGGGAACGTGCCCTTCGCAGTGTGGGCAGCGAACAACGCGCGCCCAGAGATAACCGAGGACCCGAATGTCGTCGGACTCGCGCCGGAAAAGCCCTGTGAAGTGGGGTTCAGCCATCTCCATGAACCGCCGGCTCAGGCGGTCGAACTCAGCCAGAACCTGCGAGCCGTGCGCCAACGGAAGTTCGTATGTCGCCTTTTGGATAAGCGTGGCGACTGGATTCAAGTCATTCGCGATAGTGGTCAGGCCGAGTCGAAGCGATTCAAACGGGATACTCCCCCCTCCTGCCGTCGGATCCAACACCGTCGCGCTAGCGATTCCCGCTTTGCTACTCTGGCTCCTTAGCCATGCTCCCTCGTCGGGGGTTGGCAGGTACTTGAAGGCGCGTTCGTAGCCATATGGGTTTAGCCCGAGATCCTCTCCGGTCTTCCGCGCACGATCTATGCGCTTTCTGGTCGCGACTGGATCCCCGTGAATGCCAAGAAGATGGACGAACTTCTCGCGGTCCGCGTCCGTAGGCAGAAGTGAGGCCGCAATCGCAGCACGTGACGCAACAAGGGGCCGGCGCGCCCACCACACGTGGAGGTAGTACGTCGGCGGAAGTGCCGTCATTGAACGCCGTTCGCGCACGCTCTCTTCGCCAAGCGCGGCGATCGGCAACCAGTCTTCAATCAGCCGTCGAGTCATCTTTTTCTCTTCATCTGCGCTGGCTGCTCGTCGCCCGCGTATTCGTAGGTCGCACCTCGGCCATGCCCGATCAAGCGCACGGACTCAGCTTCCAGATCGTGGATCAGCCGATTCACCTGCTGGCGGGTGTAGCCGGTGACCGCGCGCACTTCAGCATTGGTCAGCCCACCCTCGCCGCGGCGATGGCGTTGCTTCAGCATGTTCAGCACGCGCGTCTTCGCCACGTCGGCATCGATGCGCTGGTCACGCTCAGCATTGCCGCGACCTTCAAGGCGGCGATGCAGTACAGGCTTCAAGCGCCACCAAGTGCCACGGCCTGCACCGCCGCGTTCTAGGTAGCCATAGTCCTGCGCCATCTCGTCCAAGATGTCGCGCATCTCAGCTTCACGTCGCTGGCACAGCTCAGCGGCCACGGCAGTGTCGGTCTCGGCGTGGCCGAGCAGGTAGCGCAGCACCAACAGGTGGTCCACGTCCAGCACGCGGCCGGCCTTGCCTTCGTCGGCGATGAACTCGCGGAAAGGAGCGCTGGTTTCCTGCCGCTTGAACACCACGCGCACCGCGCTCTCTTCGTCGACGATGAGGGGCGGCTCCTTGCCCTCGATCAGCATGGCTTCGAACATGCGGCCCACGCCCAGGTTGCTGCGGTTCACTAGGCGCAAACGGGACAACGCATGCACCAGCAGTGGATTCCGGGCTAGGGGTGGGTGGTGAAGGATGTTGGAAGGCGTGATGCCACCCACCAGCCCACCCGGGTTGCTGATCTCCAGCTTGCGCGGGTACTGCTTCACCAGCACCGGGCTGGCCAAGCGCAGGTCCAGGTGGCAGAGTGCATTGAGCAGCGCCTCTCGAAGTGCCACGGTGGGGTAGGCGCGGAACTCGAAGTGATGCAGCCCGTGCTCGACGGTGGTGATGGGGTTGTCGGCATTGATGCGTGCTTCCAACGCCTGCAGCGCTAGCGGCAGCGCCAGCTCGCGCGCCTCGCGGCCGTCGGCCCTGTCGACGTAGGCCGTGGCGCTCTTCATGCGCTCGTGCGTCCAGCCGTAGTTGGGCAGGTGGCGGGCCAAGGCATCGGCACTGCCCGCGATCAGCAGGCCAGCCTTGGTGAGGCGACCGTCGCGCAGCACGTCCAGTGCAGCCAGCAGGTCAATATCGGTCTTGCGCAGCAAATCCGCCGGTGCCTGTTCCTGACGGGCCAGGTCGCGCAGCCGTTCGAGAGCGGCAGCCGAAAGCAAAGACTCCACGGGCTCGGGTACGGGGACGGCGGTCACGTCGGACTCGCCGCGCTCCACCATCAGGCGGTCTCGAAGGTCACCAGTGAGAGGCACGCAGTCCTTGCCCCGACGCACCGTGCCGGCACCGGCGGTGGTGGTGTAAGGCGGCAGGCCGCCGTGCACCTGCATCACCAGCAGGCGGCCTGTTCCTTCCGGCACGGGCAGTTCCTGCACCTCGGGCGTGAGCTTGGGCGCGGTGCGTTCGTAGATGTCACGCTTCAGCTGGTGCGGTTCGGCCTTCGCTGGCACACCGACGATGGCATGCGCGCGGCCGACAACGCGATCGCGCACGCCCAGGACTACGGTACCGCCGCCCCCGTTGGCCATGCACACGGCCATGTCCACAGCCATGCGCACGGCCTGGCGGTCGTCGGCCGGCCACTCCTTGAAGTCGAGGTCCTGTGCTTCCAGCGCATCGGCATCGACTTGGTCGAGCCGCGCCAGGAGCGCACGCACTTCAGTCAGTTCCCGCATCGGGGCCAGTGCAGGGCTTGGGGACTGGCCGACATTCAGGCATTCGGGTCGATGAGCAGGAAGCGCAGCGCCATCAGCACCCGGCGCGGGTACTTGCGGTGCATGGCCATGCCCAGCCAGTAGCCGGCCTCTTCCTTGGTCATCGCCTCGATGCCGGCCGCCACGGCTGCCATGTAGTTCCGGTTGCGCATGGGCGCCAGCGCACGGAATAGCAAGCCCAGGTTGATGGCCAGCTCCTCATCGATGGGCACGCGCAGCGCGTCGATGGCGGGAAGGTCGTGCAGGTTGATGCGCAATGCCTTCAGCCGGCGCAGCAGGCGATGTTCCACTAGCGAGAGGTTGCGGCCGTGCAGTCCGGCCACATAGGTGGGTTGCTTGATGTGCGGCGTGGCGGCGGCCGGCAGTTGCCAGATCTCGAGCGCCATGTCGGCACCCTGTTGGCGCTTGGCGCGCAGTTCGTAGTGCGGCAGCGCAGAGGCGGCCTGGCGCGGCAGAACGACGAGTTGGGCTCGGGGGGTGGCCATGGGTGGACTCCTCAGGTCTGCTTCTCGGCGACAACCGCCAACACATGGGCCACGGGTGAGACCAGGCGGGTCAGGCGCTGAACCAACGCCTCCTGTGCCTTCTCATTCACGGGCAATGGCGGATCGAAGTTGAGACGGTAGGTGACGCTGGCGTCGCTGTCGCTGGCGGCGCGGAACTGCGGCTCCAGGTAGTCCTTCAGCGGCGTGGCGTCTTCCAGGTCACCCTTGAAAGAGATGGCCGCCTCGGACTTGCTCGATGTCTCGAACTGCGCTTCGAGTTCCATGCGCTTGGTGGCGTTCGGCACGGACTTCACCAGGGCCAACAGCTTCATGGCATCGCCCTTGTCGAATGGGCGGATGGACATGGAACCGAATGCCGATGCGCCGTTGTGGCGCGCGAGCTCGAACACGCGCGTAAGCGCGGCCTTGAGTACGTCTTCGGACTCGTAGACCGGCTCCGACTTGGTGATGGGCGGAGGCGGTGGCGTGGGATCCGGATTGGGGTTGGGATTGGGGTTCGGATCCGGCTTCGGCGGTGGCGGTGACGGTGGGTTGCGCGGCCAGATGCCGTGGTCCTGCGCGTAGGTGATCGTGTAGACGAAGGACTGTTCGTCTACCTTGATCTCGGCATGCGGGTCACCCTTGCCTCGGAGAAGGTCGCCCGACTTGTAGATGTAGTCGCCCTGGTCGATGCCCTGGCGGATGCCCTTGATGAACACATCGTCGCCCACGAGCATCGGCAGGGCCGCGTCCTGGCGGAACTCTGAGCGCAGCGCGGCCGTGGTGATCTGGCCCTTCTTCAGCGGCGTGCGGTCACGTACGTAGACGGGCGAGTCTGGCTGGTCAGTGGGCAGGCGGAGCTTGTTGACGTTCTGCAGCTGGGTGACCACCTGCTTCTGACCATCGCCCGGGCGGTCCGACGCGGTCTGGATGTCGACCACGGTGTGCGCCAGGTCGCAATTGGCCCCATCGACTCGGTTGCGTGAGGGATAGAAGATGTGCCGATAGCACTGCTGGATGGCGGTAGCGAGCTGATGCTTCGTGCGACCGAAGTCCTCGTTCAGCTTGGCCACCTGGTAGTCGGCCAGGTCTTTCAACTTGCCCGGCACGCGCAGCGACTCCAGTGCCAGGTAGCGCAGCATGCGCGCCTTCATCACCGGGATGCCGGCGCCATCGGCGACGACGAAGCTGAGGTTGTTGCGGTTGTGCCGCCAGTCGTTGCCTGCGCCGCGGTGCAAGAAGATCTTCTCGACCAACGGATCCACGCGGACCGCATCACCGGCTACTTGCACGGCATCGTGGCTGAGCAGCACGAGATACGGACGCCCGCTGCCGTCGTCATCGGCCACGTCATGCGGTCCCGACGCGAAGGGCACGAGATTGAGGTGCGGTCCCGCGAAGAGGTCTCGGATGTCAGCGTTCAGTCGAGACCGCGCTTCTTCACGGTCGACGTTGGTCTCTTCGCGCCGGATGATCTGCGTGAGGTTGGCCTCGGCCAAGAAGCGCAGCGGGGCGCCGGGCTTGTCGTCGATGTAGGCCGAGTCGACAACGAAACGCTTGCGCGCATCGTCGATGAAGGCGATGTCCGTACTCGGGCCCAGCACGGCGTACCGCAGCTCCTCAGCGTTCAGGCCACGCAGGGCTTCGTTGAATGCCAGCGTGTGCATGAACACGGTGCGCGCCACATAGGAGCCGTAGCTGGGCTGGCCCTTGAATGCACCCGCGTCGAGTTGCTCGGCCAACGATGAGCTGGCATCGGCGCCAGCGATCTCGGCCTTGATTGCCGGTACGTAGATGTCTTGCTTGAGGCGGGTGACCAGTTCCAGTCGGATCGGCTCGAAGCCAATGTCGATGTGGTGCGTGTGGATGGCGAAGGCATCAGCAGGCTTCTCTTGCCAGAGGCGCGCCACCGTTCGGGCCAGCAAGCGCAGCATGCCGCGTACCCGTTGAAAGTTGCCGAGGGTGCCGGTCTTCTGAGTGAGCACCTTTACCAGTTCCGGGTGCAGCGGGTACCCGGCCTCGAACTCTTCGACCCGACGGTCTTGCACTGGCGGCGTGGGCAGCTTGTCGCGGTTGGCGTCCCATAGCGCCTTGTAGGCCGCAACGACCTGACGCGCTTTGGCCTGGTCGACCCTGGTGAAGAGGCGTCGACAAACGACCTTGACTGTCTCGTCGTCCTCGGTGGGATCGATGACTGTCGCCTTTCGCGCGGCAACGCTTTCGGCCTCCGCAAAGAAGGCGGCGATGTCTTGGGTCTCGCGGCTGTACGCGTCTGTGGCCTTGCCGTCCCGGCCGACGGCCAGCGTGAAGACGAGGGCCACATGGGGCAGGCTCTCGACCGCCTTCATCAACGAGGTCATAAACGCGAGCAATTGCTCGCCCGCGCGCTGCGCATTTCGCCCGGCGACCTTGCGCAGATAGGGCGCGATCTCGTCGATCAAGATCAGGGCCGGCTCGGTGCCCAGCAGTTCGCGCAGGGTGTCCCCCCCAGGGGCGATGCCCTCCTTGTCGCTTTGCTCGACGAGCCGGTAGCCTGGCTCTTTGGCGAGCGCGAACGCCAGCTCACCCCAAGGGCTGAAGGCGCGGATCGAGTCGCTCAAGCGCCTACCGTTGGCTGGGTCCGCGTTTTCGCCATCGAATGCAGCGATGCGGATGGGCTTGGTCGGGCGCAGCGCCGGCTCGAGGAACTCGTCGGCATTGGGCACGCCAACCAGACCGTTCATGGCATGGGCCAGGCCGATGAGCGTGTGTGTCTTGCCGCCGCCGAATTGGGTGTCGAGACGGAAGACCGCTCCTACCTGCTCAGGACGACCGAGCACCCGCAGCGCCACCAGCTTCAGGGCGTTCTTCAAGCCCTTCGTGGGGTAGGTGTTGGCGAAGAAAAGCTCGGGCTTCTTGTACTCGTCGGGCGCATCGCCCCGAAGGACCTGCGACAGGTCAGCGGCGAAGTCGCTCTCCTTGAGCGCACCTTGAAGAACGTCGGAGCGCGGTTCGCAGATGGCGAAGAGATTGTCAGCCATGAGCACCCTGAATGTCGTTGTTGGCGGAAATGTATCAGGCAAATGTATTGACGAACATTGTCGGAGACCGGCGGCGACGCGTCGGCAGGACCAGCGGCGCTTGGGACCGCGAGAGCCCCTTTTGAGAGCGAGCCTAGCTCAATTACTTGGAGGCTCTGTCCAGGGGACCGGGCCCGCAATCCTAGGAGAACGCGCCCCGCGCACTGACGAACGCGAATGATGGCTGTGCCCGAAGCCCTCAATCTTGGCGAACTCGCGCGCCGCACGCTGCACCGCCAGCGGATCGGTTCCCCTGGGCATCGACAACATGACGTTGTAGGCCTCCCGCCGATCACCGATGTCGTCGATGAAGGTGCAGCCATAGCGCCAGTCTTCGGTCAGCTGCATCAACGACGCGGCTCAAGGTCAACAGACTTCGCGGGTACACGTTCGACGATCTTTGCAGGACCTGCAGCTGCGCGCGTTGCCGGCATCTCCTGAATGAAGGTGGCAATTGATCGAGCCAGCTGACGGTCCGCCGGGTCACCCGACAGGGCGAGCGCGCGGCCGATGTGCATCCAGGCCTCGACAGCTTCGGCGCGCGTGGTGCCGGCTTGCGCACTGCTTTTCGTCGCAGGGCGGGCGGTGTGCAACCTGCCCTCCTCACGCGCCTTCAGGCGCCACAGCGGGTCGTAATTGCGGTTGCGGCCGCGCGTGGCCTGCCGGGTAGCTTCCGCTTCGACTCCATACCCGCGCAGCTTCTCTGCGAACGTCTCGCGCCAGCGATGCAGGTCCGCCTTACGCGGGTTCAGGCGCCGGCCATGCCTGGACTCGGCCCGCACGCTGATGTGCACGTGCGGATTGGCCTGGTGGTCATGCAGCACCATCACGTACTTGTGGTCCGCCAACTCGGCCTGCGCAAACTCGCGCGCCGCCCGCTGCACGATCAACGGATCCGTGCCCCTCGGCATCGACAGCATGATGTTGTAGGCCTCGCGCCGGTCGCCGACCTCGTCGATCAGCGAGCCGCCATAGCGCCAGTCCTCGGCCAGCTCACGCACGCTGTCCTTGCCGCGCAACGGCTCGCCGCGTTCGTTCTCGATGTCGAGGCGGCCGTTCTTGCTGATGTAGCGAAAGTGCGCTGCGATGGCCTTCATGCCCCGCCCTCCCCCGGTCACCTTGACCATCACCTGTGGTGCTCGTCGCACCGTCGCCTCAATGCGGGCTCGGATCGCGGCGGCACGCTGCTGCGTGGTCAGCCCACGTAGGCGGGGTGGCGGTGAGACGTGGACGATCCGGTTGCCCGGGTAGAAAAGACGGTCACCCCACTGAAGCAGGACGCCATCGATGTTGGTCCTTTGGGACATGTCGAGCTCCCTTCAGATCGCAGGTGTCGGGCGGGACGTGCCCTGCGCACCGCGCGGGCGCACGTCTGCGAGGACACGGGAGGCGAGCGCCATGTGCGCTCGTAGGTCCGTGCCCAGTGTGGCGAGCACGGGGCGGTATGAACCACACCGGCTATCGAGGAGGCATGTTGGCTTGAGTCAGACGGGTGTGGTC
>CBINBY010000157.1:0-8572 GCA_966248995.1 uncultured Burkholderiales bacterium | reverse complement strand
CCTGGTCATACCCCAAGGCCTTGCCGACATCACGCACGGCGCTGCGCGCGCGAAATGAGATCACCGCGGTCACCAGCGCCGCCCGGTCGCGTCCGTAGCGCTGGTAGAGGTACTGAATCACCTCCTCACGGCGCTGGTGCTCGAAGTCGACATCGATGTCCGGCGGCTCTGCCCGCTCCTTCGACACAAAGCGCTCGAAGAGCACGTTCATCCGTGCCGGGTCGACCTCCGTGACACCGAGGCAGTAGCACACCGCCGAGTTCGCCGCCGATCCGCGCCCCTGGCAAAGGATCTGTCGCGCCTTCGCGAAGCGGACGATGTCATACACCGTGAGGAAGTACTTCTGGTAGCCCAGGTCCGCGATCAGCTGAAGCTCGTGCTCGATCTGCTGATGCACCGTATCCGGAATCCCCGCGGGGAAGCGCCGGCCCGCCCCTTCGTATGTCAGCCTTCGCAGGTAGGTGGTCGGTGTCTCACCATCGGGCACCACCTCCTCCGGATACTCGTACCTCAGCTCGTCGAGCGAAAACGTGCAGCGTTCGGCCACGCGCAGCGTTTCGGCCAGGAGGTCGTCCGGATAGCTGCGGGCCAGCACCAGCCGTGTCCGCAGGTGCCGTTCGCCGCTGGGCTGCAGCTGCATGCCGCACTCCCGCAGCGTCTGGCCCGCACGGATCGCGGTCAGCGTGTCTTGCAGCGGCTTGCGCGAGCGCACATGCATGTGCACATCGCCTGCGGCCACCAGGGGCAGGCCGGCCAGCTCACCGATGCCGCGCATGCGGCGCAGCCAGGCGTCGTCATCGAGCTCGCGCAGCAGTTCCACGGCCAGCCAGGCACGGCCCTCGAAATGCAGATCCACCCATTGCGCCTGCTGAAAGATCTCCGTGTCTGCGGCCTGCCGGTCAGGGACGAAAAGGACCAGGCAGTCGTCCAGCCAGGCCGGGTAGAGATCGCTCCAATCGAGGCGGTAGGTCCCCTTCTGCGCAGACATGCGAAGCCGGGTGATCAACTCGCACAGGTTGCCGTAGCCAGTGCGGTTGATCGCCAGCACGACCAGCTTGAATGGGGACGGCGCCTCGACTCGGAACTCCGAGCCGATCAGGAGCTTCAGTCCGGCCTCTTTCGCTTCGACGTGCGCGCGCACCACGCCGGCAAGCGAGCACTCGTCGGTGATGGCCAGCGCCTGGTAACCCAGATCGCGGGCGCGCCCGACCAGCTCTTCCGCGTGCGATGCGCCGCGCAAGAAGGAGAAGTTCGTCAAGCAGTGCAGCTCGGCGTAGTCGGGCAGCTGGGCCATTGCACTACCCAAAGATGCCGTGGAGATACCAAGGGCTGCGGGCCTCTTCGTCGAACGCCAAGTCGCGGTACACCCACAGCAGGCAACCTTGGTCGCCCACCATCAGGTAGTAATCGCGCCGGGCGGGAAGCCCTTCGCCGCCGGCGTCATCGCGGTCCCACCAGCCTGCTTCGACGCGATATGGTCCTGCAAGAGCCGCGAGCGGGCCCTGGTACAGCGGCCGTTCGTGCCGGACCGCCAGCCGCAGGGGCTGGTCGAGCAGCCAGGTCGGCAGGGGCATGTCGGGCAGCGGCGCTGGGCTGCGCGGTGCCGGTTCGTCGACGGGTACCCACTCTTGAGCTGCTTCCAAGCGATGGTCGCTGCGCACGATGCCGCGCAGGACGTTGTGCGCCCCCAACCTGGCCGCCAGGCGTTCGGCGAGCTGCTGCACGGACTCGCCTTCGCGCGCCTGGTCGAGCAACAACGTGCCGCTGACCTCCTCGAGCGGCACCACGTCGTCGGCGACCAGGACCAGTTCCTCGACGGAAGCGCCCAGGTCGGTTTGGGCCAGGCGCTCGGTGAGCAGGCGACAGAAGTGCCCCACCTCCCGAGTGGGTTCCGCCGCGCGTATCGTGAGCTCGCCCCAGGCCGGTACTTCGTGCGGGCGGTGAAAGTCGTGCTTCCATCGCAAGGTGAAACCCGTCACGCCGGCATGTCGGGCTGCCAGCCACCCACCCATCTGCGCAAGCAGCCGCCGCGCCCCGAACATCAGCGCCTCGGCCACCTCGACCCGGCCTGGCAATTCGAGGCGTGCGCAGAAGGCCTCCGGCAGTTCGAGCCATCGATGGGCTGTTGCTTGCGCGCCGTACGCCCGGTCCATGGCGGCGAGCAGGTTCTTGCCGAAGCGGCGGCTCAGCCCGCCACGCGGAAGGCGCCGCACGTCGCCCAATGTCTTGCAGCCCAGCCGGCTCAGCACGGCCTGGTGCTCGGCGACCTCTCTCAGCGCGCACAGCGCGACGCGATCGAGGACCTTGTGCAGCGGCTGGCGCAGTCCGTCTTCGACGCCGGCGCGAGCGAGGGCGACCGCCGCGAGTGCGTTGGATGCTGTCGCAAAGCCGCTGCAGCCGAGCTCCGCCGCTTCGCCTCGAACGCGGCGGGTCAGCGCATCGGCCCCGCCGAAAAGCCGCAGGCTGGCGGAGACCTCCAGGACCACCGTCTCGTCCACGAGCGCCACGCGCGGCGTGAACTGCAGCGCCCACCAGCCGATCGCATGCTGCTGGTCGGGGGGAGCCGGTGCCGTGGGCGACGTCCAAGGGGCGTCGGGCTCGGCACGGCGTCCCTCAAACGGCTGCGCGGTGGGCGCCGGTTCCACGAGCAGCGCCATCCAGAACTGAGGGGCGGACATGACGAGGACCTGCGGTCGAAGAAGTGCGGCTCTGCAGACCGAGGCGGTCGAAGCCCGGAGGATCGCCGTCGAGACGGAGCCAGCCGTCGTGCGCTGCGCCTTTGCGTTTGAGGATGTGCAGCTCGATATCGCCCTTCGCCGGCACGAGCCGGACCTGGACGCGCAGCGGCGCGGGCGACGCCTCGTGCTGCGCCACGTCGGGGCGGATCAGGAACACCGGGAAGCTGCTCTGCGCGGCCACGGCCTGCAGGCGCCTCAGTTGCTCATTTCGGGCGTTCGGCAGCCAGGCGACGACGGCGGTCAGCCCCTCTGCTCTGGCCGCCTGCTCTGTGGCCCACAGACGCTGCGCCGGCTTCTCGGCGCGAACGAGGATCAAGGATGCCTCTGCGAGCCCGTAGCGTCGGATTCCGCCGAGGAACGGCGCGTACGGGGGCGACACCGCGATGACCGGCTGTTTGGGTCGGCCCGCTGCCAATGCCGGCAAGAGGATGCGCCACTCCGCAATCCCAGCCTGCGGCAAGAGGAACTCGGTCAGGGCACCCTTGGGCCAGCCGCCACCGGGCAACTCGTCGTCCAGCACGGGAAAGCCCGTCGGAACTGCCGCTATCGGCGCGCCGCCGATCTCATTGCCGATCCACACGGCACTTACCACCTCCGACGGCAGTCGCCGAAGCAGCGCGTGGCGCGTACCGGACCCAGGTGCGCCATCAGCGACCGGGGAAATCTCCCCAGCTGCTGCCGGCGCTGGCGTCGTGGGTCCGCCTGCGAGTGCGCTGCCCGGGCAGTCCCCTTCCCCCGGAATGTCGCCGGAGAAGAGCGGGAGCGAAAGCTGGCGGGACATCTGGCGACACTGTATGGAACCACAGTATATAGAGCGCAGGCGCGCCTGGTAGTTCCGCTGCCCCACCGGTGGAGACTTTGTCCGCACTACCTGAAGGGGCGGACGCTATCGCCCATTCGGCTACAACACCGTTGAGCAGCTGCATCCGACGTGCCATGGCCTACTTGCTCACCAGTTGCCACTCGGCCTGCATCTTCTCGAGCAATTCGTGGGTTTGATACCGGGTGTTGAGCACCCGACCGGCCGGCGTTGCGCGATGCATGACGACGCGGTCGCTGGAGACACTGACCACCTTGTAGTGCTGACCGTCGGGTGCCCGCCAGAGCTGCTCAGGCTCGACATCGTCAGGAAGTGGGCTGGGACGCCGCTTCATGGCCGAACTGTAGCGACTTGACCCGTTTCTCTCTGGTTCGGTGGCCGTTGTCCGCAGGCTCAAGGTGGATGCAGCACGGGTGTCGGAGTCGACCCGCCTGAAACCCCTCAACGGTACTTCGCCAAAGCCAGCTTCATGTCGTCCAAGGTCCGGTCCGCAAAGCTGGCGAGTCGTTGCCAGTCGGCGTCCAGAGAACCGTCACTGCACGTCCAAGACGCAGCGGCTTGAATTTGGGCGACTGTTTCATCCAGGCGCTGCCTGGCCTTCTGCACGAGCTCCCGCTCCAGCGAGCCCAGACTCGTCCCGCCTGGACTCAGGACCGACCTCCACGTTTCAGCGGTCTGGTCGGTGTCATCGCCAACTCTCAGCCGGGTCACGACAGGGGTGCTTGGAATCCGCTCCTCTCGCACACGTCGGCGCCGACGCCCGTCCTCAGGTTGCGTTGTCGATGGTTGGCCGAGCGTGGACTCCTCCGCCTCGTGAGGCCCAACGGCCGAATTGGTCTTCTGTAAACGGTAGATCTTCGGGTCTCGCGGTCCGTCAGCTGGCGGGCCTTCGGCGCTTTGACTCGCAGGTGCAAGCGGTTGGGCGGCCACCTTGCGACGCCGAACGATCACCTGGGGCGCCGGGCTCGCGACCTCATGGGGCAGCGCCGGCGCAAACAGGGCTTCGGCAGCCCGTCGGGCAGGTGTCATCTCTGACTCATCTGGACGCTCTTGCGCACGAGCATGAGGCCAAAGACGTCTTGCCAGGGGAGCGCCTGGCTTCATCGCAGATCGCATAGGGCCTTTCGGGTTCCGGGTTCCTAGAACGGACTCTCATCGACACCGAAGTCGGTGGAGGCGCGCTTGTTTCTTTCAGGGGGCAGGACTTGTGCCTGCGGCTCCCCCTTGCCCGCGCCCGTCCCACCCGCAGCCGCTTCGGCAGCCACTGCAGGATCGCTCAGGGCTTTGTCCAGCGCTGCCTCGACTGCATCGATCCGTTCCTTGCAGACTTTGTACGCATCCACGGACTCGGTGACGATGGTCAGCAGGTCGTCGATGTTCGGCTCCTGCTGGTTGCGCAGTGTCTGCGCATGCCGGCTCAACACGCCGTAGGCCTCTTTGAAGGTCTTCATCCGTTCACTCCTCGTGCTGCGCCTTCGCGCGCACCGATCCATCATGAAACTGCACCACCAGCGATCCGGCGTGCGTGGCGCGCTCGGCGCTGGTCACTGGCTTCCCGTCCGCGCTGCGAACCAGCGCGAAACCGCGGGCCAAGGTTTTCTCCGGTCCCTGCCCCGCGACTTCGCGCATCAGCGCCTGGGCGGACGTCTTGGCCTGCGCAACGCCGGCGCGCGCGGCCTGCGCCACGTTGGCCATGGCTGTGTCGGCGCGCTCAGTTGCTCGCTGAGTGGCGTTGGCGGTGCGTTCGAGAACGCCCTCGAACGCATTGTCTGATCGCACCCGAACCGTGCCGATGGCGGCCTGCGCTGCCGCATGCACCTGCGTGAGCAGCACCGGCGCACGGCGTTTGGCGTCCGCCAGCTGCTCTACCGCATCGTGCCGAACGGCGCCCATCCGAGAGCGGGTGTGGTCGGAGGCATCACGCAAGGCGAGGTAGGCCTCGTGCCGCACGTCGATCACGAGCTCACGCGCCCGCGCGCGAGCGCTGGCCAGGTGGCGCAACGCGCCGTTTTCGACCGTCGCGCACAGGCGGGTCGAGTTGGAGCGCGCGAGCGCCGCCAGCCGGGCGCTGCAGGCAGTGATGGCCTCGTACGCCGCTCTTGCCTCGCTTGCCCGCGAGCGGATCAACCCTTCGATGCCAGCGATCACCTTGCTCGGAGTGTCGAAAGCGGTGTGTGCAACCTCGTCCAGCACCGTGCTGTCGCGCTCGTGGCCAAGGCCAGTGAACACCGGCACCGGTGCGTCGCAGATGAAGCGCGCGAGCTGGTAGTCGTTGAGCCAGGCCAAGTCGTTGACGGCACCCCCACCGCGAATGAGCACCAGCACGTCAGGCAAGCCCTCGCGCCAGTCTCGCAGCGCGGCCTTCGCCGCCGCACAAACCTCGCCAGCGGCACCCTCACCCTGGAAGCGACTTGCGACGTAGACGAACCTGCAAACGCCGGCGTTCGATAGGCGACGCGCCTCGGCCTCGAAGTCGCCGAGCCCGGCCGCCTGCGCCGGCGCAATCACGAGCACGGCATTGAAGTCCCATGGGGCAGGCAGCTTGCGGTTCGCGTCGAAGACGCCTTCGGCCTGCAGCCGGGCACGGATTTCTCGCTTGCGGGCCTCCAGGTCGCCGAGGGTGTAGTCCGGGTCGAGCTCGTCGATCTCGAGGCCGAAGCCGTGCTGAGCATGGAAGCCAGGCTTGGCGCGCACCAGCAGCTTGATCCCAGGGCCGATTTCCATGCCCGTGGCACGCTGAAACGCCGGCAGGATGGAATCGGCGACGCGCGACCAAATCATGGCGCGTGCCTTGGCGAACATGGCGCCCGTCTCGTCCCTCTCAGCAACCTCCAGGTAGACGTGCCCGCGCAGACGGGTCATCTGCACGACCTCCAGCATCGTCCAGACGCCAGCGCGGTAGGCGGTGGCCACCGCCTGCGTGACGCCGGTGAGCAGCTGGGACAGCGGCACACCTTTCTTGGCGACAGCCGAACCGATGCTGCGGGTATCACCGCGCACGGCAACGTCAGTAGGCGTTGGATTACAGGGAAGCCACGTGGAAAAAGGCGCCAGGTCGCGTCCATCGGAGACGTACCAGCGCTTGGCAGCAGGATCCCAGCGGGCACCAAGTGACTTGGCCGCCTCCCGTTCCCTGAACGGAACGGATAGATAGGTGATGGGCATTCAGCCGATTGTGCCGTCCACCCTGAGGTCGCCCCATCGGGCGGCTTGCCTCCAGGCGTTGCAGCATCCGCCGGACCGAGGCCTGCATGGCAAAGCTGGGCATCACGAGCTTGCGGCATCCCAGGGATCAAGGCTGAGCAATCGTTCCCCCGTAGGGGGGAATCCCCCGGCGCTGGAAGGCAAGCAGGGCGACGGCTACATCGCCGCAGTGGTGGTGAACAAAGTGCGTGGCATAAACACCCCGAGGGAGGCCTACCGGGATGAACTCCTCGCGTGCGGCCACCGCTGGCAGACCGCCGAGGCAGCTCTGTGGTACGCGATAGGGAAAGGTCGTCGAACTGGTACTGACGCAAAGCCATTGCCTCGCCTGCTAGACCAGGTAGCACACGCCGACCTTGACGTGGTGTCATCGAGGAAGCCTGTCATGGAACCCGGCAGCCAGGGCCGCAACAGCTGCGGCTTCGATGGCGCCCCGAGCGTGCGGCGAATCCATGCGAAGGCCACGTGCAAGGTACGCCGCCTTGGCCTTTGCCAATGCATCGGCAACCACGCCCAGTGAGTGGGCCGAGAGTTCAGGCCAGCGCCGCATGGCGACTCGCGCCGCCTCCCGAGCCTGCTGGGTACGGAATCGAGCCAACTAGGCGTCGCTGGGCTGCCACCACTTCAGCTACCTGCGCTCGGCCATCAATGGCTGCCGAGCAGTGCGTGGGCAAGCGGCCCGGTGGCCGCAGCTCGCACAGACGGCCGGGTGCGTGGGACCGCTCGGTGATACTCGTCTTGCACGCAGGTTCACGAGGCGAGCCGCTCGGCGCTCCACCTGTTGCGCCCCCTCGAGCTCGACGGGCACGGCGCGACCGCGCGTGCCATCAGGAAGAATCACTACGACGTATGCGTGTTGGCTGACGACGTGTCCCGCGTGCTGGAGCACGTAGCGCTGCACTGACAGTTCCACCACGTCGGAGAGTCGCACGCGACGCTGGGCGCGACGCTTGAACTCGATCAGAACCAGCGCTCCATCAGGCAACCTGTAGACCCTATCGATCCGCGCGGCCATGGGCACCGGCTCCTGAGATCGAAAGGCCCTTTCCGACCAGACAAGCTGAGCGTCGCGCAGCTCAGCCGGCAGCCAGTCGAGATCGCTGCGACGGCGACGCGGCGAGCGCCCTGCCCTGCACAATAACCACGCCAACGCCCCTCCGATGAGGACCACGAAGGCGAGCCAGCCGGGCACCGCCCTACTCCCTCCGCCTCTGGATGCGTCGTGCGACGAAGGACAGCAGGATGTCGGTGATCGCCCGCAACCTCGGCGCGCAAACCATGACGCTCGCGAGCCGGGGCAACAGGTGGTAGTACAGACGTGTTGCCAGCGGACCCCAGTGTCGCTTCAGCAGCCAGCGGTCCCGCCACTCGCGCAATGCCTGGGTGCGTGGATCCGCCGAGCCCCACAAGGCGGTGGCGATGAAGCATCGGGCATCGCTGCCTGGCGCCCGCAACTCACGCAGAGCCTCTCGATGCAGGTCCGCGTGCGCCGCGGTGCCGGAACGCATCAAGCGCCGGCTCGCCGCTGTGCGGCGTTTGCCCCGCAGGTCATCGAGCACCACGCGCTGCTCGCACAGGCAGCAGTCGGCGAGCTGAGTTGCGGTGATGTGACGCGAGCGCTTCACAGACCATCACCATCGAGTAGTGCGGCAAGCTGGCCGGGATCCAGGCGGCCGCGGTAGGGCCGCGCCGGGCTTCGCGCAGGAACGCCTGCAATGCCGGACGGCGGCCCCAGTTCATGCCCCGGCTCGTGTAGGCTGGGATCCATCCCGGCCACTGCGCGCTCCCAGCACAATCCCAGCGTCGCAAG
>CBINBY010000156.1:0-8601 GCA_966248995.1 uncultured Burkholderiales bacterium | reverse complement strand
GCGCACCCAGGTCGCGGCCTGCTCGGCAGGCCGGGTCACGATGACACGCACAGTTGTGGACGGCATGCGAGGTGGCGAGCCCGGGGCAGTAAGCCGGGCCTCAGTGAGCCAGATACTCCGCGGCGCCCTGCTCGTTCAGCGATGCCGCCACGCGCTCACCCAGCTCGCGCGCCTGCTCACTGCTCGCCACGCGCGACTCGGTGCACGCGTGCAGCAGCGGCGCATCATGGTGCTCAGAGTGCCCCAGTGCGACACGCAGCATGAGCGCGTCACCCTGCCATTCGGCATAGGCCGCGAGGGGCATGCTGCAGCTGCCCCCGAGCGCACGCGACACCGCACGCTCGGCCTGCACGGCCAGCGTCGTGGGCACGTGAGCCAGGGCGGCCAGCATGCCGTGCAGGGGCTCGTTACCCACGCGTATCTCCAGGCCGAGCGCGCCCTGTCCGGCGCACGGCAGCATCTGCTCGGGCTCGAACATGGCGCGGATGCGCGCGGCGAGCCCCAGCCGCTTGAGGCCTGCGGCAGCCAGGACGATGGCCTGGTAGTGGCCGTCATCGAGCTTGCGCAGCCGCGTGTCGAGATTGCCGCGCAGCGGCTCGATGTGCAGATCGGGCCGCAGTGCGCGCAGCTGCACCACGCGGCGCAGGCTGGAGGTGCCCACCTTGGCGCCCTGCGGCAGCTCGGCGAGCGATCCGGCGATGTGGGAGACGAAGGCGTCGCGTGGATCCTCGCGCTCGAGCACCGCGGCCAGCTCGAAGCCGGGCGGCAGGTTCATGGGCACATCCTTGAGGGAGTGAACCGCGAGCTGCGCGCGGCCTTGCTCCAGCGCGGTTTCGAGCTCCTTCACGAACAGGCCCTTGCCACCGACCTTGGCGAGCGTGCGATCGAGGATCTGGTCGCCGCGGGTCGTCATGCCGAGCAGCTCGACGTGAGCGCCGAAGCGCTGCACGAGAAGGTCGCGCACGTGATGGGCCTGCCAGAGCGCGAGCCGGCTCTCCCGCGTGGCGATGATGATGGGGGGGCTCATTGAGGGCATGCTAGCAGGCGGGCCAGCCAGACCCGGAACCTAGAATCCGCCACCCCATCACGCCCGCCGCCATGCCGCGAAGCCGCCAAGCCCGAGACGCCGCCGAGAAGAACCGTCCGCTGATGGAAGACATCCGGTTGCTGGGCCGCATCCTCGGCGACGTTATCCGCGAGCAGGAAGGCCAGGCAGCGTTCGAGCTCATCGAGCGGATACGGCAGCTGTCCGTGGCCTACCGGCTCAAGCGCGATGCGCAGGCCGGCCGGGCGCTGGACCGGCTGTTGAAGAACCTCTCAGGCGACCAGACGGTCAGCGTGATCCGCGCCTTCAGCTACTTCTCGCATCTGGCCAACATCGCGGAAGACCGCCATCACGTGCGGCGGCGCGACCACCACGAGCAGCAGGGGCACCTGCAGGAGGGCTCCCTGGCCCTGACGCTGGAACGGCTCGCCAAGGCCGGCATCCGCGCCACGGAAGTGGCCGATACGCTGCACAAGGCTTACATCTCGCCGGTGCTCACCGCTCATCCGACCGAAGTGCAGCGCAAGAGCATCCTCGATGCGGAGCGCGCCATCGCGCAACTGGTGGAGGCACGCGAGACGCTGCCTACCGAGCGCGACCGCGCGGAAAACGAAGCGCTCATCCGCGCACGCATCACGCAGCTGTGGCAAACGCGCATGCTGCGCACGGCTCGGCTCACGGTGGCCGACGAGATCGAGAACGCGCTGTCGTACTACCACACCACCTTCCTGCGGCAGATCCCGCGGCTGTACGCGGAAATCGAGGCGGCCCTGCCCGGCCACGAGATCGCGAGCTTCTTCCGCATGGGTAACTGGATCGGCGGCGATCGCGACGGCAACCCCTACGTCACCGCCGACACGCTGCGCATGGCGCTGTCGCGGCAGGCGGAAACGGTGCTGCGCTACTACCTGACCGAAATCCACGAACTGGGCGCCGAGCTTTCTGTGTCGGCCATGCTGGCGCCCGTGACGCCCGAGATGCGCGCGCTGGCGGCCGCATCGCCGGACCACAGCCCGCATCGCGAAGACGAGCCGTATCGCCGCGCGCTGGTCGGCATGTATGCGCGCCTGGCCGCCACCCTGCACGACTACACCGGAACGGCGGCATTGCGGCATGCGGTGGCACCGCAAGCGCCTTACCTCGCCGCGGAAGAGCTGCTGGCCGACCTGCAGGTGATCGACGCCTCGCTCGTGTCGCATCACGCCGAGGCGCTAACGCAACCCAGGCTGAGGCCGCTCATGCGCGCAGTGCAGGTGTTCGGCTTCCACCTCGCCACGGTGGACCTGCGGCAAAGCTCAGACAAGCACGAGGAAGTGGTGGCCGAGCTGCTGAGGGTGGCGAGGGTCGCGCCCGACTACGCAGCGCTGATGGAGGACGAGCGGCGCGAGCTGCTGCTGAGGCTGCTCAACGACACGCGGCCCTTGCGCGTGCGCGCGGCCCGCTACGGCGAGCTCGCGCAAAACGAGCTGGCGGTCTTCGAAGCGGCGCAGCAACTGCTGCAGCGCTATGGGCGCCAGGCGCTGCGCCACTACATCATCTCCCACACCGAGGACGTGAGTGACCTGCTGGAGGTGCTGCTGCTGCTCAAGGAGGTGGGCATCCTGCGCGGCACGCTGGACGACGCGGCGCAGACCGACCTCATCGTGGTGCCGCTGTTCGAGACCATCGAAGACCTGCGTCACGCCGCGGCCATCATGCGCACCTTCTATGCCCTGCCCGGCATCGCGCAAATGATGGTCCGCTCGGGCGGCGAGCAGGACATCATGCTGGGCTACAGCGACAGCAACAAGGACGGCGGCACCTTCACCAGCAACTGGGAGTTGTACTGCGCCGAGATCGCGCTGGTGGAGCTGTTCAGTGAACTCGGCCGCGACCATGGCCTGATGCTGCGTCTGTTCCACGGCCGGGGCGGAACCGTGGGGCGCGGCGGCGGGCCGAGCTACGAGGCCATCCTGGCCCAGCCGCCGGGCACGGTGAACGGCCAGATCCGTCTCACCGAGCAGGGCGAAGTGATCGCCTCCAAATACGCCCACCCCGAGATCGGCCGGCGCAACCTCGAAACGCTGGTCGCCGCCACGCTCGAAGCGACGCTGCTGCACCCCACGAAGAGCGCGCCGCGCGCCTTCCTCGAAGCGGCCGCACAGATCAGCGACGCGAGCTACGCGGCCTACCGCAAGCTCGTGTACGAGACGCCGGGGTTCACCGACTACTTCTTCAGCGCCACGCCCATCCGCGAGATTGCGGAGTTGAACATCGGCTCCCGGCCAGCCTCGCGCAAGGCCTCGCGTGCCATCGAGGACCTGCGCGCCATCCCCTGGAGCTTCAGCTGGGGCCAGTGCCGTGTGGCGCTGCCGGGCTGGTGCGGCTTCGGCACGGCCATCGAGCGCTTCCTGGCCGACCCTAGGACACACGCGGAGCGCCTCGCGCTGCTGCGGCGCATGCACCGCCAGTGGCCCTTCTTCCGCACGCTGATGTCCAACCTGGACATGGTGCTCGCAAAGACGGACCTCGCCATCGCGCAGCGTTACGTCGAGCTGGTGGAAGACCGGCGGCTGGGCCGGCGCATCTTCTCACTCATACGCGACGAGTGGCAGCGCACCGTCGATGCACTCGCGACGATCACCCACCAGTCACAGCCGCTGGCGTCGAACCCTGCGCTCGCGCGCTCCATCGAGCACCGCTTCCCGTACATCGACCCCATCAACCACCTGCAGGTCGAGCTGATGCGGCGCTACCGGCAACGCCGCGAGGGCGAGCCCGGGATGGACCGCGTGCAGCGCGGCATCCACATCTCGATCAACGGGGTGGCGGCGGGGCTGCGCAACACCGGCTGAAGGCGCGCAGACCGGCCTCCATCTCGCCCGCTCGGCCCACCTCCACCAGGTGCGCCAGCGTGCGCCGGCCCCCCTCGCAGCTGAGCATCTCCACGCCGCCGGGCATCTCGGTAGCGCTTACCTTCGTGACAGCCTCGATGTCCTTGCGCAGCGTCTCCAGACGCGCCGCCGGCCATCCCAGGCGAGTGGCGAGGCCCAGACCGACCACACGGTCGGTCATCGCCGTCGACTTGGCGACGAGGACCTGCGCAATGTCGTCGCACAACTCGCGGCGCCCCGGTTCGCGCAGCGCTTCCTCGCCGCAGTAGGCGTGAACCGGTGCGTAAGGTGGCAGCAGCGCCGCCGACTGCACGCCGATGACTTCGTGGACGAGCTTCATGACAGCGGGCAGCGCCGCTTCCGCAGGAGGCGCATGCGCGGCCAGTTCGCCCGGTAGCAAGCCCCAGCCGGTGTCGCTGTTCCAGGCCTGCGCGATGCGCTGCATGGCCTGGTCCAGGCGATGCGAGTCGTGACCGGTTTGCGCCTCGGCGGCGACGAACATCCAGGGCACCGCGTTGAACGGGTCCAGCTGAGCCCAGCGCTCCGTGGAGAGCCGCTTGCAGGCCGGATCGCCGGATGCGACACCGCCGCAGGCACTCATCGCGATGGCATGGATGCGCGGGTCGCTGCTGGCCTCGGCCATGCGCGCCAGTGCCTGCAGCACGGCAGTGCGGGAACGCGGTGCCTCCCCGGTCGGGCACCCGGGCTCGCTGCAAATGGCCGGCACGCGGCCATTCATGGTTTCGATGAACATGGCTGCGGCGGCGAGCCACGGTTCGCCCGAGCCGCGCAGGTTCGCCAGCAGCGCCTGGCGCGCGCGGTCGGCTTCGGGGCCGGAGATACCGGAGAGATCAGGCGTGCCATCGGCGGCCACGGGCACACGCAGGCCGCCACACACCTGGACATCGCTGTGTGCAGAGGTCGCTGCCGAGGCGGCACCCGACGGCGTCTCCAGCACTGCGGCCGGCACCCCGGGCGCGACCGCCCTGGCCGCCGCCACGGCCGTCGGTGCGGTTTCCGAGAACCGGGGCGTGGCGCGGGGCGGCTCAGGGGCCATGCGGGTGATCGGCAGCGCCACGGCGAGCACCACGGCCGCCCACAGACCACCGATGCGCAGCACGCGGCCCCAGCTGAAGGTTGGCGGATCGAACCAGATGCGCAGCCGCTTCATGGCGCTCAAAGCCCCACCGCCACGAGCGCCTCGCGCACCGCCGAGGCCTGGCGACGCGACACGGCAAGCCATTCGTCGACCGGCGCCACGCGCACCGCCCAGCCTTCGCCGCCCTCCTCCTCGCCGCCGGCGATGGCGCGGCGCTCCAGCGCGCGCACGGCCCGCTTGGCCACAAGGGCATTGCGATGCACGCGGATGAAGCGGTCACCCAGGCGCTGCTCCAGGTCGGACAGCGCATCGTCGAGCACGTAGGTGTGTTGCGCGGTACGCAGCGTCACGTACTTCAGCTCGGCCTTCAGGTAGAGCACTTCGGACACGGGCACGCGCACGACCCGGCCCCGGTCGCTGACCACTACCACGGGCTCCGATTCGGAGGACACCATCGGCTGCGGCAAGGCGAGCCGCTGCGCCACCCGCTGCAGCGCCGCATGCAGGCGCTCGCGACGGACGGGCTTGGTGAGGAAGTCCACGGCCTCCAGGTCGAAAGCCTGGAGAGCATGCTGGGCGTGCGCCGTCACGAACACCACGGCGGGCGCAGGGTTGCGCTGGCGCAGCTCCGCGGCCAGCTGCGTGCCGTCGCGCCCGGGCATGTGGACGTCCAGCAGGACCAGGTCGCATGCATGCGACTGCAGCCACACGAGGGCCTGCGCCGCGTTGCCCGCCTCGCCCGCCACGCAGCAGCGCGGTTGGGAACACTCCTCGACGAGACCGCGCAAGCGCATGCGGGCAAGTTCCTCGTCGTCGACGAGCAGCACGCGTATCGAATGGGTTTCGGTGTTCATAGCGGCACCACGATGTGCACACGAAATACGTTGCCGTCCAGGCGGCTGCCGAAATGCGCCGCCACGTCGTGCATCAGCCGCAGGCGCTCGCGTACGTTGGCCAGCGCGATGCCGTTGCCCGGACGCGAAGGCGCAGGCGGCACGGTGTTCGCGATGGAGATGACGGCGCGGCCGTGCCGCACCCCGGTGCGCACGCGGATCGTGCCGCCCTCGTCGGCCGGCTCCACCCCATGCCGCACCGCGTTCTCCACGAGCGGCTGCAGCAGCAGCGGCGGCACGCGGGCCGCACCGGCCGCGGGATCGAGCTCCCAGCTGATCTTCAGCCTCTGGCCGAAGCGGATCTGCTCGATGTCAAGGTAGCGCTTCGCGAGCTCCACCTCCTCGGTGAGCGACACCGAGGCACCGCTGTCCGTGAGCGCCACGCGGAACAGCTCGGCGAGGTCTTCGAGCACGTCTTCCGCGCGCGCCGGGTCCAGCCGCACGAGGCTGAGCGCGGTGTTCAGCGTGTTGAAGAGGAAATGAGGCCGGATGCGCGACTGCAGCTCGGCCAGGCGGGCCGCCGTGTCGGCCGGCACGCGGGCCGCAGCGCGCAGGCGCAGCCACTGGAAGATGACAGCTGCCATGCCGGCACCGGCCAGCGCGGGCGCGACCCAATGGCGGCTGGCGAAGGGATCGAGCCCGGTGGAGGCAACGAGCATCCAGCCGAACAGACCGCTGGCAGCACCCAGCAGGAGCGTGGCGACCCATTGCGCCGGCAGGGGCAGCGCATCCAGCCGGCGCTTGGCCAGGCAGGCCGCGAGCAGCCAGATCAAGACGCCCGCGAGCGCCACCCACGAACCCACGGTGGTCAGCGACAACCAGGCATCGAGGCTTTCGGCGGCGAACAGCATGCCGATCGCCACCGCGGCGTTGACCGACAGCACGGCGCGCAGCACGACGCCGACATGGCACACATCGAAAAGCATCGGCTCGTGGCGAACCGGCGTCGCCGCATCAAGCAGAGTGGTGCCGAATGCGCTGCTGCGCAGTTCGTCGGGCCGCGTCGCCTCAGGCCACTGCGTGGCTGCGCGGCTGCCGGGGGGTGCGGATGCCTCGCCGAAGCCGCTGCGCGAGGGAGACGGTGCCATGGGGGGTGCTCGATAGAATCGCGACGTGAATGCGCCACATTCACGTCGCATTGTCTCCAACTCCCGGTCCCTGCCGCCAACAGGGCAGCGCCACCACCTCATGTCCTCCAGCCAACTCGACAAGAAGTCACAAGCCTGGTCCGCGCTGTTCACCGAGCCGATGAGCGAGCTGGTCAAGCGCTACACCGCCAGCGTCTCCTTCGACCAGCGCCTGTGGAAAGCCGACATCGCGGGCTCGCTGGCCCACGCCGAGATGCTGGCGGCGCAGGGCGTGATCGCGCAAGCCGATCTGGAAGCCATTCGACGCGGCATGGCACAGATCACCGAGGAGATCGAATCAGGCCGGTTCGAGTGGAAGCTCAACCTGGAGGACGTGCACCTCAACATCGAGGCGCGCCTCACGCAGCTGGTGGGCGATGCCGGCAAGCGGCTGCACACGGGCCGTTCGCGCAACGACCAGGTGGCCACCGACGTGCGGCTGTGGCTGCGCGACGAGATCGACCGGCTTGCACCCCTGCTGCGGCAGATGCAGCGAGCGCTGGTGGAAGTGGCCGAGAAGAACGTCGAGACCATCCTGCCCGGCTTCACGCACATGCAGGTGGCTCAGCCGGTGAGCTTCGCCCACCATCTGCTGGCCTACGTGGAGATGTTCGTGCGCGACGAGGAACGGCTGGCCGACCTGCGCCGGCGCGTGAACCGGCTGCCACTGGGCGCGGCGGCGCTGGCCGGCACGAGCTATCCGCTGGACCGTGAGCTGGTGGCGCGCACGCTGGGCTTCGAGGGCGTGTGCCAGAACAGCCTGGACGCGGTGAGCGACCGCGACTTCGCCATCGAGTTCACGTCGTTCGCGAGTATCGCGATGGTCCACGTGTCGCGGCTGGCGGAGGAGATCGTGCTGTGGATGAGCCAAAGCTTCGGCTTCATCGACCTGGCCGATCGCTACTGCACGGGCTCGTCGATCATGCCGCAGAAGCGCAACCCCGATGTGGCCGAGCTGGCTCGCGGCAAGAGCGGCCGCGTGGTGGGCCACCTGATGGCGCTCATCACGCTGATGAAGGGCCAGCCGCTCACCTACAACAAGGACAACCAGGAAGACAAGGAGCCGCTGTTCGACACCGTGGACACCCTGGCCGACACGCTGCGCATCATGGCGGAGATGGTGGGCGGGATCACGGTAAAGGCCGAGGCCATGGAGCGCGCGGCGCTGCGCGGGTATGCAACGGCCACCGACCTGGCGGACTACCTGGTGAAGAAGGGCCTGCCCTTCCGCGATGCTCACGAGGTGGTGGCGCACGCGGTAAAGCATGCCATCGGCCAGGGCGTGGATTTGTCGGAGCTGCCGCTGGCCACGCTGCAGGGCTTCAATGCGGCGATCGGCTCGGACGTGTACGAGGTGCTCACGCTGCGAGGCTCGCTCGGTGCGCGGCAGGTGCTGGGCGGCACGGCGCCGGAGCAGGTGCGCTCCCAGTTGTCGCGGCATCGGGCGCGACTGGGCTGAGCTTCGGGGCTGCGCGCTGCGCAGTGCCGTTCGGAGCAAGGCTTCGACAAGCTCAGCCCGAACGGGATGGGAGGCTCAGCCCGAACGGGATGGGAGGCTCAGCCC
>CBINBY010000155.1:0-8605 GCA_966248995.1 uncultured Burkholderiales bacterium | reverse complement strand
AAGCAGCTGCTCGCGCACAACGACACCGTCGAGATCGGCAAGTACAAGATCAAGTACCTGGTCGACGAAGGCGGCGACTACGAGAAGACGATGATCATGAAGCCGGGCGGCGGCGTGATCGTCGGTGCCCCGGCTGCGTCAGCTGGCGCCACCAGCTTTGTGCAAACGACCACGGGTGGGCTCGGCACCTCGGGATTCGGCGCGCTGAATTCCACTGCCGTGCCAGCCTCGATCCGCGTGCTCAACGGCGCTGCGGCCGGTCGCGAAGTGAGCCTGACCAAAGTGGTCACGACGGTCGGCAAGCCTGGTGTTCAAGTCGCCTCGATCACCAAGCGTCCCGGAGGCTACGTGTTTGCCCACGTGGAAGGTTCGGCGCGGCCGACTGTCAATGGCCAGCCACTGACCACCGAGACGGTGCACTTGAAGAACGGCGATGTGATCGAGCTCGCCGGTACGCAGATGCAGTTCGTGCAGGCTTAGCGATCTCCCTGACCGGGTGGGACACCCCTCACCGGCGAGGGTGTCCGGAGCGCCGAATGTAACCATGTGATGCTTTTCACGTGCATCGTTGGTGCCGACGCTTGCGCCAGCCTTTGAACACAAAACCGCGACTTCGGCGCCTTGCGTCGGTGGGTGGCGAGGAACAACATCGGCCCTTGCCACAACAACCGCCGCCGCACTGCGCGCGGCCCAACGCCGGACTCGCACCGCCATGAACATCCGTGTCCTCGGCTGCTCCGGGGCCATTGCCGCCGGCTGCAGAACGACGTCGTTCCTGCTTGACGACTCGGTTCTCATCGACGCCGGCACCGGCGTGGGAGATCTCGAGCTGGAGGAACTGGCGAAGATCGACCACATCCTCATCAGTCATTCCCATCTGGACCATGTGTTGGCCATCGGGCTGCTCGCCGACAGCGTGATGCGGCTGCGGGCTGCCCGGCAACGCGGGCCGATCACGGTTTACGCGTTGCCCGACACTCTCGCCGCGCTGCGCCAACATGTTTTCAATGGCGTGATCTGGCCCGATTTCACCCGGCTGCCGAGCGTCGCGAAGCCGGCGCTTCAATTCAGGCCCATCGCGGTCGGTGAGACCTTGGCGCTGGCCGGTCGGCGCATCGAGGTTCTAAGCGCCGTGCACACGGTTCCGGCGGTCGGCTTTGCGGTGGACGCCGGAGGGGATTCCGGCTGGTGGGTTTACACGGGTGACACCGGCCCCAACCCGGCGCTTTGGCAGAGGCTCGCGACCATGAATGTCGCGCACCTGGTCATCGAAACGGCCTTCGGGGATGAGGAGCGGCAGCTGGCCGCGGTGAGCGGGCACCTCTGCCCGACTTTCCTGCGCGAGGAGCTGCTGCAGCTGCGTGGAAGCGTTGATGTGCACATCACGCATGTGAAGCCAGGAGAGCAGCTGGCGGTGATGGCGGAAATCGCACGTTTCGGCTCGGTGCATCGCGTTCATTCGTTGGAAGCGGGGTCTGTTCTCCGGCTTCATCCGCGTGTTTGAGTGGACCATTTGTGTCAGTGCCAACGTAAACCGTAAAGCAAATACACGGTTTGTGACCCATCCCGTCAACAAGGGGGTGAAAACCGCACAAATCGCACCGTTTGGCGGTTGGCATAGGGGCTGCAACTACACGAGCGGCAAGAGTCAACCCCCTCTCCGGAGCACCCTTATGAAGCAGATTCAACGCGGTTTCACACTTATCGAACTGATGATCGTCGTGGCGATCATCGGCATCTTGGCGGCGGTGGCGCTGCCGGCTTATCAGGACTACACGATTCGCGCGAAGATAACTGAAGGTTTATCTCTGGCTTCAGCTATCAAGGCAGATCTTTCAAGCAGCTACGCGGCTGACGGAATGCCAGGCGTCGCAGCGTATGCGGCGCAGGTGGCCCTGGCTCCCCCGCAATCCAAGTACGTCGGCACCGCTGGATCTCCTGGCATCGCAATTGCCGCCGCCACCGGGGTCATTACCATTCCGTTCAACCCTGCAACGGTGGGTAATGCGATCGGCGCCGGTGCGCCAACACTTGTGCTGACCCCATTCCTCTCGGTAGCTGGTGCTGCTCCGGTCCAGTTGGCTGCCGCTGCAGCGGGTGCAACGGGATCCGTTGATTGGGTTTGCTCATCGACGCTGCACGCTAACGCAACCGCCCGCAACGCGGCGTTTGCTGGTGCGTTGGCCGGCACGCTCGATCCGCGCTTTGCCCCGGCGGAGTGCAAATAAAGACATACGGGGCTGACACTGGCTCTGGTTTCGTCTTCTAGAGAATCGGCGTGCGTCGGCACGCCGATTGTCATTCGCGCTCGTCGTGTTGCGCATCTACAAGCGTTACATGAACAACCCCTCCCTTTCCCTGCGCTTTCGGTGCCGTGCGGCCGGCTTGCATCTCGCGCTCTCTGCCATCATGGCGGCCTGCATTGCGTTACTGACGCTGGGGCTTTGGTATCCCGGCGCATATGGCGCTATGGCAGGGGGACGGCGTCTGTTCCTGCTGCTACTCGGCGTGGATGTGATCCTGGGACCTGTGCTGACGTTTGTCGCGTTCAACCAGCGCAAGTCGCGAGGAGAGTTGATGCGCGACCTCGCTACCATTGCAGCGCTACAAGTTGGCGCACTCGCGTACGGCCTACATACGGTGTACATCGCGCGCCCGGTGGCTCTAGTACACGAGGGCGGTCGCTTTCGCCTTGTGACCGCGAATGATGTCCGCCGGGAAGAACTTCCCAGTGCTCGCGCCCAATACCGCAATTTATCGCTGACTGGACCGTTGATTCTGGGCACCCGTGCCTCACAGTCCAGCGACGAGCGGATTCAATCGATTGATATTGCCCTAAAAGGGTATGACATCGGCCAGCGACCGAGCTACTGGCAGCCGTATAGAGACTCGCGGGAGTCCGTATGGGCTGAAGCCAAGCCGCTCACTACGCTCACCTTACGGTATCCGACGCGAAAGGCTGAGCTTGAGAAAACACTGCAGGACTTGAAGTTATCTGCAGAAGAAGCGCGCTACCTGCCGGTCGTCGCCCGTGAGGACTGGGTGGTGGTCTTAAGTGCAGGAGGAAATGTGGTCGGTTACGCACCCTTCGACGGCTTCTGATCCGCCACGCTTGGAGCCTCTACGACAACGCGGAAAATATCGTTTCCCCAATCCGAGCTCACGCCTGTTGGAAGCCCAAATCGTGTCGCCCGTGCCGCGCGACAGTCGCTTTCCGTCCGCCGAACCGGTGGGTACTCTTGTCGCCATTGTTGCCTTTGTCGTGCCGGCGATGTTGACTCACAACGTGCCGCCCTCCGCGACCTTCATCAACCAGGCGGTGGCGATTGTCGGGTGGGCTCTGCTGATGGCTTGGTTCGCTAGTGCAGCCCAGTGGCCAGCGCGCGCCCTTCGTGGCAGCTTGGTCGCCTTGCTAGCGGCACTGTCTGTCTTGCTTCTCGCCGCACTTGCCTCAGTGTGGTGGGCGTCCTTGCCACACGGATTGGCGCTTTCGGCAGCCGCGTCGCTTGCCATGGCGCTGTTGGCGGTGCTGGTTGGCGCGGCAACCGCCGAGGCCCGTCATGGCGAGACAGCGCTGAGCGCGCTTTGCTGGGCCCTCGTCATGGCCGGTCTGCTCAGCAGTGCGGTGGGTGTGATCCAGGTGTTCGCGCCCGACCTCGCTAATGGACAGTGGATCGCCATCAGCGCGGCGGAGGGCCGGGCCTCTGGCAACTTAAGGCAGCCCAACCATCTCAGCACCTTTTTGCTGTGGTCGGTCATCGCAGCGTTGTGGCTGGCCGAGTCGGGGCGCATGCATCGTGCCGCAGCCGGGGGCTTCGCGTACGCCTTCATCTTCACGCTGGTGCTCACCGCCTCGCGCACTGGGGTCGTCGGCGTCGGCATCCTGGCTTTGTGGGGCGCGCTGGACCGGCGCCTGTCGCGGCCGGCTCGCGTGATGATGCTCGCCGCACCGGTCGCCTACTTCCTGTTCTGGGCCGGTCTGGCAACGTGGGCCCATGGCTCGTTCGGGGGCGAAGCACGCCTCACCGATACCGCCGACAGCCCAAACTCACGCCGGCACATCTGGGCCAACACGCTGTCGCTGATTTCCCGTCATCCGTGGTTCGGCGTGGGCTTCGGTGAGTTCAACTTCGCTTGGTCGCTGACTCCCTACCTCGGTCGCCCAACGGCTTTTTTTGACCATACCCACAACCTGCCGCTGCAACTCGCTGTCGAACTAGGCGTCCCGCTGGCGACGCTTCTGTTGGCGCTACTCGTCTACGCGCTGTGGCGGGCGATGCGTAACGGCTTCGGCACGGCACACCCGCAGCGAGCGATGACCTCGGCTGCTTCGATGATGGTCTTGATGATCGCTGTGCATAGTCTCGTCGAGTATCCGCTCTGGTACTCGTACTTCCTGTTGCCGACGGCGTTCGTGTGGGGCCTGTGCCTGGGTGCAGGCGCTGATAGCCAAGGTGCACGATCTGTCGCGGACCAGCGGAGCAGCCGACCCGGGCGATCTTGGGTTCTGATGCTGGCTGCCTTGCTCATGACCGCTGGTGGTGTGCTTTCCATTGCCGACTATCTGCGCGTTTCGGCCATCTTCATTGCCGACGAAGATGCGCCGCCACTGTTCGAGCGGATCGAAGCCGGCAAGAGGAGCGTGCTATTCGCCCACCACGCGCACTACGCCGCTGCCACTACCGCTGAACGGCCGTCCGAGGCCTTGCCCTCGTTCAAAGTCGCCGCGCACTACTTGCTCGACACCCGGCTCATGATGGCCTGGGCAAGGTCACTGCACGAATCGGGAGACGAAGATCGCGCGCGCTACGTGGCGGCACGGCTGCGGGAATTTCGGAATCCGGACTCCGAGCCGTTTTTTGCGCCGTGTGCAGAACCGGATCGCCTTGGCGTCGAGAAGCCCTTTCAGTGTTTGCCTCCGACGAAGAGCTTGACCTTTGAGGACTTCCGCTGAGGTATTGGCCGCCATCCGGCGGTCGAGGTTGAGGCGAGTGCAAGGCCCCTAGGGTGCCACCCAATCCCCCGACTTGCCCCCGTGCTTCTCCAGCACGCGTATGCCCCCCATCACCATCCCCCGATCCGCCGCCTTGCACATGTCGTAGACCGTCAGCAGCCCGACCTGCACGGCGGTCAAGGCCTCCATCTCGACGCCCGTGCGGCCCAGGGTCTCGACCTGGGCCGTGCAGCGGACGCAGGACGTCGCCGCATCCACCTCGAACTCCACCGCCACCTTCGTGATGGGCAGCGGATGGCACAGCGGGATCAACTCCGATGTGCGCTTCGCGCCTTGGATGGCTGCGATGCGCGCCACGCCGAGGACATCGCCCTTCCTCGCCGTACCGGACTCGATGAGCGCCAGCGTTTGGGGCTGCATGCGGATCTCGCCGGTGGCGCGGGCGATGCGGTGGGTTTCGGCCTTGGCCGACACATCAACCATGTGGGCCTGGCCGGTCGCGTCGAAGTGGGTCAGCGGCGATGGCGGAGGTGTCGGCGCGGTCATATCGGGAAACAATGCGACAAGGTCCGGCTGGCATCATAGTCAGCGCCGTCGAACCCGGTGCCGAACCCGGTGCTTGGGGTTCGATTGAGCGCCCTCCACTTCGAAGGCACGCGTGATCTTGACTGCTGCTCGTCGACCCCCACGCCCGCGTCGCGGTGTCTTGCGCCGGGCGGTGGCCGCCGTGTGTGCCCTTGCGCTGGCGTTGCCGGCGGCTCCCGTCGTGATGGCGCAGAACCGTCTGCCTGCCCTCGGCGATACCGCGTCGGAAGACTTCAATCTCGGCACCGAAAGGCGCATCGGTGACCAGATCATGCGCGAGATCCGGCGCGATCCCGCCTACAGCGACGACCCGGTGCTGCTGGAGTACCTGCAGAGCGTGTTCCTGCCCCTGGTGGCCGCGGCACGCCGACGCGGCGAAATCGGGCCGGACCTGGATCCGCGGTTCGCCTGGGAAGCCTTCCTCGTGCGCGATCGCAGCGTCAATGCGTTCGCGCTGCCGGGCGGCTACATCGGCGTGCACCTGGGGCTCATCGCGATGACAGGCACGCGGGATGAACTGGCCTCTGTCCTGGCGCACGAGCTCTCGCACGTGACGCAGCGGCACATCGCGCGCAGCATCTCCAACAGCCGCCGCCAATCGCTGATTGGCGTGGCGGCCACCATCCTCGGCATCCTTGCCGCCAGCCGCAGCAACAACGCCGATGTGGCCAACGCGGCCATCGCAGGCGGCCAGGCGGCGACCCTTCAGGGGCAGTTGAACTTTTCGCGCGACATGGAGCGCGAGGCCGATCGCATCGGCTTCGGGGTTATGACCGACGCGGGCTTCGCGCCGGGCGGCATGGCCTCGATGTTTGAGAAGCTTGCGCAGTCGGGTCGGCTCAATGACAGCGGCGGCTTCCCGTATCTGCGCAGCCACCCGCTCACCACCGAGCGCATCGGCGAGGCGCGAGCGCGGCTGGGCACGGCCGCACCCCGCGCACCGGTCAGCGTGCTCGAACACGTCACGGCTCAGGCCCGGGCCCGTGCGCTGATGGACCCCCGGCACGAGGCGCTGCGCCGATCGCAATCGCGCGACGCCGAGGGCGCGCCGGGTTCGCCGGCCGAGAGGCTGTCCGCGGCCTACGAGAGTGCGTTGGCCTCCACGCTGCTGCGCGAATGGCCCCGTGCCGATGCGTCCCTGCAGAGAGCCCAGGCGCTGGTGGCGCAGGGCGCGCCGGCCTTTGATGCCCGCGCTCAGCGCGCGGTTTCGCTGCTCGTGGTGGAGTCGATGCTCGCGCGCGGCGACGTTGTCCGTGCGGAGCAGGCGTTGCGTCCCTATGCTGGTGAACCTTCGAGGCCGGTGGTGCTGCTTGGAGGCCGTGTGGCCTTGGCGGGCAGCATCGACGAGACGGCGGTGCGGCGCAGCGCGGAGGATCTGCAGACCTGGGTGAGCGCCTACCCGAACGATGCCGAGGCATGGTCGATCCTGGGCCAGCTCTGGGCCCGGCTGGGTCAGCGATTGCGCGCGCTGCGTGCGGAAGCCGAAGCCCGGGTGGCGCTGGGCGACATGGCAGGCGCCGTGGAACGCCTGCGGGCCGGACAGCGCATGGCGCGCAGCGCGGGGGCCTCGGATTTCATCGAGGCCTCGGTGATCGACGCGCGCCTGCGCGACATCGAGGCCCGGCGTCGGCAGATGATGGCAGAGGAGCGCGCGCTGGGAGGGTGACCTCGTCGCGCCGTATCAGCCCTCAGCGAACATGCGCTCCATCGCCACGTCGATCACCATGCCGCACAGGCTGTAGATGAGCGAGCCGATGAGCGCGGGGAGGAAGCCCTCGACGTTGAAACCGCTGAGCACGCCGGCTGCAGCGTAGAACATCACCGCGTTGATCACGAAGAGGAACAGACCCAGCGTGAGCAGGGTGACTGGCAGCGTGAGCAGCACGAGGATGGGGCGCAGCAGCGCGTTGAACAGGCCGATGACCAGCGCCGCGATCATCGCGGCGCCGAAGCTGGCGATCTCCACGCCGGGTGTGAGGTGAGCGACCAGGAGCAGCGCGGCAGCCAGTAGCAGCCAGCGAACGAAGAGCTTCATCGCTGCAGCATAGCGTCAAGCTCCTGCTGGCTTGCGTTGTCCGCGCCGATGCGCGCCGAGGCCTCGCACGGCCTCACCCCGATGCTGCGTCGAGCGATCAGGGCTTCGCGCATCAGGCCGCGATCTTGGTGCCCAGCACGGCAAGGAACTGTGCGAGCCATGCGGGATGCGCAGGCCATGCGGGGGCAGTGACCAGATTGCCGTCGGTGATTGCCTGGTCCACCGGGACATCGGCGTAGCTCGCTCCGGCCAGCTCCACCTCGGGTGCGCAGGCCGGGTAGGCCGAGACCTTTTTGCCACGGATGATGCCGGCGGCGGCGAGAAGTTGAGCGCCGTGGCAGATGGCGGCAATGGGCTTGCCCTCACGTGCGAAGTGCTGCACCAGCGCGATCACCTGCTTGTTCAGGCGCAGGTACTCGGGTGCGCGGCCCCCGGGTATGACGAGTGCGTCATAGGCCTGCGGCTTCACCTCGGCGAAGGTCGCGTTGAGGGTGAAGCGATGGCCGGGTTTCTCGGAGTAGGTCTGCGCGCCTTCGAAGTCGTGGATCGCCGTGAGCACGTGGTCGCCCGCCTTCTTGTCGGGGCACACGGCATGCACGGTGTGGCCCACCATCGCAAGCGCCTGGAACGGCACCATGGTCTCGTAGTCCTCGGCGTAGTCGCCGGCCAGCAGCAAGATCTTCTTTGCCATCGTCGATCTCCTTCGGTGCGCGATGCGGCACACCTGCGCCGCACTCGAGCAGCGCATTGTGCGAGTCCATTGATGCCAAGGGAACAGGTCCTCGATGTGCATGCGAGTTGCGCGATGCAAGCTCAGTGATGTCTCATCGCGACAAAGGTGCTGTTCTCCTCGGTAGATTGCGCGTTTCTCCTAGGAAAACTGCTTCTCAATGCAGCAGGCACGCAGTACCATTCGCACCGCGCGGTACCTCGGAGAAACGAGTGCTCATGCGGCCCTCACCCAGCCCGCCACATCAACAACGGTTTGTGATGGAGAGAATCGAAATGGCAACTGCGAAGAAGGCCGCCGC
>CBINBY010000154.1:0-8819 GCA_966248995.1 uncultured Burkholderiales bacterium | reverse complement strand
ATTTCGGAATGGACGAGTACAGCAAGAACGGGCTGGGCCTCGCCAAGTACCGAACCGTGTTCAAGGGCAACGATTGACGGTGCCGGCAACTGGCGCCGCCTCCACCCGCCCAGCTGCCGCAAGAGGCCGAGAAAGCGCGCCATCACCGCTGCCCAGGCCAGCCGAGGGCGGCTACGCCAACCGCTTTCGACGCCGCCACACCCTCGCGCCTCACCACTGATTCCGCAACTCCCTCAGCTTCACGAACACCGTTTTCGGATCCGGGTGGTCCGGCAGATCGGGAAAGCTCTCACGCAGCTTCGCGATGACGCTCGGGCTGGTCAATCGCAAAAAGGTGTTGAACTCCTTTTCCTGCCGCAAGGTGGTCACCAGCATGGTGGACGGGTCGTGCCCCGACACCTGGGGCAGCAGTTCCTGCGCGGCCTCGTTGTCCGGCTCGCGAGCGAGCGTGAAGCGCAGGTTGTTCTCGATGTAGTCGTGCCCCGGGTACACCAGCGTGTCCTCAGGCAGCTGCGCCAGTTGCTCGACGAAGCTCGTGTACAGCGCTTCCACGTTGCCGCCGTTGTGGCAGTTGCCTGCGCCGGCATTGAACAGCGTGTCGCCGGAGAACAGGGCCGGCCGGTTGGTGTGCGAGCGCAGGCAGATGTGGCACATGGTGTGGCCGGGCGTGTCCATGCACTCGAGTTCCACCGTCCTGCCAACCTTGATCACGTCGCCCGCCTTCACGCCATGGTCCACGCCGGGGATGCTCGAGCCCGCGCGGTGGTGCGCGATCAGCCGGGCACCCGTGGCCGCTACCACGGCGGCGTTGCCGCCCGTGTGGTCCGGATGCTCGTGCGTGTTGAGGATCTGCGTGATGTCCCACCCTCTGGCTTTGGCGGCAGCCAGACACTTCTCGTGGTCCAGTGGGTCGATCGCCAGGGCCTCGCCGCTTTCCGGGCAGGCAATCAGGTAGTTGTAGTTGCGATAGGCGTTGCCGGTCCAGATGCGCTCGACGATCATGGCTGACTCCCAAGCTTGCGGCCCGAACATTCTAGGAAGCCGAGTACGCCGCTGCGCTGATTGGGGAAACATTGCCCATCGGCGCGCTGTCGTGGGAAAGTAGCCGCCCCCCAATCTCTGAAGGAGTCGCCATGTCCGTCTCGCATGCCCGGATTGCCCATGCACTCGTCTGTGCCGCTGCACTGCTTGCAGCGGGTACCCCCGTGGTTGCCGCGGAGGCCCGCACCGCAGAGGGTCTCGCCACGCCCGAGTCAGTGGTCGTGGGGCCCGACGGGCGCATCTATGTGTCGGAGATCGGCGAGTTCGGCAAGGACGGCGACGGCCGGATCGCGGTCATCGGCAAGTCGGGCAAGCCGCAGCCCTACGCCGAGGGCATGGACGATCCCAAGGGCCTGGCCACCTCCGGCGGCAACCTGTACGTGACCGACAAGAGCCGGATCTGGAAGGTCGACAAGCAGGGTCACGCATCGGTGTTCGTGAGGGTGGAGGCCTTTCCGCAGCCACCGATGTTCCTGAACGACATCGTCGCCGACAGTGGAGGCAACCTTTACGTCTCGGACACCGGCGACATCGAGAAGGGCGGCAAGGGTGCCATCTTCAAAATCACGCCGGCCGGCAAGGTGACGCTCATCGCCTCGGAAGCGAAGAACCCGAGCATCAAGAGCCCGAACGGCCTGCTCGTCGAGGGCAAGGACAAGCTGCTGGTCGTCGACTTCGCCACCGGCGAACTTCTGCGGGTGGACGTGACCCAGGGCACCTCGGAAAAGATCGCCGAGGGGTTCGGCGGCGGCGACGGGCTGGCGCGCGACGCGGCCGGCATGCTCTACATCTCCGACTGGAAGAACGGACGCGTGTGGAAGCTGAACCTCAAGCAGAAGGGCGCCAAGCCCGAGGCCTACACGCAGGCTTTCAAGGCATCGGCCGACATTGCGCTGTCGAAGGACGGCAAGTACATCCTCGTGCCGGACATGAAGGCCGGGGCGCTGGTGTGGCTGCCGAAGTGAGTTGATTCGAGGGGCGCGGCAGAGAAGTCCACCTTGCTTTGCCTTCGCCCCTTCATGAACGCGTTGCGATGTTCTGTGCCAGCGCGATCCGACGCGACTGATGCGAAGCAATGCACGCGTAACGCACCGCCCAATTCCCCGCAAATTGCCCCGCGATGGGCAATTGGCTATAAGGCAGACCTCTTCAAATAATCAAGGGAGGTGCCCATGTCGGCCACCATCGATTCCCAGGTCGTGCAGCTTGGCAAGTACAAGGTCCGGCGTGGCGAAAGCTCCGTATCCGGCCTGTCTTCGGGTGCGTTCATGACGGTGCAGCTGCACCTTGCACATTCATCGAGCTTCAGCGGTGCCGGCGTGATTGCCGGCGGCCCGTTTCGCTGCGCGCAAACCTATCGCGGGGCGGCACTGCTGGCCGAGGACGCCTACGTGCAGAACGCGCTGTACATCTGCATGAACCCGCTCGTGCCGCAGACGGCACCGAACGCCGAGCGGCTGGCCCAGTTGGCGCGCGAGACGGCCTCGGCTGGCGAGATCGACGCGGTGGAGCATCTGGCAGACCAGCGCGTCTACATCTTCACCGGCAGCAAGGACGAGGTCGTGTACTCCGACGTGGTCGAGCGCACGCGCCTCTTCTATGAACTCCTGGGCGTGCGTCCCGATCGGATTGCCTATCACGACCACGTGCCCGCCGGGCATTCGATCATCACGGACAACCCGGAAGATTCGCCGCTGGGTGCGAACGAGCCGCCCTACATCAACCACGGCGGCTTCATGCAGTCGCACGACATCCTGCGCCACCTCTACGGCGCTCTCAAGCCGCCGTCCGAGCAACTGAGCGGGCGCCTGATCCGCTTCGACCAGACCGAGTTCTTCGGTGGCGACGCCCGCGCGAGCATGAGCCCATTCGGTTATGCCTACGTGCCGCGTTCGGTGGAAGAGGGGGCGCCGGCGCGCGTGCACATCGCGCTGCACGGATGCAAGCAGGGCTACGCCTACGTCAACTATGTGAACGGCCGGCCCGACATCCGCAACGTGCCGCCCTACTGGACTCGCTACGTGACCAGCACGGGGTACAACGAAATCGCGGACAGCAACGACATCATCGTGCTCTATCCGCAGGCCCAGGGCACCGACGATGGCGAGACCCAGAACCCGGACGGCTGCTGGGACTGGTGGGGCTACACCAACCTCGACGCGAACCGGCCCGACTACTACTCGCGCAACGCCATCCAGATCAAGGCCATCCACGGCATGCTCAGCCGCCTGGGCGGCTGACGCGGGTTCATCCATCCCACAAGGGAACATCTTTATGAAAAGAACATCCGCAGATCCCGTCGCCACCGCGCAGGCTTCCGCGAGCGCCGTCACCAAGATGCAAACTGCCGCGCTGTCGGCCAAGCCGGTGGCGCGTGCGTCCAAGCTCCAGCTGCTGATCAGCCAGTTCGCCATGCGCGGCATGGCCCAGGGTGCGACCGCCGCGGCGGTCCTGCCCCTGCGCTTCGACCCTGGCACCTGGCACGAAGTGATGGCGCTGCAGCAGGCCGTGGTCCAGCGCTGCTGGCAGCAGCAAAAGGGTTGGCTGGAGGGCCTGGCCGCGCTGGCGCAGGAGCACAGCCGCCTCAAAGAGGCCAATACCCTGTCGAAGTACGTCGAGCAGGAGTACAACCTCGTCGCGCAGTTCGGCGCTCTCGTCGCCGACCAGATGTCGCAGTGGGCCGGGCTCCTGGAGAACACGCAGGTCGACTACGGCTACTGGATGGCGCAACGCGCGGAGCCCGCGGCCTCCTGAAGCAGTTCGGGCCGCGGCGCCTCAGAAGGTGTGAATGAATCCGGCGTGCCCGAGCAGACCGTCCAAACGTGCCCAATCAAGGCGCAAAGCGCAGCCGTAGCTCGGGCTACGGCGAGCATTTGCAACGCCGAGTGGGCGCGTTTGGGCGGGATGAGCGGACATGTCGGATTCGTTCACACCTTCTCAGCGGGCCAGCTCGGCGATATGCGAGGCGTCGAGGGCCCCGCTGTAGATCCTCAGGTCCTGCATGCGGCCGTTGAAGTAGGGGTCGGCGGCGTACTGGGAGCGCCCGAGCCAGTTCTGCGTCGTGGCGCCCAGCTGGAAGGGCGCGAGATCGATCTCGGCGTTCGTGCCCGCAGCGCTGCCGTCGACATACAAGGTGCCGACACGGCCCTTCAGCGTGACGGCGACATGGACCCAGCGGCCCGTCGGCAAGGCGCTCGCGGCCGCGATGGCCTGCTCTCCGTACCACTGCGTGCCTGTGACCATGAAGCGCAGGCGTCCCTGCCCGTCGCGCGGCTCCAGCGCCATGTAGGCGACGTCGCTGGAGCCGAAGTCGAAGATGCGCGCATGCGTGGCCGATGCATTCCAGTACACCCACACGGCGAGGGTGAAGTCGCCCAGCTCTCGCAGCACGCCGGCAGGCAAGGCGAGATGGCCGCTCGTGCCATCCAGGGCCAGGGCGTTGCCGCTGATGCGGCCAGCGCCCCAATCCGCGCCGCCGATGAGCGTGCCGTGGCGCTGATGGCCGCTGGCATCCTCTGCGGTGCCATCGAGCGGCAGCTGCACGCGCAGCTCGATGGGGAGCGCGACGCGCACGACATCCGCGCCGACCAGCGGCCCTGCCGCCGTCGATGCGGTCACGCGGTAGTGCCAGATGCCGTCGCCCGGCGTATCCGTGTATGTGAGCGGATCCGTGACGTGCGCGATGGCGGTGTAGGGCCCGTTCGGCGAGGCACTGCGCTCCACGTCGTAGCCGGTCGCATAGGCCGTGCCCCACCATGACAGCAGCACCGACCCGTCGGTGACGTGGGCAACCAGCCCGCTCGGCGCGCTGCCGGCGGCGATCGGGTCGCGCGAGTAGGTGAGCGTGCCCATGCTGGGGTGGTCTCCCACCCACTGGTCCTTCTCGGGGCGCAGCTTCGCCGCGATCGCGCTCACGTACGGCGCGGCCAGGCCCCGGCGATTCACGTAGTGGTGGTAGATCGATTCCCAGCAGGGCCTCGGGTGCGGAAGGCCGGCCGTGGACACGGCGGTGAAAGTGCCTTGCCTGTTGATGTAGCGGGCGAAGGGCATCTCGGGGAACGTGCCATCCGCGTTGGGCGTGTTGGCCTTGGCCACGTATTCCGCGCCGGCAAGGAAGCGATTGTTGTCGTAGCCGTACAGGTCGTCGCCCTGGTTCCAGGCCGTCTCGCAAAGCAGGGCGTTCATGGCGATGCTGAGCGTGGCATGGCCTTGATCGCGCCCGACCTCCTGCCACTGCCCGAGGTGGCCGGGATGAAGCACGTACACGCTGTGTGCCGCCGCTCCATTGCCTCGGCCATTCCGGTGGTAGGCGAGCGCTTCGTCGTAGAGGTCACGCCGGTCGCAGAAGATGCCGATCGAAGCGATGCCGATCACGGAGATCAGGTCCCAGTTGGCCCAGTAGTTCGTGATCGTCGCGTCGTTGTGCCTCAGCAGGAAGTCGTGGCTGAGTGGATAGAACGATTCCAGCAGCATCTTCTGGAAGCGGGCGATGCCTTCCGCGGACCAGGCGGAGTAGGTGCGCATGATCTCCGCTGCGTTCGCCCACTGGTAGCCATACAGGCCCGCAGCGAGGAAGCGGTCGGCGTTGCCGGTGACTGTCTTCAGCGTGGCAGACCAGGCGTCGAGGATGGCCACGGCCTCGTCGGCATAGGCCGTTTCACCAGAGACCTTCCAGCGCAGCGCGTGCTGGTACGCGCGCAGCATGTTTTCGACCATCGTTCGGAAGTTCTCGCCATCGCCACCGCGCACGACGGTTTCCAGCGGGGTCGGCGTGGCGCCGAGCTTCGCCCGGCTGCTGGCGGTCAGGGCGTTCCAGCCGCTGACCCAAGGCTGTTCCCCGGCCGTCAGCTTCTGCCGCATGCGATCGAAATCGGCTTCGGTATGCAGGAGGCCGGGATGGACGAACGCCGCGGCCGTTGCGGTGGCACTCCCTGTCCCGGCACCGGAGCCTGCTCCTGAGTTTCCAGCGCCCGCGCCTGAACCGGCAGTGGCGCTTGCGCCCTCGTTCGCACCGTCGCCCGCCGCCTCTCCTGGTCCTCCGCAAGCGCTCAAGGCTCCCAGAACCGGGACCGAAGCCAGGCCGCGTAGCAACGAGCGGCGCGTGAGAAGCGGGGCAAGGGGCGCGGCGGGGTGCGAGGAAAGGTGTTCTGGCATGGTCTCGGATCCCGCCATTTGCAAGATCGTGCATCTTTGCATGCGTTTTCACGCATCGAACGGTAAGAGTTGGCAACTCACCTGAGCGTGAAATGCAATGGGTCGCATCCCTACAATCGATCGGCACCCGGCCCGCGCTCACGGAGCGTGTGCGTCACCGGGCCATGTCGAGGCACACCATGGATCAAAACCTCACATGCGGCCGGCGGGCCGCGATGTTCGCGGCGGCTGCCGCCTTCCTCCTTCCCGGTGTTCGAGCGCAGGGGGCTGCACCCCTCAAGGTGGGTTTCGTCTATGTGTCGCCCATCGGGGATGCCGGCTGGACCTACCAGCACGACCTGGGGCGGCGCGAGATGGAACGTGCGCTGGGCGACAAGGTGCGTACGACCTTCATCGAGGCGGTGGCCGAAGGGCCGGATTCGGAGAGAGTGATGCGCGACTTGGCCGCGCAGGGCCACCAGCTCATCTTCGCCACGAGCTTCGGTTACCTGGAGCCCGCGTTGCGCGTGGCGGCCGACTACCCGAACGTGAAGTTCGAGCATGCGGGCGGCTACAAGACGGCGCCCAACCTCAACACCTACAACGCGCGCTACTACGAGGCGCGCTACCTCGCCGGGCTGCTGGCGGGCAAGGCCAGCAGGACCGGCATCGCAGGTTACGTGGCGGGTTTCCCGGTGCCCGAGGTGGTGCAGGGGATCAACGCCTTCGCGCTCGGCATGCGCGAGGCCAACCCGAAGGCGCAGGTGAAAGTGCTATGGCTCAACGCCTGGTTCGACCCGCCGCGCGAGCGTGAGGCGGCGCTGACGCTGGTGAACCAGGGCGCGGACGTGCTTACCAACCACAGCGGCTCGTCCGCGGTGGCGCAGGCGGCCGAGCAGCAGGGCGTGCGGCTCATTGCATACCAGAGCGACATGAGCAAGTACGCCCCGAAGGCGCAGCTCACAGCCATCGTGCATCAATGGGGCGGCTACTACACCGAGGTGGCTCAAGCCGTGATGGCGGGCACCTGGGCGCCGAGGCCGGTGTGGGGCGGTATGAAGGAGGGCTTCGTGGCGCTCGCACCCTTCGCGGCCGACGTGCCCCGGGACACGTCGGTTCGGATCGAGTCGCAGCGACGGGCCATCGTGGAAGGCCGCTTCAAGCCGTTCTCCGGCCGGCTGGTGGACAGCGAAGGCCGGGTGCGGCAGGAGCGGGGGTCGATGACCGACGAAGAGATTTCCCGGATGAGCTGGTTCGTGCAGGGCGTGGTAGGGGCGCTGAAGTGAGGTGAGGCTCAGCCCTTTCGACAGAGGTCTCACACACCCGCAAGCCGTACCGCCTCCTCCCCGAACGCATACGCATCCATGCCCAGCGCGCCGTGCGTCACGCTCGCATGCATGCGCACCGGCACGCTCGCCTCGCCACCCGCACCCGCTGCCACGAACCAAGGCAGCAGGTGCTCGTCGGTCGGGTGCATGTCCACCGCATAGGGCGCGCGCCGGCGATAGTCGAAGAGCGCCGGCCAGTCTCGAACCTGACTGTGGCCGTACATCCAGTCGCGGAATGCGGCGCTCTCCGGGATCTCGGGCTGTTCCGCCGGAACACGCATGCTGCCCATGGAAAGCCGCCGCAGGTTGTGCGTGATGCTGCCCGTGCCCAGCACCAGCACGCCTTCGGCACGCAAGGAGCCAAGCGCGCGGCCCAGCTCGAACTGCATGGCCGGCGGCTGCGTGGCCACGAGGGCCAGCGGCAGCACCGGCACGTCGCCCTCGGGGTAGAGAAAGCGCAGCGCCGTCCAGATGCCGTGGTCCAGCCCACCCTGGTCCGCCAGATGCACGGGCAGGCCCGCCGATGTCAGCAAGCTGGCCACGCGAGGTGCCAGCTCGGGCGCGCCCGGGGCGTCATAACGCAGGGCATAGAGTTCCTGCGGGAAGCCGCCGAAGTCGTGGATCGCCTCATGGCGCGACGCCGCCAGCAGCACCGGCTCGCGTGCCAAGGTGTGTGCCGACGCCGCCACGATCGCCGCGGGCCGGCCAAACGTGGCGTCGATGGCGTGCCCCAGGCGCCGCATGAAGGCGCCCGCCTCGCCGGGCTCCAGCGCGATCATGGGCGACCCATGCGATAGGAAGATCGAGGGCAGGGTGGTGGAGGCCATGCGGCAATTCCACCACTGCACGATTCAACCGGCGTTCGCAGGGTTTGCCGTCGCCGTTGCAGCCGGCTGAACCAGGCCATCGGCCCGGAACATGGCCTTGATGCCGCGCACCGCCTGCCGGATGCGCGACTCGTTCTCGATCAGCGCGAAGCGCACATGGCCGTCGCCGTGGTCGCCGAAGCCGATGCCCGGCGATACCGAGACCTTGGCCTTCGCGAGCAGCTGCTTGGCGAACTCCAGCGATCCCAGGTGCCGGTAAGGGTCGGGGATGCGCGCCCAGATGTACATCGAGGCCCGGGGCACGTCGACCTGCCAGCCTGCTTCGTTGAGCCCCTTGCACAGCACGTCGCGCCGGCGCCCGTAGGTCTCGGCGATGTCCTTCACGCACTGCTGGTCGCCTTCGAGGGCCGCGATGGCCGCCACTTGCAGCGGCGTGAAGGTGCCGTAGTCGTGATAGCTCTTGATGCGCGCCAGCGCGGTTACCAGCTCG
>CBINBY010000153.1:0-8886 GCA_966248995.1 uncultured Burkholderiales bacterium | reverse complement strand
TGCCGCGCGGCATCGAGATGGTGGTGGCGCTGCTGGCCACGCTGAAGGCCGGCGGTGCCTACGTGCCACTGGACCCCGACTACCCGGCGGAGCGGCTGGCCTTCATACTCGCCGACAGCGCCCCGGGCGTGCTGCTCACGCAGGCCGCCGTCCGCGCGGCCCTGGGGGGATTGCCGCCCTCGCTGGTGGTGCTGGAGCTGGACGTCTCGGACCGACCGTGGGAGGCCTTGCCAGACACCGACCCGGAGCCGGCCGCGCTCCAGCTCAAGCCCTCGCATCTGGCCTACGTCATCTACACCTCAGGCTCCACTGGGCAGCCCAAAGGCGTCATGGTCGAGCACCGGGGCGTGGTGAATTTCCTCGACTCCATGCTGCGGCTGACTGGCATCGGCCCCCAGGACCGCCTCCTGGCCGTCACAACCTTGGCCTTCGACATCGCCGGGCTGGAGCTGTTCCTGCCTTTGTCGTGCGGCGCTTGCACCGTCATCGCCGATCGCTCCACCGTGCTTGACCCTGGTAACTTGGCCCACAGCCTACAAGCGCGGTCCATCACCGCGTTGCAGGCCACGCCGGCCCTGTGGCGCATGCTTCTCGACAGTAACTGGAGCGGCCTGCCTCATCTGAAGGCCCTGTGCGGTGGCGAAGCCCTGCCCAGCAGCTTGGCCGCGAGCCTCGCACAGCGCACTCAGCGCCTTTGGAATGTCTATGGCCCCACCGAGACCACCATCTGGTCTTCGAGCCACGTCGTCACCGCCGCAGATGCCCTCTCACCCCTGGTATCCATCGGCCGCCCGATCGCCAACACGCGCATGTACTTGCTGGATGAGCACGGCGCTCCGGCGCCCGTGGGCGTGGCCGGCGAACTCTACATCGGCGGCGCCGGTGTGGCACGCGGCTACTTGAACCGCCCCGACCTCACCGCCGAGCGCTTCTTGCCGGATCCGTTTGCCGCCGAAGCGGGATTTCGCATGTACCGCACCGGCGACCTCGGACGCTGGCGACCCGACGGCACCATCGAGTTCCTCGGGCGCAACGACCACCAGGTCAAGATTCGTGGGCTGCGCATCGAGCTGGGTGATATCGAAGCCACGCTGCGGTTGCATCCCGAGGTGCGCGAAGCGGTTGTGCTCGCCCGCGAGGATGCCCCGGGCGACCAGCGGCTGGTGGCCTACGTCGTCGGCGAGGTGGTGCCCGAGGCGCTGCGTGCTCATCTCGGCTCCCGCCTGCCCGAGTACATGGTGCCCGCGGCCTATGTGCAGATCGACGCACTCCCTCTCACGCCCAACGGCAAGCTCGACCGCCGCGCGCTGCCTGCGCCCGAGGGCGACGCCTTCAGCACCCGCGCCTACGAGGCCCCGCACGGTGGGCTGGAGACCGCGCTCGCCGCCATCTGGCGCGAGCTGCTGGGCGTCCAGCGCGTGGGCCGCCATGACGACTTCTTCGCACTGGGCGGCCACTCGCTGCTGGCCGTGCAGCTCGCCTCGAGCATCCGCGCCCGGCTGGGCGCCGAGGTGCCGCTGGCCGAGCTGTTCGCGCAGCCCACGCTGGCCGGCTTCGCCGAACGCGTGGGCGCCGCCCACGCAAGCACCTTGCCGGCCATCGTGCCCGCGCCGCGCGACGGCGCACTCCCGCTGTCGCCTATGCAGGAGCGCCTGTGGGTCGTGCAGCAGATCCAAGGCTTGCAGAGCAGCTACAACATGGCACTGGCCCTGCAACTGCAAGGCCCCCTGTCGGTGCCGGCGTTGCAGGCGGCATTCGACGCGCTGCTGGACCGCCACGAGGTGTTGCGCACGCGTTTCGTGGCCGACGCCGATGGACGGGCGCAGCAGGTGGTGGAGCCGGCGATGGGCCTGCACCTGCCCGTGCTGCAGGCCAGCCACGACGAGGTGCCGTCGCTGGCGGCTGCACACGCGGCGCAAGTCTTCGACCTGTCGCGTGCGCCACTGCTGAGCGTGCAGCTGCTGCGCCTGGGCGAGCACGAGCACGTCCTGTTGTTCAACATGCACCACATCATCAGCGACGGTTGGTCCATGAACGTGCTGGCGCACGAGATGCAGCAGCTGTATGCGGCGCAGCTGCGGGGCGAGCTCGCACAGCTGCCGGCGCTCAGCGTGCAGTACGCCGACTACGCGTACTGGCTTTGCGGGCAAGACATGCAGCCGCATGCCGCTTACTGGGCACAGCAGCTGCACGGTTACGAGCCCGGCCTCACCCTCCCGCTGGACCGTCCCGCGCGGCCGGGGGCCTCGGCCACGCGCACGCTCTCGCTCGACTACCCGGTCGAACTGAGTGCCGCGCTCGGCCGCTTGTGCGAGCAACACACGGCCACGCTGTTCATGGCCTTGACGGCCGCGCTGGGCTTGGTGCTGCAGCGCTACACCGGACGGCGCGACCTGTGCCTGGGCACCACGGTGGCTGGGCGCGACCGGGCGGAGCTGGAGCCTCTGATCGGCTTTTTCATCAACATCGTCGCGCTGCGGCTGGACCTGTCGGGCGATGTTTGCGGCGGCGAGCTGCTGGAGCGCGTCAAGCGCACGGTGCTGCGCGCCCTGGAGCACCAGGCGCTGCCGTTCGAGCAGGTACTGCAGCAGCTCAAGCTCTCCGGCGACAGTGCCCCGGAACTGGTGCCCGTGATGGTGCGCCACCAGAACGTGCCCGACACGGTGGATATGCAGTGGGGCGATCAGCTCACCGTGGAGTTGCTGCCCGGCCAGGAGCAAGGCGCCCTATGTCCGCTGGACCTGCAGTTCTTCGGTGACGCGCAGGGGCTGAGCGCCACGGTGACGTACGCGGCCGATCTCTTTGACGAGGGCACGGTGCGCAGGCTGCTGCAGCACCACCAGCAGGTGCTGCAGCACATGGTGCAGCAGCCGCAGCAGCCGCTGTCGTTGCTGCAGCTGCTCACAGCGGACGAGCGGCAGCTGATCGAGCGGACCAACCGCACCGCGCGGGAGCTCGATGACACGCCGAGCGTGGTGGCGCTGTTCGAGCGGCAGGTGCTGACCTCGCCCGAAGCCTGCGCGTGCATCGATGAGCACGGCCAGCTGAGCTACGCCGAACTCAACGTGCGGGCCAACCGCATCGCGCATGCGCTGCGTGCGCGCGGCGTCGGTGCCGAGGTGCGCGTGGGGCTGTACATGCCGCGCTCGTGCGACTTCATCGCTGCCATGCTCGGCATCTTCAAGTCCGGCGGCGTCTACGTGCCTCTGGACGTGAACGCGCCGTCGGCCTACCTGCAGCGGCTCATCAACGATGCCCAGCCGCAAGTGGTGATGCATGGCGCGCAGCCGCTGGCAGCAGCCTGTCTCGGCACCGACCTGCTCAGCGTGGCGCAGGCGGCGTCCCAAGGACCCGAGACGAATCTGTCGCTGCCGTGGCATCCGCAACAGCTGATGATGCTGGCGTATACCTCCGGCTCCACCGGCGTACCCAAGGGTGTGCTGGTGCCGCACGGGCAGCTGCTGAACTTGCTGCGGTCGATGCAAACCCAGCTGCCCCTGGCCGCAGACGATATCGTGGCCCAGAAGACGATGGCGCCCTTCGTCGTGTCAATGAAGGAGCTGTGGGGCGCGCTGCTGGCGGGCGTGCCGCAGGTGATAGTTAGCGATGCGCTGCTCAAGGACCCGCCGGCATTCATCGCCGCGCTGCAGCGGGGCAAGGTGACGCGGCTGTTCATCGTGCCCTCGCACCTGCAAGCCGTGCTCGACGCGCTGGACGATCCGGAAGCGCTGTCGCACCTGCGGGTATGCGTGACCGCGGGCGAGCCGCTGTCGCAATCGTTGCGCGAGCGTGTGCAGCGCACCCTGCCGTGGGTGGCGCTGTGGAACAACTTCGGCTGCACCGAACTGAACGACACCACCTACTGCGACCCGGCGCACGTGGGCGGTGCAGGCCAATTCGTGCCGATCGGCTGGCCCATCGACAACGTGCAGGTGCACGTGCTGGACGAGCGGCTGCGCGAGCTGCCCATCGGGGTGGCCGGGGAGCTGTGCGTGCACTACCCCTGGATGGCGCGTGGCTACTGGCGTCAGCCGGAGTTGACGGCCGAGCGGTTCGTACCCCACCCCTACGGGCCGCCGGGCTCGCGGCTGTACCGCACCGGCGACCTCGTTCGGCGCTTGGCGGACGGGTCGCTGGAGTACCTGGGCCGCGAGGACTTCGACATCAAGATCCGGGGCCAGCGCGTGGACGTGCGGCAGGTCGAGGCCGCCCTGGCTGCGTGCGATGGCGTGCACCTGGCGGCGGCGGCCTCATGGCGCGACGATAGCGGCGACACGCACTTGGTGGCCTATGTGGTGCCCCAGGCAGGGCAGCCGATGCAAACGGCAGCGCTGCGCCGGCAACTGGCCGCTCAGCTGCCCGCCTTCATGGTGCCCAGCCTGTACGTGACACTGCAGACCCTGCCGCGCACCACCACCGGCAAGCTCGACCGCAAGTCGCTGCCCGCACCGCAGGCTGAGGCCTTGGCGCATCAGCCGTACGCGGCTCCGGAGACGGACACCGAGCGCACGCTGGCTGGCATCTGGAGCCGCTTCCTCGAACTGCCGGTGGAACGCATCGGGCGCGAGGACGACTTTTTCGCCCTGGGTGGCCACTCGCTGCTGGCCACGCGCATTGCTGCGCAGGTGCAGCAGGCGTTGCAGCGGCCGCTGCAGCTGCAAGATGTCTTCGCCCATGCCACCTTGCGTGAACTGGCCGCACACATCGATACGCTGGCCGACGCGGCGCTTCCGCCGCCTATCGAACCACGCGGGCACCACGGCGATGTCGAGCTGTCGTTCGCGCAGCAGCGGCTGTGGTTCCTCCACCGGTGGGACTCCCACAGCAGCGCGTATCACAACATCGCGGCGGTAAAGATCGATGACCGGCTCGACGAGGCGCTCGTCGAGCGGACCTTGAATGCCTTGGTACGTCGTCACGAAGCGCTGCGCACCAGCTTTCCGGACATCGATGGCCGCCCCGTGCAGCGCGTGGCCGAGGACGGGAGGGTCACCATCGAGTGCGTGGACCTCTCGGGCCTGGATCGCGCCGAGTGCGAGGCCCAAGCCCGGGCGGCCAGCAAGGCCATGGCCACGCGTGCGTTCGACCTGGCGCACGGACCGCTGCTGCGCTTGCAGCTCGTGCGCCTGGGTACGCAGGAGACGCTACTGACGCTGGTGGTGCACCACATCGTGGCCGATGGCTGGTCGATGGACCTGCTGGTCAAAGAGCTGTTGGCGTTGTACGGCGCCTTCTCGCAGGAGCAGCCGGACCCGCTGGCGCCGCTGGCGATCCAGTACCCGGATTACGCGCAGTGGCAGCGCCGGTACTTGCAAGGCGAGTTGCTGCAGCGGCAGCAGCGCTACTGGACCGAGCAACTGGCCGATGCGCCTGTGCTCCATGCGCTGCCCACCGACCGGCCGCGCCCGGTGATGCAGAGCTTCCGAGGGCTTGCACTGCAGCGCCGGCTCGACGGCGAACTGGCCGAGCAGCTGCGCGCCTTTGCGCAGAGCCGGCAACTCACACCGTTCATGGTGTTGCTGAGCACGTTCAAGGTTCTGCTCTGGCGCTACAGCGGGCAGGCCGACGTCGTGGTGGGCACACCGGTGGCCAACCGCCATCACCCCGGGCTGGAGCGGCTCATCGGCATGTTCGCCAATACGCTGGCGCTGCGTAGCCGGCTCGAGCCCACGCAGACATTTGCCGATTTGCTGGCCCAGGTGCGCCAGACCACGCTGCAGGCGCAAGCGCACCAGGACCTGCCTTTCGAGCACCTGGTGGAGTTGCTGCGGGTGCCGCGCAGCTCCAGTCACTCGCCGCTGTTCCAGGTGATGTTCTCGCTGCTGAGCCTGACGGCGCAGCGCCAGCAGGAGGAAACCGTAGACGTGGGTGTGAATTGGGAGGATTTCGACACCACCAACGAGGTTAGCCAGTTCGACTTGACGCTGAGCCTGGAGGAGTCGCCACAAGGGTTTGCGGCCAAGTGGGAGTTCAACAGCGACCTGTTCGACACCGCCACGATCGAGCGCATGGCGGGGCACTTCGAGAGGCTGTTGCGACACGCCTTGGCCGAGCCGCAGCGGTGCATCGGCCAATTGCCGCTGCTGGATGAAGCCGAGCGCGATCAGCTGCTGGTGAAGTGGAACGACACCGCAGCACCGTTGCCTGCCGAGCGCTGCATCCACGAACTGGTCGAGGCGCAGGCCGAGCGCACGCCCGAGGCGGTTGCTCTGGTGTGCGAGGACGTCGCGCTGAGCTACGCCGAGCTCAATGGCCGGGCCAACCGGCTCGCGCACCACCTCATCACGCTCGGCGTGGGGCCGGATACCTGCGTGGCCATCGCCTTGCCGCGCGGCATCGAGATGGTCGTGGCGCTGCTGGCTACGCTGAAGGCCGGCGGCGCGTACGTACCGCTGGACCCGGACTACCCCACCGAGCGGCTGGCCTTCATGCTCGCCGACAGCGCGCCGCGCGTGCTGATCGCCCCGGCCGCCGGCCGCGCGGCCCTGGGGTTGTTGTCGCCCTCGCTGGCGGTTGTGGAGCTCGACACTGCGGCGAGGCCGTGGGACGGAATGCCCGACACCAATCCCGACGCGGTCGCCCTCGGCCTGCACCCGTCGCACTTGGCCTACGTCATCTACACCTCCGGCTCCACCGGCGTGCCCAAGGGTGTGGCCATCGAGCACCGCAACGCAGCCAACCTCATTGAGTGGGCCCAGGCATCGTTCGGGCCCTCGGTACTCAATCGCACGCTGTTCTCGACCTCGCTGAACTTTGACCTGGCGGTGTTCGAGTGCTTCGTGCCGCTGTGCAGCGGTGCCACCGTTTGCCTGGTGCGCAACGCATTGGTGATGCAGAGCTCGCCGCAGGATGTCACGCTCATCAACACGGTACCCTCGGCGGTCAGCGCGCTGGTTGATGCGCACGCCATCCCGCAGAGCGTCCACACGGTCAACCTCGCCGGCGAGCCGCTCAAGCGAGAGCTCGTGCAGCGCATCTTCGACCACAGCGGCGTGCACACGGTCTGCAACCTCTACGGCCCGTCGGAAACCACGACTTATTCGACCTGGTGCGCGATGGACCGGACCACGGGATTCCATCCCTCGATCGGCCGTCCCATCGCGCATACCCGCATCTACATCCTCGATGCGCACGGCGCACCGGTGCCCGCGGGCGTGGCCGGCGAGATCCACATCGGCGGAGCCGGCGTGGCGCGCGGCTACCTGAACCGCCCCGATATCACCGCCGAGCGCTTCGTGCCCGATCCGTTCGCCGCCGAGCCCGGGGTGCGCCTGTACAAGACCGGCGACCTCGGGCGCTGGCGTGCGGACGGCACGATCGAGTTCCTCGGCCGCAACGACCAGCAGGTGAAGATCCGCGGCTTCCGCATCGAACCCGGTGAGATCGAGGCGCGGCTGCTCGAACTCCCGGGCGTGCGGGAAGCCGCCGTGCTCGCACGCGAGGACTGGCCCGGCGACAAGCGGCTGGTGGCCTACGTGGCCGGCGAGAACGCGCTGCAGCCCGAGGCGCTGCGCGCGCACCTGGGCGCAAGCCTGCCCGAATACATGGTGCCGGCAGCCTACGTGCAGCTCGATGCGCTGCCGCTCACGCCCAACGGCAAGCTCGACCGCCGTGCGCTGCCCGCGCCCGAGGGCGATGCCTACGGCACCCGCGCCTATGAAGCGCCGCACGGCGAGCTGGAGTCCACGTTAGCAGCCATCTGGAGCGAGCTGCTGGGCGTGGAGCGCATCGGTCGCCACGACAACTTTTTCAAGCTGGGAGGGCACTCGCTGCTGGCGCTGCAGGCGGTCTCGCGTCTGAGCCGACGCCTCGGGCGCCAAGTGCCTGTGCACGTGCTGTTTTCAACTCCGACTGTGGCTGCGCTTGCCCACGAGATCGGCAAACCCGATGGTCCGGAAGAATTCCGCAACCTCGTGACGATCCGTTCATCAGGCAGCCATGCACCGTTGTTCATCATTCATGCCGGCGACGGGGAGGTGGGCTACGCGTTCGATCTTGCGCCCCATCTCCCCGCCGATCGACCGCTGTACGCGTTGGCGGCGATCGGCTTTGCCGATGGAGAGGCGCCGCTGCCCGACGTCGAAGCGATGGCGTCTGCTTATGTGCGCGCGATGCGCAGCGTACAACCGCACGGCCCGTATCACTTGATTGGCTGGTCCGGCGGAGGAATGATTGCCTACGAGATCGCCGCCCAGCTGCTGGGCGCGGATGAGCAGGTGGGATTCGTGGGGGTCATCGACACCTTGAGAGACTATTCGAGCGTTCTGAAGAACGGTGCCCAAGCGTTAACCGAAGCGCAATTTCTGGTCGACATGGTGCTCAAGGATGTCGAAGGCGACCTTGCCCGCCAGCTCGCCGCGCTTGCAGAACAGGACGACATCGACGCGATGGTCGAGCTGTGCCAAGGCCAGGGCGTTATCCCCGCGACGATCGAGCGGGCCACGTTGCGGCGCCACCTTGCTGTGCGCTATGCGATCGGGCTGGCTGTGGCGAGCTACCGGGCGCAGCCGATCGCCGTGCCGCTGGCAGTGTTTACCGCCGCCGACGAGGGCCACCCCGATTCGCGGCTTGGATGGGCTGAGATCGCCGAACACGGGCTCGAGGTGGCGGAGCTGCCGGGAACGCACTGGTCGATCGTCGATCCCGACCATATCAGGGCGTTAGGCGCGGCAATCTCGCGCGCATTGGTTGCCGGAACGCGTGGCGGCTTTGCGAATCGCGATGCAGAACCCGCCGCATCAGTCTTTTGAGTAGGGGGACGACGCCACAGATGTGTATCTTCTGATCTTGGGTCATCTGGCTTTCCTCTCTGCCCTTTCAGGCAATGATGATCCTGAATCCGTGACTTCGTGAGGAACAACGTTCACCCCGAGGGTGCGGTCATGA
>CBINBY010000152.1:0-8892 GCA_966248995.1 uncultured Burkholderiales bacterium | reverse complement strand
ACGCCGAGCTTCTGCGCGTACTGCACGTCGAGCGCGTGCTCGGCATCGATGAAGGCACAGGTGCCGCCCAACTTCTGCATCTCGGCCACGACCTGCAGGGTAAGCGTGGTCTTGCCGCTGGACTCGGGGCCGTAGATCTCGATCACCCGGCCGCGAGGCAGACCGCCCACGCCGAGGGCGATGTCCAGGCCCAGCGAGCCGGTGGAGACGACCTCGATGTCCTCGATGGCCTCGCCTTCGCCCAGACGCATGATCGAGCCCTTGCCGAACTGCTTTTCGATCTGCGCCAAGGCGGCCTGCAGGGCCTTGGTTTTTTCGGTATTGAGGGCTTTGACCGGTGCGTCCATCGATTCCTCCTGGAAAGTTGGCGCATTATCTCCAAAGCTGGATATTTGTACAGTTTGACTGCGCAAGGCCTACCTGCAAGACCCATCCTCTTGGGGTACGTTGCGAAACGGGCGCATATCAACACCCAGCACAGCCGTTGCGGAGACGAGCCATGCGCACCTTGACCGCCGAAGATGACCAGGTGCTGGCCGATGGACTGCGCAGGCTGCGCGGGCGCGGTTCGTTGGCGCCGGTTCTCATCCTGACGGCGGCCGACACGTGGAGCAGCGCGTGAAGGGCCTGGATCTGGGCGCCGACGACTATATGGCCAAGCCGTTCTCGCTGCAGGAGCTCGAAGCGCGAGTGCGCGCCCTCACGCAGCACAGCCTGGGCAGCGCCTCCACCCTCATCAGCACGGCCCGCTCACCTTCGACGCCACCGGCCGGGTGGGCTACCTCACGACCAGATGATCGATCTGTCGGCGCGCGAGCTGAGTCTGCTGGAGGTGCTGCTGCAGCGCTCGGCCGCCTGGTCAGCAAGGACCAGCTGGTGGAGCGCTTGTGCGCATGGGGCGAAGAGGTGAGCAACAACGCCATCGAGCGCAAGAAGATCGAGCAGGGACCGGTGAGGATCGCCACGGTGCGGGGCCTGGGGTATTGCCTGGAGAAGATTCCTTCTCCGTGAATCGCCGCGAACAATGCTCGCCCCGCTGCTGTTGTGGCAGATGAGCGTGGTGCTCACGTGGCTGGTGGCACAGAACATCGCCAACAAGCCGTATGACCGCCAGCTGGGCGAGCTGGCCGTGCTGGCCCGACAGGTCACCGTGCAGGCGGTTGACGGTGCCGCAGTTCGTGATCCTGCCGTTGGCGGTGCTGCTGGTGTGGCTGGCGCTGGCCCGCGGAATCGCGCCGCTCAACGAAGTGCAACAACGGATCCAACGTCGCGACACAACGACCTGAGCCCCATCGACGAGCGTGATGCACCCGAGGAGGTGGCGCCGTTGGTGCGAGCGATCAACGACCTGCTCGCGCAGCTGGACCGGTCGCTGCAATCGCAAAAGCACTTTCTGGTAAACACAGCGCACCCGCTGAAGACGCCGCTGGCGGGCTGCGCATGCAAGCCGAACTTGCACAGCGGGAGATCGACGCCGGCGAGAACGACCCCGAGACGGTCAAGCGCTCGCTGCAGTAGATCGCACTGTCGAGCCAGCGCGCGGCGCACATGGTCAACCAGCTGCTCGCCATGACGCGCGCCAAAGACAAGGCGCACGCAGCCAGCCGCAGGAAGGTCAACCTCGCGCGGCTGGCCACGGAGACGGTGCGCGATTTCGTGCGCGAGCTCATCCGCAACCTGGTCGACAACGCACTGCAGTAATGCCGGCCGGCGGTGCCCCAAGTGAAGCGGCTCAGGTCTGGACCAGGCGCCGATGCTTGGCGATAGACATGAGGATGCCCAGCCCGAAGCCGAGGGTGACCATGGCCGTGCCGCCATAGCTGATGAAGGGCAGCGGCACGCCCACCACGGGCAGGATGCCGCTCACCATGCCCATGTTGACGAAGGCATAGCTGAAGAAACTGAGCGTCACGGCACCCGCCAGCAGGCGCGAGAAGACCGTGGGCGCATCGGCGGCAATCATGAGCCCGCGCAGGATGAGGAAGGTAAAGCCCAGGAGCAGCCCCGCCACGCCCATTAGCCCGAATTCCTCGGCGAAGGCGGCGAAAATGAAGTCGGTGGTGCGCTCGGGGATGAACTCCAGGTGCGTCTGCGTGCCCTTCATGAAGCCCTTGCCCTCGATGCCGCCGGAGCCGATGGCGATCATCCCCTGGATGATGTGAAAGCCTTTGCCGAGCGGATCCTTGCTGGGATCGAGCAGCGTGCACACGCGGTGCTTCTGGTAGTCGCGCAGCAGCGGCCACTTCACGTCATCCTGGCAGATGGTGCCTTCGTACATGATGATGGCCGAGATGCCGATGGCCCCGACCACGAGCACCGGCACGATGAGACGCCACGACAGGCCCGCGAAGAAGATCACGTACAGCCCCGCGGACGCGACCAGGATGGCCGTACCCAGGTCGGGCTGCTTCACGATGAGCCCGACCGGCACGAGAAGGATCAGCGCAGCCATGCCGAAATCGAAGGGCCGCAGCTGCCCTTCGCGCCGCTGGAACCACCAGGCCAGCATCAGCGGCATCGCAATCTTGAGCACCTCGCTGGGCTGGATGACAGCCACGCCGATGTCGAGCCAGCGTGTCGCGCCCTTCTTCGTGATGCCGAACACCATCGTGGCGACCAGCAGCGCCACGCCCAGGCAATAGAGCGGCACGGCAATCGACATCATTCGCTGCGGGCTCACCTGAGCCACGAGGAACAGAATGCACGCGGCCAGGAGCATGTTGCGCCCGTGGTCGACGAAGCGGGTTCCGTGGTCGAAGCCGGCCGAGTACATGGTCACGAGTCCGGCCACGCACAGCAGGAGAACGGCCAGCGCGAGCGGCACGTCGAAGCCGGTGAACACGCGCATGGCGCGCTGCCACGGAGAGGATCTTTCGAATACCCCGCTCATGGCTGCCCTGCCTGAGCGACGTGAGCCGGGGCCGAAGCTGCGCTCACGGGCCACACGGAGGAGGCGGCGGCACCAGCGAACGGCACGCCCAGCGGGATGGCGGAGGCGTCGCGGGGCCGGCCGACCGGTGCGCTGGACTTGCCTTGCTGGGTGAGGGCCATGTCTTCCTCGCTCGGCACCTGGCCCAGCAGCACGTAGTCGAAGACGCGGCGCGCAATGGGCGCGGCCGCCTCGGCACCGAAGCCAGCGTTCTCGACGATCACGGCCAGCGCGATGCGCGGCTCCTCGAGCGGCGCGAAAGCGATGTAGAGCGAGTGGTCGCGCTGGTGCTCGGCCAGCTTGGCCGCGTTGTACTTCTCGTTGGCCTTGATGCCGACGGCCTGGGCCGTACCCGTCTTGCCGCCGGTCTTGTAGGGGGCGCCCATGAACACGCGGGTGGACGTGCCCTCCTGCGTCACGCCGTATAGGGCCCGCATGACGAGTTCCCGGTGCTCGGGTTTCAGGGACAGCGGCGGCAAGGCCTCGCTGGAAATCAGCCGCTTCTCGTGCGTGAGCACGTTCTCGATCTCGCGCACCAGCCTCGGCTTGAAGCGCTGGCCGCCGGACACGAGGGTGGCCGTCGCATTGGCCATCTGCAGCATGGTGAAGCTGTTGTAGCCCTGCCCGATGCCCAGCGAGATGGTCTCTCCGGCATACCATTTCTGTTGCTCGGGACGCCGGTAATAGCGACGCTTCCACGCCGTGGACGGCAGGATGCCGGCCACCTCGCCTTCCACGTCGATGCCCGTCTTGCTGCCGAGGCCGAAGGGCGAGAGCTGGTCGTGCATGAGGTCAACGCCCATCTCGTTGGCCAGCGAGTAGTAGTAGACGTTGCTCGACTTCACGATGCTGCGATACATGTCCACCGCACCCAACCCGTGGTCGCCATGGCTGCGGAACACATGGCCGGCGAAGACGAAAGTGCCGTTGTCGTAGACGATCTGCTGCGGCGAGCGCTTGCCGGTGTTGAGCGCGGCCATGGCCATGAAAGGCTTGAACGTCGAGCCCGGCGGGTAGGTGCCACGCAGCGCGCGGTTGAGCAGCGGTTTGTCGATGGATTCGTTGAGTTCGCGCCAGTTGTCGACATCGATGCCGTCGACGAAAAGATTGGGGTCGAAGGTGGGCTTGCTCACGAAGGCCAGCACCTCGCCGTTGCGGGGATCGATGGCCACCAGGGCGCCGCGCCGGTCGCCGAACATCTGCTCGACCAGCGCCTGCAGGCGGATGTCGATCGACAGTCGCACGGTGTTGCCCGGCGTGGCCGGGTGGCTGCGCAGCCGCCGCACGGCCCGCCCACCCGCGCTGGTCTCGACCTCCTCGAAACCAGTGATGCCGTGCAGCTCGGCCTCGTAGCTCTGCTCCACGCCAAGCTTGCCGATGTGCTCGGTGCCGCGGTAATTGGCCAGCACCTCCTCCGGCCAGTCTTCCATGGCCTTCTTCTCGGCCTGGTTGATGCGGCCGATGTAGCCGACCATGTGGCTGGCTGCCTCGCCCAGCGGATAGTGGCGGAACAGGCGCGCCTTCACGTCCACGCCCGGGAAGCGAAAGCGCTGCGCCATGAAGCGCGCGACCTCGTCGTCGGTGAGCTTGGTACGGATGGGCAGTGACTCGAAGCTCTTGCTCTCCTCGAGCAGGCGCTTGAAGCGCTTGCGGTCGCGCGCCTGGATGTCGATGAGGGTCGACAGGGCGTCGATGGTGCCATCCACGTCGTCGACCTTCGAGGGCGTGATCTCCAGCGTGTAGGCCGAGTAGTTGTTCGCCAGCACGATGCCGTTGCGGTCGACGATGAGCCCGCGGTTGGGCACGACCGGCAGCACCGCGATGCGATTGGCCTCGGCCTGCGTGGCGAGCTCCTCGTGGCGATAGATCTGCAGATGGACCAGCCGGGCAGCCACAAGACCCAGTCCGAACAGCACGAAGGCGGCCGCTGCCAGCAGGCGCGTACGGAACCGCGCCAGCTCCTGCTCGACGTTCTTGAGCTCGGTGGTCACCGCGTCACTGCACCTTCAAGGGGAACCCGGCTTCAAAGAGGCCGGTTCTCATCGGGATCCGGCGGCCGTCGCTGAGGGGCCAGCAGCACCCAGGTGACCACCGGCCAGAGCAGCGCTTCGAACACGGGCGCCAGCACCAGTTCCCAGCCGGGCAGCATGCCGCCGGCCATCATGCGCACGATGAACGACACCGCATGCGCGGCGCCGAACAGCGGGAGGATCTGCACCGCTTGCGAAGGAACGGTGAACCAGCGCAGGCGCCGGTGGATGGTGATCGCGAAGAAGCTCAGCAGCGTGTAGGCCAGCGCGTGCTGCCCGAGAACGGCGCCGTCATGCACGTCCATCATGAGGCCGAAGACGAAGGCCATGCCGACGCCCACGCGGCGCGGCTGGTGCACGTTCCAGAACACCAGCACGAGCGCCAGCAGGTCGGGCATGGCCGGGTTGCGCCCCAGCGGCACGAGATTGAGGCCGAAGGCGAGCAGCAGCGTGAACGAGATGAACAGCGGATTGGCCGGCAGCAGCAGCTGGTCGGCAGCGCGCGGGAGGATCATGGCGTTGCCCCTGCGTCGCGCGGCCCGGCTCGCTTGTGGTGCGTTCGCGCCGACACGGGTGCCGGCTCGGCGCCGGACTCCGCCTCGGGCCGCGCAGGCATCTGGAAGCCCAGCGGCTCCAGCACCAGCACGTGGCGCACGCCATCCGGCCGCGCGGCCGGCACGAGCATCACCTTGGCAAAGCCGGTGTCGACCTTGCGGTCGACCGCGCTCACCCGGGCCACCGGCAGGCCCGGTGGATAGACACCATCGACACCGGAGGTGTGCAGCACGTCACCCACCTGCACGTCGGCGTTACCGGCCATGAAGCGCAGCTCCATGCCCGAGCCGCTCGCGATGCCAAACGCCGCGCTGCGCGACTGAGTGCGGGTGTTGAGCACCGGGATGGCGGCATCCTTGTCGATCAGCAGCGTGACTTCGGAGGACAACGGGTATACCCGGGTTACCTGGCCGAGCACGCCCTCCTCATTGATCACGGGCGACGCCAAAGCCACGCCCTGCGAAGCGCCGCGGTCGATGACGACCTTGCGGGAGAACGCGTCGGGTGCCTCGTACAGCACCTCGGCCGGCTGAGCACGCACGGTGAGGGCGGCGCGCAGTCCGAGCAGCTCGCGCAGGCGGTTGTTCTCGGCCTGGAGTTGCTCGACCCGGGCCGCGCGCTCCGATTGACGCGCCAGCTGGGCCCGCGCCTGGGCCTCCCCGGACAACGCGCTTTGCAAGCCGACAGCATAGTCACCCACCGCGATCCAGGCGTCGACCGGCACTCGAAGCGCCCGCTCCACGGGATGCAGGACCGTTGCCACCATGGTGCGCAGCGGCTGCGTGAGCTTGAAGCGGGTATCGGCCACCATGAGGAACACCGCCAGCGCCGAGCAGAAGGCCAGCTTGGTCAGCGCCGAAGGCCCCTGCCGGAAGAACGGCGGAGGGGTCCGGTCGAGCGTACCGATCGGCGTGGCCATGGGAGTGTCAGCGGGGCGGCGTGGACATTACTTCAAGCGGCCAGAAATTGGAGCTGCCGGCCCCTCATCATGTCACTCCGAGGTGAAGATGGCGCCCAGGCGCTCCATGCGTTCGAGGGCCATGCCGCAGCCGCGCACCACGCACGTGAGGGGATCCTCGGCCACCAGCACGGGCAGGCCCGTTTCCTCGGCCAGCAGGCGATCCAGATCGCGCAGCAAGGCGCCCCCGCCGGTGAGCATCATTCCGCGCTCGGCGATGTCCGCACCGAGTTCGGGTGGCGTCTGCTCCAGGGCGTTCTTCACGCTGGAGACGATTTGGTTCAGCGGGTCGGTGAGGGCTTCCAGGATCTCGTTGCTGGATATGGTGAAGCTGCGCGGCACGCCCTCGGAAAGGTTGCGCCCCTTGACTTCCATTTCCTTGACTTCCGAGCCTGGGAAGGCGCTGCCGATGCTCTTCTTGATGGCCTCGGCGGTGGGCTCGCCGATCAACATGCCGTAATTGCGGCGGATGTAGTTGATGATGGCCTCGTCGAACTTGTCGCCGCCCACGCGCACGCTGCCCTTGTAGACCATGCCGCCGAGCGAGATGACGCCCACCTCCGTGGTGCCGCCACCGATGTCGACCACCATGGAGCCGCTGGCTTCCGAGACCGGCAGCCCGGCACCGATGGCCGCCGCCATGGGCTCCTCGATCAGATAGACCTCCGAAGCGCCGGCACCCAGCGCCGACTCGCGGATGGCGCGCCGCTCCACCTGGGTGGAGCCGCAGGGCACGCAGATGATGATTCGCGGGCTCGGCTTGAGCACCGAGCGCGGATGAACCATCTTGATGAACTGCTTGAGCATCTGCTCCGTGACGGTGAAGTCGGCGATCACGCCGTCCTTCATGGGGCGGATGGCATCGATGTTGCCTGGCACCTTGCCGAGCATGGCCTTGGCCTCGGCACCCACCGCCTGGATGGTCTTCTTGCCGTTGGGGCCGCCTTCGTGGCGTATGGCCACGACCGACGGCTCATCGAGCACGATGCCCTTGCCACGAACGTAGATGAGGGTGTTGGCGGTGCCGAGGTCGATGGCGAGGTCCGTCGAGAAGTAGCGACGAAAGGATCCGAGCATGTTTGTTGTGCGGCGTTCAGCGCCCACGCGCAGCAACGGAGCCGCGCCGGGGACGTGGATCGGACGACAGCGGAATGCGGCGACTTGCCTTGCGTGAGGCATGAAGCAGAGCAAGCCGGCGCATCGAAGCGGTCGAGTGTGTTTGGGAACCCTGGGCAAGAGCGCATGCGAAGCCATGTTCGACGCTGCGCCCGGAGGGCTGTGGATAACCGAAGATAATACCCGATCCCCTCTGTCATCAGACCCGCGTCCAGCAGGCAAAAGCACGCAATTCCATGGCATTGACCTTTGACGACGTGAGCCGCATCGCGCATCTGGCGCGGCTCGAGCTGCCACCCGCCGAAAAGACGGCGATGCTCGGGCAGATCAATGGTTTCTTCTCCATCGTCGAGCGCATGAGCGCGGTCGACACCAGCGGCGTGGAGCCGCTCTATACGCCGCTGTCCGCGGTGTCGCAGGTGTCCGTGCGCCTGCGCGAGGACGTGGTCACCGAGGCCGAGCAGCGCGATCTCAACCAGCGCAGCGCCCCGGTGGTGCAGGATGGGCTGTACCTCGTGCCCAAGGTCATCGAATGAAGGCGATCCACGAGATGGGCGTGGCCGAGTTGGGCCGCGCCATGGCTTCGAAGAAGCTTTCCAGCGCGGAGGTCACGAAACATCTGCTCGCGCGCGTTTCGAATCATGAACACTTGGGCGCCTGGCTGTGCGTCGACGGCGACAAGGCCCTGGACCAGGCGAAGGCGGCCGACCAGCGGCGCGGCGCCGGCGCCAGCGGGGCACTGCTGGGCGTGCCGATGGGGCACAAGGACATCTTCGTCACCAGCGTGCTGCCCACCACGGCAGGCTCGAAGATGCTTGACGGCTACATGAGCCCTTTCGACGCCACTGTGGTGCGCAAGCTGGGCGATGCCGGCACCGTCATGCTGGGAAAACTCAACTGCGACGAGTTCGCCATGGGCTCGGCCAACGAGAACTCGGCCTTCGGTCCGGCCCGGAACCCTTGGGACGAAAGCCGGGTGCCCGGGGGCTCCTCGGGCGGCTCCGCGGCGGCCGTGGCGGCGCGCCTGGTCCCCGCGGCGACGGGCACCGACACCGGCGGCTCCATCCGCCAGCCTGCGAGCTTCTCGGGCATCACGGGCATCAAGCCCACCTACGGCGTGTGCTCGCGCTACGGGATGATCGCCTTCGCCTCCAGCCTCGACCAGGCGGGGCCGCTGGCCCGCAGCGCCGAGGACTGCGCCTTGCTGCTGTCTGCGATGAGTGGCTTCGACGAGCGCGATGCGACAAGCGCCCAGCGCCCCCCGCAGGATTACCACGCCGCCATGCTCGCGCCCCGCGCTGGCG
>CBINBY010000151.1:0-8912 GCA_966248995.1 uncultured Burkholderiales bacterium | reverse complement strand
CCCGAGGCATTGAGCGGCGCAAGCACGCCCCGCGTGAACTCGTACGCCGCCTCGCAGACCTGGTCGATGAGATCGGCATCGACGCCCTCGTGCACGGGCAGGCCCGCATAGACGCGGTCGGCATGCAGGAGATGCCTGAGGATGAAGCGCGTGTCGCGCAGGGCATCGGTCATGGCGCGTCGCCGCGATTCGGCTCCTCAAGCTTCGGGCGTGAACCCCGCGCGCTTGACGATGGGGCCCCAGTTGGCGTTCTCCTCCTTCACGGCACGCGTGAGCTCGGCGGGCGTTTTCACGTGCGGCTCGAAGCCCAGCTCCGTCAAGGCCTTGCTCACCTCCGGCGTATGTACGGCGGCGGCGATGGCACCGGCCGCGCGGTTCACCAGCTCGGCCGGCACGTGGGGCGGCATGAAGAATCCATACCACTCCTGCATCTCCAGCGCCTTGAAGCCCTGCTCGGTGTAGGTCGGCACGTCCGGGGTGAAGCGCGAGCGCCTGGGGCCAGAGGTGGCCAGCACGCGCAGCTTGCCGCTCTTGAGGTGGGGCAGGTAATCGCCGATGGGAGAGGACATCGAGGCCACCTGGCCGCCCAGCAGGTCCTGAATGCCCGGCGCGGAACCCCGGTAGGGGATGTGGCTCAGCGGCACGCCGCTCTCCTTTGCCAGCAGCATGCCCAGCAGGTGCGGCGGCGAGCCGGCGCCGGGCGTGGCATAGCTTGCCTGCTGCGGATGCGCCTGGGCCCAGGCGAGGAAGTCCTTGAGCGTCTGCACCGACTCGGGCACGCCGGGCCCCACGCCGAAGGCGAAGCTGATCGTGCAGGCGGTGGTCACCGGCGTCACGTCGGCCGGCGTGTACGAGAGCTTGGTGTACACGTGCGGGTAGAGCGTGATCATGGCCGCCGGCGTGAGCAGCAGGGTGGTGCCGTCGGGCGCGCTGCGCTTGAGCTCCTCCACCGCGAGCCGGCCACCCGCGCCGGTCTTGTTCTCGACCAGCACCGTCTTGGCATAGGCGCCGCGGATGTGGTCGGCCACGCGCCGCGACACGGCGTCCGTGGTGCCTCCGGCCGGGAAGCCGCACAGGATGCGCGCGGTCTCCAGGGTCTGCGCGTACGAGAAGCCCGGCATGGCCGAGGCGGCGAACGCGCCGGTGGCGGCGAGAAACTGTCGGCGATCGAGGCTCATTGGTACTCCTGTGTGATGAGCGCGGAAGATCGGTCTCAGCGCGGCGCCATGCGCAGCGCGCCGTCGAGGCGGATCACCTCCCCGTTGAGGTGATCGTTGCGCACGATGTGCGCGGCCAGCTCGGCAAACTCTTCCGGCTTGCCGAGCCGCTTGGGGAACGGAATCGACGCCGCGAGCGACTTCTGCGCCTCCTCGGGTAGCTGGTGCATGAGCGGCGTGAGGAAGAGCCCCGGCGCGATGGTGACCACCCGCACACCCCACTGCGCGAGATCCCGGGCAAGCGGCAGGGTGAGCGAGACCAGGCCGCCCTTGGAGGCGGCATACGCCTCCTGCCCCACCTGCCCGTCGTACGCGGCCACCGACGCGGTGTTCACGATCACCCCGCGCGCCTGGTCGTCGATCGGATCGAGCTTCACCATCTCGGCCGCCACGAGCCGGATCACATTGAAGGTGCCGACGAGGTTCACGTCGATCACGCGCCGGAAGTCCTCAATGGGCATCGGCTCACCATCCTTGCCGACCACGCGACGCGCCCCGCCGATGCCGGCCACATTCATCAGGATGCGCGCCGGCCCGTGCTGGGCGCTCGCCTCCGCCAGGGCCTGCTGAATGCTCTCGGTGCGGGTGATGTCGCAATGCAAGCCCAGGCCGCCGATCTCGCGCGCCACGGCTTGCGCGCCATCGGCGTTGACATCGAGCACGGCCACCTTGGCGCCCTGGCGCGCCAGCTCGCACGCGGTGGCCGCGCCCAGTCCCGAGCCGCCGCCGGTCACCAGCGCGGCCATGCCTTCGATCTTCATGCCCGGTTCGGCAGGATCACGTCCTCGCCGCCTTCGTAGAGTGAATCGACCAGCGCGGCACGGTGCGTGAGCACCGCACGCTGGTTGATGGAGCCCTTGTCGGTGACCTCGCCGCGATCGATCTGCGGCGGCTCGGCCATGACCATCGCCCGGGCCACACGGTTTGCGCTGCCAGTGCCGGCCTTCCATAGCCGATCGACGAGGTTTTGGAAGAAGCCTCGTATCGCAAGGTGGCGCAACACCTCGCCCGTGGGCGCATCGGCGGGCAGGTCGGCCAGCTTGCGGCATTCGTCCAGGCGCGGGAATAGGAGGATGCCGATGTCATCGCGGTTCATTCCCGTGACCACTGCGTCCTGCACGCACGGCGCGCCGTCGAGGATGATCCTCGCGCGCAATGGCCCCACGCTCACGAAGGTGCCGGTGGAGAGCTTGAAGTCCTCGGCGATGCGACCATCGAACACCAGGCCGCGCTGCGGGTCGGCCGGGTCCTTGAACCTCACTGCGTCGCCGGTTCGGTAGTAGCCCTCCTCATCGAAGGCCTCGGCCGTCTGCTCCGGCGCGCGCCAGTAGCCAGGCATCACGTTGGGGCCGCGAAAGCGCACCTCGCCCTTGCCTTCCACGGGCACCAGCTTCACCTCCACGCCCGGACACGGCAGGCCGATGTCGCCGGAGCGCACGTCGGTGCCCAACGCAAAGGTGCACGAAGGCGCGGTCTCGGTCATGCCCAGGCCCGTGAGCACGCGTATACGCTCGCCGATCGTCCGCTCGGCGTGGTGGTCGAGCTTGTCCCACACCGCCTGCGACAGGCCCGCGCCGGAGAACATGAAGGCCTGCACGCGCCGGAACAGCGACTCGCGCAGGGTGTCGTCGTGGTCCATGGCCGAGGCAATCTCCTCGAAGCCCTTGGGCACGTTGAAGTAGATGGTGGGCGAGACCTCGCGCAGGTTGCGCAGCGTCTCGGCGATGCCCGCCGCGGTGGGCTTGCCTTCGTCGATGTAGAGCGTGCCGCCGTTGTAGAGCGTGATGCCCACGTTGTGGTTGCCGCCGAAGGTGTGGTTCCACGGCAACCAGTCCACCAGCACGGGCGGCTCGTCGGCCAGGAACGCGAAGGCCTGCCGGATCATCTGCAGGTTGGCGCACATCATCCGGTGGATGTTGACCACGGCCTTGGGCTGCTTGGTGGAGCCGGAGGTGAAGAGGAACTTCGCGATGGTGTCCGGGCCGACCTGCGCATGAGCGGCCTCGGCCCGCGAGCCCGTCTTAGCGGCGAGCAGGTCATCGAAGCGCGTCACGCGGCGGCCGGGGATCTCGCCATCCGTGAGCACCACCTCCACGTCCTCCGGCACCACCGCGGAGATGGCCTTGCCAAACTGCGGCCCCGATGCGAACACCATGCCGGGCGTGAGGGTGGACACGATGTGGCGCAGCTTGGCGTAGTCCTGCGAGACCAGCGAGTACGCGGCCGAGATCGGCGAATACGGCACGCCGACCCACATGGCTCCCAGCGCGAGCGTGAGGTGCTCGAGGTCGTTGTCCGAGAGGATGACCACCGGCCGATCGGGCGACAGCGGCCGCGCGGCCAGCGCCTGGCCCATGGCCTGGGCACGGGCCAGCATCTGCGCGTAGGTGATGGTGCGCCACGGGCCGCCCTGGTCTCGCTTGGCCACGAAGACGCGCTCCGGCGCCTCGCGTGCCCAATGCTCCAGCCTATCGGTCAGCCGCGTGGGATACGACTGCAGCGGTTCGGTGGAGCGCAGCACCATCACGCCCCCGGGGCGCTGCTCGACGGAGGCCGACAGGCAGCCGCCCACATGGATGTCGCGGTACTGGCTCATGACCGCCCCTTCGTCACAACCTCTGCACCTTGCCCGCGCGCCCTTCCAGGAAGTCGCGCATGCGCGTCTTGGCCACCTCGTCGCCCTGTGCGATGGCCGCCATGAGCGACTCGACGAAGAGACCTTCGGCCTGCGACATGTCGGCGATGCGCGGCAGCGCATGCATGACCGCGAAGTTCGACAGCGGCGCATGCGAGGCCATCTTCTTCGCGAGTTCGATGCCCCGGGCCAACCCCTGGCCGGGCTCCACAAGGTACGTGGACAGGCCCGCCTGCTGGCCTTCCTCGGCATCGAGCACTCGGCCGGTGAGCATCATGTCGGCCATGCGCGCGACGCCGATGAGGCGCGGGATGCGCGCGGAACCTCCACCGCCCACGAAGAGACCGCGCTGGCCCTCCGGCAGGCCGTAGAAGGTGGTGCGCTCGGCCACCCGCACGTGCGCAGCGCTGGCCAGTTCCAGCCCGCCGCCGACCACGGCGCCGTGCAGCACCGCCACCACCGGCACGCGGCCGAACTGAACCTGGTCGAAGGCGGCATGCCAGCTGCGCGAGTGCGCGATGCCGCCGGCGATATCGCGCTCGCTGAGTTCAGACAGATCCAGCCCCGCGCAGAAATGATCGCCCTCACCCGAGAGCACCACGGCGCGCACGTCGTCGGGCAGATTGACGAAGGCGGTGTGGAACTGGGCGATGAGCTCGTCGCTGATGGCGTTGCGCTTGACCGGGCGGTTCAGGCGCACCAGGGCGACAGGGCCATCGAACTCGATCTTCAGCAGCGGCAACTGGGCCAGGAGGCCGGTGGCCGGGACAGGGGTGTTGCTCATGGGGGTGGGCCCAAAAATGTTTAATAAGCATAAGCATTAGAGCCCAACCACTTCAAGGACGTAGACATTGGTGTTATCACCGATGCTGCTGCCGCACAATGCTTGTTTACTTTAACTATTTTCCGGGCCACGGCCGTCTCTACCCATGAAGATCGACGATCTCATCGCCATCGACATGCACACCCACGCCGAGGTGTCGTGCTGGAACCCTTTCGACAACTACGGCGAGGAGTACGACCGCGCGGCGGACAAGTACTTCCGCTCCAGCCGCCGGCCCACCATCGACGAGACGGTCAACTACTACCGGGAGAAGAAGATCGGCCTGGTGATGTTCACCGTCGATTCGGAAGCGAATCTCGGCCGGCGGCGCATTCCCAACGAGGAGGTGGCGGAGGCCGCGCAGAAGAACTCCGACGTGATGATCGCCTTTGCCAGCATCGACCCGCACAAGGGCAGGATGGGCGCGCGAGAGGCGAGGCGCCTGGTGGAGGAGCACGGGGTGAAGGGCTTCAAGTTCCACCCCACGGTGCAGGGCTTCTACCCCTACGACGAGATCGCCTGGCCGATCTACGAGGTGATCGACGAGTTCAAGCTGCCCGCGGTGTTCCACAGCGGGCATTCGGGCATTGGCAGCGGCATGCGTTGCGGCGGCGGCTTGCGGCTGGAGTATTCGAACCCCATGCACCTGGATGACGTGGCGATCCGCTTCCCCGACATGCAGATCATCATTGCCCACCCGTCCTTTCCGTGGCAGGACGAGGCGCTGTCGGTGGCCATGCACAAGCCCAACGTGCACATCGACCTGTCAGGCTGGAGCCCGAAGTACTTCCCGTCGCAACTGGTGCAGTACGCGAATACGCTGCTCAAGGACCGCGTGCTCTTCGGCAGTGACTTCCCGCTCATCAGCCCCGAACGCTGGCTCAAGGATTTCGAGGAGGCGGGCTTCCGGGATGAGGTCAAGCCCGGCATCCTGAAGGGCAATGCGGCGAGGTTGCTGGGGCTGGGGAGCGAGTAGCCGGGGGGTGCGAACGGGGGACAGCACCCACCCGTCAACCCACTCACCGGTAGTAGGCCTCGACCTTGCCCTTGAGCTTGATCAGCAGTGGCCGCCCGCGGCGATCCAGCGTGCGTCCGGCGGGCACCCTCACCCAGCCTTCGCTGATGCAGTACTCCTCGACATCGGAGCGCTCCTTGCCGTTGAAGCGAATGCCGATGTCGCGCTCGAACACAGCCGCCACGTGGTACGGGCTGGTCGGGTCGGCCGACAGCCGATCAGGCAGGGCGGGCGCTTCGGGAGTCTGTGGGGTCTCGTCGTTCATCGGGAACCTCGGGTCGGTCAGCGTTGGAAGGAGGCGGCCATTCTCGCGGACACGCCGCAAGGTCAATGACCGGCCGCTTCCCGCTGGGCCTGCAACGCCGCCAGCACCGGGCGGATGCGCTCACCGACCTGGATCTGCGGATTGGAGTAGCCGTCGGTCTTGCCGGCCTCCTGCTCGCGCCGCTCGATCACGGTGCGGGCCCGCGCGTGGGCTTCTTCGAACGAGAAGGTGGCCCGCAGGTTCTCGTCGTACATGGCCCGGCCGAAGTACGTGAGCTGCGAGCCACGCCCGCAGCCGTAAGAGGTGTGGTCGGCATCGGCCGCCGTCATGACCAGCGTGTCGGGCGTCGCAAGCGGGGCGATCCAGCTGCCGGAGTAGCACGCCGAGATCGAGAGGATGCGGTGCCGGATGCCGGCCGCATCCAGCCATTGCTTGAGCAGCTGCGGGGTTACCGGCTCCACCTGCATCGGCCAGAACGATGCGGCCAAGGTGCCGTTGCGGGCGCCATGCGAGGTGAGGTGGATGAAGAGCACGTCCTCGTTGCGGTCCATCAGCTGGCCCATGCGCTCGATCGCGCGCTGCAGGTTCAGCCGCGTGGCCCAGGGGAGGCGGCCCTGCGTCTGCCGGTGGTTCACGAGCTGCAGCGTGTGACCCTCGGCGCCATAGCGCTCCTGCATGACGCCGGCCACCATTTCGCTTTCGCGCCGGAACACGTCTTCGTCGGCATAGGGCGCAAAGGTCAGCGCATAGACATCGATCACGCCCGGGCGCTGGCGCGACAGCGATTGCAGCGATTTCCGCAGGGTCTGCGCATGCTCTTCCATCACCTCCTGCGTGAGGTGCCACTCGTCGGCATCGGCTTTCTCCGCGGCGTCGCGCTGAGGAACCGGGTACCAGTGCTGCGCCGGCAGCAGACGATGGTTCACGAACACCATCGAAGCCAGGAGGGCGAGCAACGCCAGGCGACGCGCCTTGGGCACCGCGGCCGAACGCCACGCGAGAACGGCCTGCGCCAGGAAGACCCAGCCGAGCGCGACCACCCACGCGACCCGCGCGATCTCGTTCCCCAACCCGGCAGATGGCATGAACAGGCCGCCGCGTGCCATCGGAACCAGCACCACCGTTACCGCGATCAGCAAGGGAAGCGACTGCGCCCACAGCATCGCGAAGAGCGCGACCGCATCGCGCGGACCCGGCGCCCCCTCCGCCGGCCGGCCACGCAGCAGCAGCCAGCAGATCCACAGGATCACGAGCGTGCTCATCCAGCCCATGCCGAGCCCGGGCCAGTAGAAAAGCGCCGGCCCGTCGATGTACAGCCGCTCCAGCACGATGCCCGCGATCGCGGGCACGAGGAAGAGACACGCGACCACGGCGGGCGTGGCCTGCAGGCCGGTCCAGTCGGGCTTCATGAGCAAGGCGGTGCGCGTGCCCTGCCACCACCAGGCCCCGAGAGCGCCGCGGGGCAGCCCGCTCCCGCCTTCGGCGATGGTGTCGTGTTCGTTCCGGGCGTGTCGATCGAGCATGCGTGATCCTTCCTGCGCCGGGAATCTACACCGGGGGCTACGCCGAGAACCTTTCCCGCGAGTAGTCTGATTCCTGCTTTGCGCCGCCGATGCCCATGGCGAGGTCTACGCTCCTGCCGTGGACGTACGAGACGGCTTCATCGAAGCGGTGGGGCATACACCGCTCATCAAGCTGCGCAAGCCCTCCGAGCTGACCGGCTGCCTGATCCTCGGCAAGGCGGAGTTCATGAATCCCGGCGGCTCGGTGAAGGACCGCGCGGCGCTGTACATCGTGCTCGATGCGGAGGCCCGCGGCGAGCTGCGTCCGGGCGGCGTCATCGTGGAGGGCACCGCCGGCAACACGGGCATCGGCCTGGCGCTCATGGGCAATGCCCGCGGCTACCGCACCGTGGTGGTGATCCCCCAGACGCAGAGCCAGGAGAAGAAGGACGCGCTGCGCCTGTGCGGCGCCGAGCTGCGCGAGGTGCCGGCCGTGCCCTACAGCGATCCGAACCACTACGTGCACGTGGCCGAGCGGCTGGCGCGCGAGCTTTCGACGAACGAACCCCAGGGCGTGCTGTACGCGAACCAGTGGGACAACCTTTCCAACCGCGACGGACACCTGCGATCGACCGGCCCCGAGATCTGGTGGCAGACGGAGGGGCGCGTCGACGCCTTCGTCTGCGCCATCGGCACCGGCGGCACGCTGGCCGGTGTGGGCCTGTACCTGAAGGAACGCAAGCCGAAAGTGGTAATCGCCGCCGCCGACCCGATGGGCGCGGGCATGTATCACTACATCAAGCATGGCGAACTGCGCAGCGAAGGCAGCTCCATCACCGAGGGCATCGGCCAGAGCCGCATCACGCTCAACCTGCGCGGCGCGCCCATCGACGATGCCTTCCAGATCCCGGATGCCGAGGCGCTGCCGGTGCTGTTCGATCTGCTGCGCGAGGAAGGCTTGTGCCTGGGCGGCTCCAGCGGCATCAACGTAGCCGGTGCAATGCGCCTGGCGCGCCAGCTGGGGCCGGGGCACACCATCGTGACCATCCTCGCGGACGCGGGCACGCGCTACCAGTCCAAGCTGTTCAACCCGGCCTTCCTGCGAGAAAAGAACCTTCCGGTACCGAGCTGGCTCGTTTGACGAGCCTGGGAGCGCGTCCTCAGGGCTGACCTGCGGGAACGTCACAATTCGCAGCCTGAGCCGGCGAGGGGCTGGAGCGCAGGCACAAGCACAACAGCGACAGGGGGAAGCACATGTCATCGACGCCATCAGCGGGCGCGGGAGGGCTTGCGGGCGAGGCAGCCAGCACGTTCGGGGAAGCCATCGCCTCGCGTCTCGATTTCCTGAACGTGCTCGACCAGCGCGGCCGCCTGCTGCGCATCGACACCGCCTTGCCCAGCCTGGCGCTGGTGCCTGAACGCATGGTGGCGCGCGAGGCGCTCTCGCAGCCCTTC
>CBINBY010000150.1:0-9054 GCA_966248995.1 uncultured Burkholderiales bacterium | reverse complement strand
CACGAACCCGGAGCCGTCACACAGCCTCGTTCAACAGCGAACGGGACATCGCCTCCCGGCGACCTTCGGCCAGGAACAAGGGCACCACGCCGACCCCCATCCCGAGTGCCACGAGTTCCAGTACCGACAGGATGCTGCCGACCCGGTAGCGTGGTGCGGCCTTTGGAAAGTGCCGCTTGCGCCACACGACGGATGGATGCTCGGGTAAGGCGTCATCCGGCGCGATCCAGTCGCAGGCGCCGGCCTGCACCTCCGAGAACCTGCGCACGACACTACGCCGGGGCGCGTACAGCGCCACCCGGATCGGGCCAAGCTGCTTGCCTATCAGGTGCACGGGCGGTCGCTTGGTGGCGCGAACGGCGATGTCCGCGTCACGCCGGGTCAGGCTGGCCAGTTCGTTGCCGGTGTGCAGATCGAAGCCCAGCAGCGGGTGCTCGGTGCGCAGGGCTGCCAAGGCGGGTGCCACGAGCCTATGCAGCACCGTGTCGGTCGTCGTGATGCGCACCGTGCCGGAGATCTGCGAGGGCTTGGACTCGACCGTCGAGCGGGCGGCCTCGAGCGCCGCTTCCATGGCTTCGGCATGTTCGGCCAAAGCGTTGGCCACTTCTGTGGGCACGTAGCCGGCACGCGTGCGCTCGAAGAGCGGCCGCCCCAGGCCACGCTCGATGCGTTGCAAGGCGCGGAACACCGTCGAGGCGTCTACGCCCAGCCTCTCGCCGGCCGCTGCCAGGGTGCCGGCCCGCGTCAGTGCCAGCGTGACCTCCAGGTCGGCAGGACTCAGTCGGAATTGCAGAGGTGCAATCAATGCTTGCATCCAAGCCTATTCATGTTTCATTGGTGCAATCCTACAGTGCCCATCAGCAACTCCCTGGAGTCACTTCGTGGACCACTCCGTCCCTTCCTCCGCACCGCTGGGCATTGCGCTCCTGCGCGTCAGCCTCGGCGTCATGTGGATCGCCCATGCCCTGCTCAAGCTGTTCGTTTTCACGCTGCCCGGCACGGCGCAGTTCTTCACCAGCATCGGTTTTCCGGGCGTCCTGGCCTACCCGGTCTCCGCCGTCGAGTTGCTGGGCGGCATCGCGCTGGTGCTGGGCGTGTATGCCCGCCAGACCGCGCTGGTACTGGTGCCGGTGATGGCGGTGGCCGCGTGGGTGCACGTGCCCAACGGCTGGGTTCACACCAGCGCCGGTGGCGGCTGGGAGTACCCGGTGTTCCTGATCGCGGCCTCGGTCGCGCTCTGGCTGCTCGGCGACGGCGCCGGGGCCCTGCGGCGCAGTGCGTTCGGGGTGCCCAAGGTCTCCGGCCCCTGAACCAGCCGACGAGCCGCCTCCGAATACCCACTTCACCAACCCAAAAGGACCCCTCATGAAGCTCTACTTCTCACCTGGCGCCTGCTCCCTGGCCGTGCACATTGCGCTCCGGGAGGTCGGCGCCCGCTTTGACGCCACCTCTGTCGATCTGTCCAAGTCAATGACGGCCGACGGCATCGACTATCGCAGCATCTCGCCTCGCGGCTACGTTCCCCTGCTGGAGCTGGAGGACGGCTCGCGACACACCGAAGCGGCTTCGCTTCTGCAGTACGTGGCAGACTTCGACCCCTCGCAACGCTTGATCGGTGCCGCGGGCTCGGCCCGCCGGCTGGCGGTGGTCGAGTGGCTGACCTTCGTCAGCACCGAACTGCACAAGGTCTTCAGCCCCTGGCTGTGGCACAAGGAGGCGGCCGAGTCCACGCGGAAGGCGGTCAAGGACAAGCTCGCGACGCGATTCGTCGAACTGGACGACTTGCTCTCCCGGCAAGACCACCTGGCGGGCGAGTACAGCGTGGCCGATGCCTACGCCTTCACCATCGTCAACTGGGCGAACTTCCTGACGCTGCCGCTGACTCCGTACCCGCACTTGAAGGCCTATCTCGCTCGTGTCTCCAGTCGGCCGGCCGTCCAGGAGGCGCTGCGGGCCGAGGGGCTCTTGAAGTGAGCCCGCCGCTCGTGCTGGTCTCGCATGCGCTGTGCCCCTATGTCCGCAGCGCTAGCGGCGAGCTACCAGGCGAGTAGCATGCACTTGCCGCCCAGATGGACGACCGGAGCGGCATCCGCCCTGGTGTCGCCGCCTCCGCACCTCCAGGAGACTGAGTCATGGCGAAGTCACACACCGATCGATTCCTGGACAACAACAGGCACTACACGCGTGGGGAGCCGGTGCACAAGCCCAGCCACCCGGGCAAGCAGCCGATCCGGCCATCCAAGCGGGTGGCGGTGGTCGCTTGCATGGACGCGCGCCTCGACGTGGAGGATCTGCTGGGCCTGCAGACTGGCGAAGCGCACATCATCCGCAACGCCGGCGGCGTGGTCACGGAAGATGCGCTGCGCTCCCTCATCATCTCCCACCACCTGCTTGACACCAACGAGATCATCCTGATCCACCACACCCGCTGCGGCATGCTCGCGTTCACCGACGACCTGCTCAAGGCGGGTCTCGAGGGGGATCCCGCCGCCGAGAAGCTGCTCGGACAGGCGACGAGCCGTGCATTCGCCAGCTGCAAGAAGTGCGCTTCGTCCCCCTCGACGTTCCACGCCTTCCGTGGGCAGATCGAGCCGCTGGACGCCGCGCCTGAAGCGAAGAGCCGCGAGCGCCTCCAGTGGGACGTGCGCAGAGGCATGTCGGCCATCCTGAACCACCCATGGATTCCGACCGATGGCGCCGATGCGATGACGGTGCGAGGCTTCATATACGACGTCGACACCGGCAAGCTCGACGAAGTGAGCTACCCAGGTTCGATGGGCTCGATCGGCTGATGCCTCCCGCGCGTGGCGGCGTCATCATTTGTCGCCGGGACTCTTGACCGAGCCCAGGCCCGACGTTGAGCGCGCGACCGCGGGCGGACCCCAGTCGTCGATGCCGTCGACGCGCCCGGGGCGCTGACGCACAGACGATCGGTGCCCCACAGTGCGAGAGCGTCGCACGGCTTGTCCTTGTTGCGGCCCGGCACGGGCCGACGGTTATTCTTCGGGGCGATGCAGTTCGATGTGCCCGACCCGGCTTACACGGGATCTGTGCAGGCGCGAGCTCACTTCCGGCTTGCGGTGAAGATCGCCTTCGGCTTCATCGCTTTGCTCTGGATCATCTCCTTGACGAACTGGGGACTGGACCTGGACCCGGCGGTGTCCGGCATCCGTCCGCGTCAATGGGCCGGGCTGCCTGGAGTCGCTTTCGCACCTTTGGCGCACGGCGGCTTCGACCACTTGATTGCCAACTCCCCGCCGTTGCTCGTATTGATCACGGCGATGGTGTTCCTCTATCCGAACTCGGGGCTGAGAACGTTGCCAGCGGTCTGGCTCGGCTCCGGCATCTTGGTGTGGCTGTTCGGCAGAGAATCGGTGCACTTTGGTGCCAGTGGGTTGGTCTACGGTTTGGCCAGCTATGTCTTCGTGGCGGGCGTGCTGCGACGTGACAGGCGGGCGATCGCTGCATCTCTCGCCGTCTGGTTCATGTACGGCTCACTGGTCTGGGGTTTGTTGCCCACGCCGTTCGGGGTGTCCTGGGAAACGCATCTGGCCGCCGCGCTGATCGGCGTGGCGTTGGCGATCGCACTGCGCCGCCTGGATAAACCGCCGCGCAAGCACTATGTCTGGGAAGGCGAAGCGCAAAGCGACAAACGGGACCTCCTCCCGACAGCCATGGACCATCTCACGCCAGACGCCAGTGAGCGTCACAACCCGCACAGGATGCTATGAGCATCGAATTCCGGCGGGCGGAGTTGACGGCCGAGGTGGTGTCGAATTTCGGTTCGATGCTGCAGTACTCCAGGCCCTGGCGGTAGACGTCGAGCGCCTCCTCGCACCGGTTGTTCTCGCAGAGCATGGCCCCGAGGTTCAGGTACGGATCGCACCAGTCCGGGGCCAGCTCGATGGCCTTTCGGTAGGCTGCGCAGCAAAAGGGATGCCCGCGCCGAATGTCAACTCCAGGCGCGAAAGACGACGGCGGCTTGCCCAGCCAGACGGGCAATCTATCGAAAGGCAGGACTTCCGATATCGAGCACCGCGGCTTGGCGGCGCGGCCTCCTGCCCGGCGTGCCTGGTTCAGGTCGGCCTGCATAGGGCCTCGGACCAGGCTTGATCGCTGGCCCCCCATTGGGGGGTGCCCCCCTTTGTGCCGAGGCGAACCGCTCACGCATCGCCCATATTTCCCAGCGTTCTTGTTGTTTACCGCAGGGAGGATCTATGCGATTGGATGAGCGCGACGAAGGCGACTACCGCATCTATGCCGGGGCACTCGAAGGCAAGCAGGGCGACGGCTACACTGCCGCTGTGGTGGTGAGCAAGGTGCGTGGTATCGAAACTCCGAAGGAGGCATACCGCGACGAACTGCTCGCCTGTGGCCACCGCTGGGAGTCTGCCGAGGCGGCACTGTGGTACGCCATGGGCAAGGGCCGCGAACTGGTGCTGACGCAGAGCCATCGCCTAGCCTGCTGATAGGCCCGCCGCTGAAGTTACGGGGGGCCTCTCTCACATTCTGCTGCGCTGCGCGGTGTTCTTTCGCCCGGCTCGCATTGCACACGGCCCAGGCATTGCGCGCCCCCGCGGGTTGCAAGCAATGTTGCTGCAGATGGTCGCGACGACATGAGACGCGGCGCGACAGCGCGGGCGTCGGTCTGGCGTGCGCTGTGGCGCAGTACACGAGGGTCGGCCGGGATTCCTCAATTCTTTGCAGCAACGGCCCTCTAGGAGCGGGCGCGGCGCCTTGCTTCGTTCCCGCCACCCGCGGCGGGTGTCTGCTAGCGGGGGTGGAGTTGCGTGATGAGCTCGCGGCCGCAGCGGTAGCCGTACTTACTTACGCACAGCTCGTGACGAGATTCCGTCGTCCGCATCGGGAGCCCACCGGAAGCGCCGCATCCATGCTTCGCTTCCTGCGTATGCGAAAGACACGCAGCACCTTGACGGCAGGCTCGGTGCGCCCCGCGCCCCGGCGGTCGCATTCACTGCTTTAGCCGGTAGCCAGTGCGGAAGATCCAGCTGACGACAGCCATGCAGAGCGCCAGCAGCCCCAGCGTGGCCGCGAGGCTCCAGCCGACGCCGACGTCGGCCTGGCCGAAGAAGGACCAGCGGAAGCCGTCGACGAGGTAGACGACGGGGTTGAACAGTGTGACCGCGCGCCAGAACGGCGGCAGCATGTCGATCGAATAAAACGCCCCGCCGAGGAAGGTCAGCGGCGTGATGACGAGCATCGGGATCAGTTGCAACTGCTCGAAACCCTTGGCCCAGATGCCGATGATGAAGCCGAAGAGGCTGAAGGTCAGCGAGGTCAGCACCAGGAAGCCGAGCATCCAAATTGGATGCTCGATATGCATGCGCACGAACAAACTTGAGGTCGCGAGGATCACGAGGCCGATCACGACCGACTTCGACGCCGCCGCGCCGACGTAGGCGAGCACGGTCTCGAACGGCGAGACCGGTGCGGACAGCAGCTCGTACACCGTGCCGGTGAAGCGCGGGAAGTAGATGCCGAACGATGCGTTCGACAGGCTCTGCGTCAGCAGTGACAGCATCATCAGCCCGGGAACGATGAACGCGCCGTAATCGACGCCGCCCATCTGCGGAATGCGCGAACCGATCGCCGAGCCGAAGACGATGAAGTACAAGGAGGTCGTCATCACCGGCGCGATGAGGCTCTGGCCGATCGTGCGAAAGAAGCGCGCCATTTCGGTGCGGTAGATCGCGAGCACCGCGTGGCGGTTGAAGTGCACGACCGCGGCGTTCATCGGGCCTCCGGCGCGGCACGGCGGCTCACCAGGCCGACGAAGATGTCCTCCAGCGAGGTCGCGTGCGACTCGACGTCCAAGACGGCGATGCCGCTCGCTGCGAGGCCGGCCAGCAGCGGGCCGATCCCGCGGCCGTCGCCGTTGGTGATGTGGTATTCGAGCCGCCGTCCTCCGTCCGTCAGCTCGAGCGGCCAGTCGGCCAGTGCCGGCGGCAACGCCGCCAGCGTCTGCGCGAGTTCGACGCGCAGCACGCGCTTGCCGAGTTTCTTCATCAGCGTGCGCGTGTCCTCCACGACGACCAGCTCGCCCTCATGAATAACGCCGACGCGGTCGGCCATCTCTTCGGCTTCCTCGATGTAGTGGGTCGTCAGGATGATGGTCACGCCACGCTCGCGCAGCCGACGCACCAGGCCCCACATCTCACGCCGCAGCTCGACATCGACGCCGGCAGTCGGCTCGTCGAGGAACAGGATCGACGGCTCGTGCGACAGCGCCTTGGCGATCAGCAGGCGGCGCTTCATCCCGCCGGACAGCGTCATCAACTTCGCGTCGCGCTTGTCCCACAGCGACAAGTCGCGCAGCACTGTCTCCAGGTGCGCCGGATCGGGCGCCTTGCCGAATAGCCCGCGGCTGAATCGCACCGCGTTCCAGACGGTTTCGAAGGCATCCGTCGTCAGTTCCTGCGGTACGAGACCGATGCACGAGCGGGTCGCGCGCCAGTCACGGGAGATGTCCATGCCGTCGACAATGACGCTGCCCCCGCTCGGCGTGACGATGCCGCAGATGATGCTGATCAGTGTCGTCTTGCCGGCGCCGTTCGGGCCGAGCAGCGCGAAAATCTCGCCCCGCCGGATCTCAAGATCCACCTGCTTGAGGGCCTGATGGCCCGTCGCGTAGCGCTTGGACAACGCGCGGATCGATACGGCGTTCGGGCTGGTGTCTGGTCGCTCCATCATCTGACAGTGTGGCACGGCCACCGTCAAGACAGGTTCGGCGCCTTCAATCTCGTCGAGGGTGTCATCGACCACCACTTGCTGGCACTCCTCACGTCAACGAGCGTCTTGGTGTTGTTCAGGCGCGAATCGCATTGGTTCGCATGCCGCGGGACATGCGGCGCACGCGGACCAATAGCAGCAGCGCGATCGACAGATTGAGCAAGTTCCAAGTCAGGCCGTTGAGGAACGCCGCCTGGTAAGAGCCGGTCAGGTCGAACACCTTGCCAGACATCCACCCGCCCAGGGCCATGCCGAACAGTGTGGCCATCAGGACCGTGCCGACCCGGGCACCGGCCTCCACCGGCGGGAAATGCTCGCGCACGATGATGGCGTAGCTGGGTACGATGCCGCCCTGGAACAGCCCGAACAGGGCGGACACCAGGTACAGTGACACCAGGCCGTCGAAGGGCAAGAACATCAGCAGCGCGAGGCCTTGAAGGACCGAGCCAAGCAGCAGCGTGCGGATGCCGCCGATGCGGTCGCAGATCCAGCCAGACACGAGCCGGCTCACGATGCCGCAGGCGAGCATCAGCGACAGCATCTGGGCGCCCCGTGCTGGCCCGTAGCCCAGGTCCGCACAGTACGCGACGATGTGCACCTGCGGCATGGCCATCGCGACACAACAGCTCACGCCGGCCACGCACAGCAGCAGCTGTGCCTGGTTGAGGCTCATGCCGAACGGTCGCGATGAGGGCATGGTTTCGACGCCGGTCGCGGCCACGGCCGCGGGGGGACGGGCGCGCAGCATGAGGGCGAGTAAGGGCATGCTCACACCGCAGAACAGGCCGAAGCCGATGTAGGTCTGGCGCCAGCCCACCGCGTCGATGAAATGTTGGGTCACCGTTGGCCAGATTGCACCGGCCAGGTAGTTGCCGCTGGCGCAGACAGCCACCGCGATGCCGCGCCGTTTCACGAACCAGAGCGACGCATCGGCCAGCAGCGGCGCGAAGGTGGCTGAACTGCCCAGCGCCCCGAGGAGCACGCCGTGGGCCAGCGCGAACCCGAGCAGCCCGCCCGAGAGCCCCGCAGCGGTGAATCCGGCGGCCAGCCCACCGGCGCCCAGCATCACCACCCACATGACGCCGACGCGGTCCGCCAGCCGGCCCATCCCGATTCCGCCCAGACCGAAGCCGACCATCATCAGTGTGTAAGGCAGGGACGCTTCCGCGCGCGCCACGCCAAACTCCGCTTGCACCGGCGGCAGAACCACAGCCACGACGTACATCGCTCCACTGCCGATGGTCATCAGCGCGAGCGTGATCAGCAGGCGCAGCCAGGCATAACGGGAGTCGGGGGCGTGGAGTGGCATCGCGGCAATGGGCTGTCGCGAGGGTCGCTTTCCCGCGCCGTCGGATTGTGCACTTCCGAGCCACGGGCTTGCCTCGTCGATCCGACGCTATGCCAAGCTGGAAGTCGAGTCGGCAAGTTCGTCATCCTCGTCTGGAAGCGGCAGCAACCTCGGGCGGACACGTCAGACTGCTTGTGCCTCAAGCTGGGCGCCGACGCTCCCGCGGCCAGCCGGACGCAATGTGGCTCACCCTAAGCCGGCCCGGCAGTTGCGGTCCCGCTTCAGGCATCAAGCTGCCGATTCGGCTCAAATGGCGGGCAGTCACCGCCTTCCTGTGTCTGCCAGCGATGGTCCAGTCGGCGTAGCCCACAAAGGCCGATGCACGCAGCACGACGCCGCGCAGATCAGCGCCTTCCATGCTCTTGATGACCACGCGCCGATCTCCTGTTGCGACCATCGCTTGCCAGGAGCTGGGCCTCGTGCAGCGAGCGGACCACGGTAGCGCCATCACCGTGCTCCCCAACGAACTCGGTGAGGGCGACGAACACGCCGGTTTGGACGATCCTGGCCAGCATGCTGTCGAATGATTGATCGAGGCGCGCAACCACCGCGTCGACGAGTCCGCGGGTGCGGGGGTTCGAAATCTTCGATGTGTCCAACAGCAGCCGCGCCTGTGCGGGGGCGTTCAGCAACGAGCGTCACCGTCGAGGTTGGGTCCGGCGCACGGGCAAGTCCTCATTAACCGAACGGCTTTCCTGTCCGATACTCCCGATTCAATGTAGACCTGTGCGCCGGGGGGCGAGGGCAGCATGAAGTCCGCGGTCCTGCAGCGAGGCCTGTTCTCGAGCCGTGGAAGACACGTCCGTCTGTGAAACTTGTTACGGGGGTGCCGTGCTGCAGATGATGACTTTGCTCGCTTCGAGGGAGGCGGTGACTTTCGTGCCGAAGGCATCGACCAGGGCCACTGCTGTCCAAGACAGCTGTCCGAGGCGACTTGGTGCGTGATTTGACGCGGC
>CBINBY010000149.1:0-9279 GCA_966248995.1 uncultured Burkholderiales bacterium | reverse complement strand
ACTTGATCTTGTACTTGCCGATCTCGACGGTGTCGTTGTGCGCGAGCAGCTGCTTTTTCACGGCCTTGCCGTTGATGTACGTGCCGTTCGTGCTGTTGAGGTCTTCGATGAAAACCTCGGAACCCACCATCTGCAGCACCGCATGCTCGCCGCTGACCGCGAGGTTGTCGATCACGATGTCGTTGTAGGGACGGCGGCCGAGGGTCGTCTTGTCCTTCGTGATCTGTACTTCCTTGATCACCACCCCATCGAGTGATACGACCAGTTTGCCCATCTAGTTTGACCTCGTGCCCAGTAATCGTGTCTCTTTTGTCTGGCCGCTCCCGCGCCATGGGCAGGAGCGGTACGTGTGTCGTGTTACGGCGCCGACCCCGCCTGCGTCACCGCTTGAAGGGCCACCACGAACGCGCAGGGCCACTGCTGCCGCGCACTCTCGCAAGTATCACAGAAATATTGTCCTTGCCGCCTGCATCGTTGGCCGCCGCAATCAGCGCGTCGGCCGCCTCGTCCAGCGAGTCGCTCAACTGCAGCAATTTCGAAATGTTGCCGTCGTCCAGCATGTCGGACAGTCCATCCGAGCACAACAGGTACAGGTCCCCCGGCATCAAGTCGTGCAGATGGGTTTCAAGCAGCACCGTGTCCTCCACGCCCACGGCGCGGGTGACGAGATTCTTGTTGGCGGAGAACGCGGCCTGCTCGGCGGTGATGAGTCCGGCGTCAATTTGCTCCTGCAGCAACGAGTGATCGTGCGTGATCTGCTCCAGCCGACCTCCGCGCAAACGGTAACCCCGGGAGTCGCCCACATGACCCATGAGAAGGCGTCCGTCGCGGAACACAGCCACCACGAGCGTCGTGCCCATGCCGGCATATTGCGGGTTGGAATTGGCGGCGTTGAAAATTGCGCGGTTCGCGTTGTCGACGCATATGTCCATGGCGCGGCGCACATCGGTGTCCGAGGCGGTGGCCGAGGCCTCGAGCAGCCAGCGGCTCAGTTCGCTCTTGATGAAGGAGGTGGCCATGCCGCTGGCCACTTCGCCCGCGTTGTAGCCTCCCATCCCGTCGGCCAGGACGATCAGGCCGGATGCCTCGTCCACCGCAACGGAATCCTCGTTGTTGTTGCGAGCACGGCCAGTATCGGTGGCGCAATAGAACTCGAAACTCATGCTCACGGGTGGACGATGAGGAGCGCCGCAGCGCGATTGGGCAACCGTCAAGGCCCGGAATTGTGCCCTGGATCGGAGCGTTCGATCTTCACGGTCTCGGCGTACGCATCGGTTCTGGGGGGAACGCCGGCGTTGCCCGAGGTGGGCGCAGTAGCGTCAGCCGGACTCCAGGTCGCGGCGACGGCCTTGAGATCCTCGGCAAACTGGCGCCCGTCGCCATAGCGCACTTCGGGCCGCTTCTCCAGCGCCAGCGCAACCACATTGGCGAGCGCTTCAGGCAGTTCGGGCCGCAAGCTGCGCACGTCGGGCGCCGGTTCGTTGGCGATCTGGTACATGAGCTTCGCCATGGACTCCGCACTGTGCGGCAAGCGCCCCGTGAGCAGCTGGAAAAGCATCACGCCCAGTGAATAGAAATCGGATCGGCCATCCACCCGTCGCCCCGCCATCTGTTCCGGCGACATGAACGATGGCGTGCCTAGCACCATGCCTGTACGGGTGCGGCTCGAGTCAGTGACGCGCGCGATCCCGAAGTCCGTAACCTTTACCGTGTCATCGGTCGGATCAATCATCACATTGGCTGGCTTGATGTCGCGATGCACCACACCCTGGCTGTGCGCGTAAGCCAGCGCTTCGGCGACACGCGCGACGATGCGCAGTACCACGGGCACCGGCAACAGCTGGCCGGGCGCGGTGTAGCGCTGCAAGTCGTGGCCACGCAGGTACTCCATGGCGATGTAGGCAAGGTCGCGATCCTCACCGGCATCGAAGATGGTGACGATGTCTCGGTGCTGGAGCCTGCCGGCCGTCTCAGCCTCACGGAAGAACCGCGCCCGAGCCTCGGTGAGTTCAGTACCGTCGAATTCCTGTGCGAGCGCCATGGTCTTGATCGCGACCTGGCGACCGATCTTCGGGTCGTGTCCCAGGTACACCGCACCCATCGATCCACGGCCAACCTGCCGGTCCACCCGGTAGCGGCCCAGGGTCTTGCGATCAGGCGCGGCGGGAAGCGCGGGTGCCGGTGGTTGTGCCGTACGCTGCGTAGCGACAGCGGGAGTGACTTCGGGTCGAGCTGGTGGATGCTGCACGGGGGGCGTCGACGGGGACGCTCGCCGGCCGATGCTCACGCCCCACTGTCCGAAAAGCACGGCCAGCACAGCAGGCCACGCGGGCCACCAGAGACCAGCGAACTGATGAAGCGCGGCGCTGATCCCTAGCAGCGCAAGGCAGAACGCGAGCCCCATGCCCGCAGACGCCCTGGCGGAGATCGCGAGCAGATACACCGTGGCGACCGCCAGCCCGATGAGCATGCCGACCAGCGAACTTGTCGACGACGCGGGCGACCCGATCAGAACTTGTATGAACGACTGCGCAGCAGACATGTGCCTGGACCTTAGCACAGGCTCGCTCACCCGCCGCTTGCTCTGCCGTGAGTTGTTGAAGAGGTGGCACCCCTCCCGCGCAGCACGTCTCCTGCGATCAGTCGGCGAGCGTCAGCACTGCACTCAGGCTCGTCGTGATGGCGACCGGCGCGACCCAGCGCCTGATGCCATTGACGGCCTGGTCCGCGGTGATCGGCTCTTCCACCTTGCCCAGCCGATGGCAGCGTGCGTCAACGAGGCGCATCGGCCCCAAGCGCGCCTGCAGGCGCGCTGACACATCGACAAGAGGCCGCCTGGCCATCAGCTTCTCTACGCGAGAGCCAGGCTGCGCTTTCAACTGCGGCTCCAGGTGCACGAACAACTCGGCCGCCCACCGCTCACGCCATTGTTCCCGCGCGCTGTTGGAGACCCACCGTCCAATGTGCCGCGTGAGGGCGGGAGGGCAGGCGACGAGTATCCAGTGCACCGACGTTCGCGTGGCGAGCACAGGCTTCAGCGCCTGGTGCGCATGGGTCGCATCGTTGATGAAGACCGCGATCTTCTCCATGGAACCTCCTGGTGTTGGGGACGGGCTCAAGTGGCTTCAGGCGGATTCGCGTGCGCATGCGAGTGAGGATGTGGCGCCTGGCGGCGCGCGGCCCACCACCCGGCGGTCAGCACGCCGAGGATCAGCACCGCGTAGGTCAGCATGCGGTTGAGCGTGCTGGGGTCGAACACGTCGTCCAGCAACGGCTCGCTGACGATCATGCGAGCCGCGGTGAAGGCGAGCACCGCGGCCCCCCCGTAGATGATGATCGGGAAGCGGTCGACAAGCCGCAGCACGAACGTGCTGCCCCAAACGACGATAGGCACGCTGACCAGCAAGCCGATGATGACGAGGTCGATGGCTCCGTGCGCGGCCCCGGCGACGCCCAGCACGTTGTCGATGCCCATGAGCGCGTCGGCCACGATGATCGTCTTCATCGCGCCCCAGAACGTGGTCGCCTGCGGATGCACCCCTTCTCCGTGCGACTCGCCGGGCAAAAGCAGCTTGTAGGCGATCCAGACCAGGCCCACACCTCCGACGAACATCAGGCCCGGAATGCGCAGCAGCCACACCACTCCGATGGTCATCGAGGCTCGCACCGCCACGGCCCCCAGGGTGCCCCAGACGATGGCACGCTTGCGCAGATGCTGGGGGAGGTTGCGCGCGGCTAGCGCAATGACGATGGCGTTATCCCCCGCCAGGACGAGGTCGATCAGAACGATGGCAAGAAGTGCCGACAGCCACGCGGGGGAAAGGATTTCCATGCCGTCTCCATGAACCTTCTTGCACAGTCGGTGCAAGTCGCATGGAGTGCTGGAGGCCTATCGGGTGGACGCCTTCGAGCCTGCCGACATGCATGCGGCTTGCTTCGAAGGTCTTGCTCGGCGTGAAGTGCTTGTTATGGCCCGGCAGACCGGAAGCATGCAGCTTCGGATTGACGGCCTGCCGATACTTTCACACCCGGGGCAACACCCCGTGGTGCTAGGGTCGAGCTACTCCCCTTCTTGCGAGCCAGTATAGCCATGCGACCCGGCATGCTGAGCAGTAATAACCCCTTCGTGAGCGGACTGGCGCGCCCGGCTTCGGCGTTGCAGCCACGTGCCGACCACCACTACGACAACGGCCCCCACTGCACCGGCGATGTTGATCACATCATGGGAGATTTCCGGAAACCGCTGGCCGACTGCGGGGTCCGTGAGCAGCATTTCACCGGCCAGGAATCCAAGCAAAGCGGCACCCAGGGTGATGATGATGGGAAAGCGCTCCATGACCTTCAGCAGCAGGGTGCTCCCGAAAACGATGAGCGGAATGCTGATGGCCAGGCCCATGATCAGCAGCGGCGTGTTCCCCTTTGCAGCTGCGGCAACCGCGATCACGTTGTCCAGGCTCATCACGAGGTCGGCCACCAGGATGGTGCGGATCGCCGCCACCATGCTGCCCACGCCTTCACCGCCCCCCTCGTCGCCCTCGTCCTCATTGAGCAGCGACACGCCGATGTACACGAGCAGGAGGCCACCAACGATCTTGAGGTAGGGCCACTCGAGCATCTGGACTGCGATCAGCGTGAGCACGATGCGCATCACAATGGCTGCGGCACTGCCCCAGAAGATGGCCTTCTTCTGCTGGCTCGGCGGCAAGGCCCGCGAAGCCAGCGCGATCACGACCGCGTTGTCACCCGAAAGGACGACGTTGGCAAGGATGATGGAGCCGAGTGCGGCCCAGAAAGCGCCTGTCGTGATATCCATGGCGGAGCCCGCATGTAGGAAGATCCAGGGAGCCGATGGCTCCCCATCTCAAGCTACTGGATTTTGGCAGCGCAGGATTGCCCTCCCGTCCGTGGTAGTACGGACGGGAACGAGGTCGTTCTCGTGATGATTGCAGCCGGCCCACATACGGCTGCGCGAGGAATCTCCTTTACAGCAGGCCTTTCAGGAGCCTGCCCATCTCGGACGGGTTGCGCGTGACCTTGAAGCCGCACTCCTCCATGATGGCGAGCTTGGCATCTGCGGTATCTGCACCGCCGGAGATCAGCGCTCCGGCGTGGCCCATGCGCTTGCCCGGAGGCGCGGTGACACCGGCGATGAAGCCGACGATGGGCTTCTTCATGTGGTCCTTGCACCAGCGCGCGGCATCGGCCTCGTCCGGGCCGCCGATCTCGCCGATCATGATCACGGCGTCGGTCTCCGGGTCGTCGTTGAACATCCTCATGACGTCGATGTGCTTGAGCCCGTTGATCGGATCGCCACCGATGCCGACGGCGCTGGACTGCCCCAGGCCGATCTCGGTGAGCTGAGCCACGGCCTCATAGGTCAGCGTGCCGGAGCGGGAGACGACGCCGATGCGCCCTTTGCGATGGATGTGGCCGGGCATGATGCCGATCTTGATCTCGTCGGGCGTGATGAGGCCCGGGCAGTTCGGGCCGAGCAGCAGCGTCTTCTTTCCGCCAGCGGCCTCCTTCTGCTTCATCCGGTTGCGCACCAGCAGCATGTCCTTGATGGGGATGCCTTCGGTGATGCACACGACGAGGTCGAGGTTGGCTTCCACCGCCTCCCAGATCGCTGCGGCGGCGCCGGCCGGCGGCACGTAGATGACGCTCACGGTGGCGCCGGTGGCGGCCTTCGCATCCTGCACGCTGGCGTAGATCGGAATGCCTTCGAAGTCCTCGCCGGCCTTCTTCGGGTTGACACCGGCGACGAAGCAGCTCTTGCCGTTGGCGTAGTCGCGGCAGCCGCGGGTGTGAAACTGGCCCGTCTTGCCCGTGATGCCCTGGGTGATGACCTTGGTGTCCTTGTTGATGAGGATGCTCATGTCTTGCTCTTTCGCGGGCGTGATTACTGGACGGCGGCAACGATCTTGGTGGCTGCTTCCGCCATGGTGTCGGCACTGATGATGGGCAGGCCCGAGTCGGCGAGCATCTTCTTGCCCAGTTCCTCGTTGGTGCCCTTCATGCGCACCACCAGCGGCACCTTGAGGTTGACGGCCTTGCACGCGGCGATCACGCCCTCGGCGATGGTGTCGCAGCGCATGATGCCGCCGAAGATGTTGACGAGGATGGCCTTGACCTTGGGGCTGGCCAGCATGATCTTGAAGGCCTCGGTGACCTTCTCGGCGGTGGCACCGCCGCCCACGTCGAGGAAGTTCGCCGGCTCGCCGCCGAACAGCTTGATCGTGTCCATGGTCGCCATGGCCAGACCGGCACCATTGACCAGGCAGCCGATGTTGCCATCGAGCTGGATGTAGGCGAGATCGAACTTGCTGGCTTCGATCTCGGCGGGGTCTTCCTCGTCCAGGTCGCGCAGGGCGACGATCTCGGGATGGCGGAAGAGCGCGTTGGAGTCGAAGTTGAACTTCGCGTCCAGCGCCTTGATGCTGCCGTTGCCCTCGAGGATGAGCGGGTTGATCTCCGCGAGCGAAGCGTCGGTCTCCATGTAGCAGGTGTAGAGCTTCTTGAAGACATCCGCCGCCTGCGACTGTGAAGCATCGGGCACGCCGATGCCTCGTGCCAATTCAAGCCCTTGGGCGTCGGTCATGCCGACCAGCGGGTCGACGAAGACCTTGATGATCTTCTCGGGGGTGTGGTGCGCGACCTCCTCGATGTCCATGCCGCCTTCGCTCGAGGCCATCATGGCAACCTTCTGCGTGGCGCGATCGGTCACCGCGGCCACGTAGTACTCCTTCTTGATATCAGCACCTTCTTCGATGAGCAGCCGCCTCACCTTCTGGCCTTCGGGGCCGGTCTGGTGCGTCTTGAGCTGCATCCCGAGGATCTGGCCGGCCAGCGACTTCACCTCGTCGAGCGAACGGGCGAGCTTGACGCCGCCGCCCTTGCCGCGCCCCCCGGCATGGATCTGCGCCTTGACCACCCACACCGGGCCGCCCAGCTTCTGCGCAGCTTCGGTAGCTTCGTGCAAGCTGAACGCGGGGTAGCCCCGAGGCACGGGTACGCCGAACTGGCGCAGGATTTCCTTGCCTTGGTACTCATGGATCTTCATAGCGAACTTTCTGCGAGTTTCGAAAGGAGAAGTGGCCTGCCGGCTCAGCGCGAATTGTCGGTGGGCACTGGGCGCCACCAGCGCGGGTAATGCTGCCGGACAACCTCGCCGTCAGCGCGCAGGGCTTGACAGCGGTCAATCTGGAAGGGGGGCTCACCGGCATGGCCCTCGCTCGTGTCGATCACTTCGCCAGCGAGGGCCTGGATCACCGCAGTCGGGAGGACGAGGCTCAGTTCGGTGAGGTGCGTACAGCCGGCCACGCCGCGCAGGCGCTCGAGCACTTTCAAGCGGAAGCCGCGCCTGAGACTCAGACCAGTCAAGGCGGCATACGGGTCGCCATGTCCGTCACAGTGGCCGGGGTAGGGCATTGACAGCGTCTGCGAACCAGCCTCGACGATGTTCAGCTCCGCATCCACCACCAAGCGCAGGAGCATCTCATGGATCGGCTCGCCAGCGCGCCGGACGCCATCTGCCATGGGCTGGTCGGATGTCTTGATATCGGTGAGGCGGGCGTCCACTTCCCAAAGACCATTGCCGCGGGCGTACACCTGGACGTCGATGCTGCGGCGATGCTTGAGCTGGCGCTCAGGCGCGGCGGAGGGCAAGGCCATCGGAAAAGCTGGCGGGGCCTGGAGTGAACACACGGGTGCCAGGCGGTCCTGGAGCGCCTGGCGAACAGGCGCGGGCACTGCCCCGGCAGCCGCGCAATGTAACATGACGCCCCTCGCCACCGGGCCGGCCAGAGCCGGGCGGCCTGGCGAGACGGGAAGCGCTTCAGCCTTCGGGCGGCATGTCGGGCTCCTCTTGCGCCGCGCGCCGCGATGGGCGCAGCAGCTTCGACACCACGTCGGCTGAGAACCCCCGCTGCGCAAGGAAACGTGCCTGCCGCGCGTGCTCTCCCGGACCGACCGGCGCAACGCCAAACTTGCGCCGCCACACTTCACGCGCCCGGTCCAGTTCGTTAGCCTTCAATGCCTGAGCAGCCCCCTCCGGCAAGGTGAGGCCATGCTGTTCCAGCTCCTGGCGAATGCGGAGGTTGCCATAACGTGCCGCGCGGATGTGCACGCGGCTCTCCACGAAACGCTGGTCATCGAGATAGCGATGCGCCCGAAGCCACTCGATCACTTCGTCGATGCGGGATGAGGCATCGTCCACCCCACTTTCGCCAGCCCCAACGGCTTCGGGGTCAAAGTCGCCCGAATCCTTGCTGCCGCCAGCCTCGGACGCGGACGCGGACGCGGACGCGGCATGAGCGTGCCGCAACAGCTTGCGGCGCAGCTCAGCTTCGCTGTGCTCGCGCTGGGCCAGCAGTGCGAGCGCTCGGCCCTTGAGGGAAAGCGAGCGGCGGGCTGCGCCACGCGCGGACGGGAAAGGCTCATCGGCCGCCATGGCGAGGACGCAGGCAGCGCGGTGTTACTCGCGCGTCGCCTTGCCGCGAGCGGTCTTGGTTTCGGGCTCCCCGGCAGCCTCGACCGCCGGAGCCTCGCCGCCGGCACGCATCGGGATGTCTAGCGCCTCGCGCACCTTGTTCTCTACTTCCAGCGCGAGCTCAGGGTTCTCGCGCAGAAACTCACGGGCGTTGTCCTTGCCTTGGCCGATCTTCTCGCCCTGGTAGGCGTACCAGGCGCCGCTCTTTTCGAGCACCTTCGCCTCCACGCCCATGTCGATGATCTCGCCCTCGCGGCTGATGCCCTCGCCGTAGAGGATGTCGAACTCGGCGGTCTTGAAGGGCGGCGACACCTTGTTCTTCACCACCTTGACCTTGGTCTCGCTGCCGATGACTTCCTCGCCCTTCTTGATGCTGCCGATGCGGCGGATGTCCAGCCGCACCGAGGCATAGAACTTGAGCGCATTGCCGCCGGTAGTGGTTTCGGGCGAACCGAACATCACGCCGATCTTCATACGGATCTGGTTGATGAAGATGACGATGGTGTTGGTCTTCTTGATGGTGGCTGTGAGCTTGCGCAGCGCCTGGCTCATGAGCCGGGCCTGCAGGCCGGGCAGTGAATCGCCCATTTCGCCTTCGATTTCGGCCTTCGGCGTGAGCGCGGCGACCGAATCCACCACAACCAGATCCACCGAGCCGGAGCGTACGAGGGCATCGACGATCTCTAGCGCCTGCTCACCGGTGTCGGGCTGGGAAATGAGCAGGTCCTGCAAGTGCACGCCGAGCTTCTGCGCGTACTGCACGTCGAGCGCGTGCTCGGCATCGATGAAGG
>CBINBY010000148.1:0-9525 GCA_966248995.1 uncultured Burkholderiales bacterium | reverse complement strand
ATCTTGGCTCCATTCTCAATCGAAGGAGCCTCCTCAAAATCCGGGGCGGTTCAATCCAGGTCGCCGACGCCAAGGGCTGGCCTCCAGGGACCGCGCCCACCGCCCCGGCCGGCGTGACCGTCACCGCGTTCGCCAGCGGCCTGCAACACCCGCGCTGGCTGTACGTGCTGCCCAACGGCGACGTGCTCGTGGCCGAGACCGATGCGCCCGCACGCCCCGAGGAAGGCAAGGGCATCAAGGGCCGCATCATGGCCACGATGATCAAGAAAGCCGGCTCGGGAACGCCGAGCGCGAACAGGATCACCCTGTTGCGCGACGCCGATGGCGACGGCATCGCCGAGACGCGCAGCGCGTTCCTCGAAGGCCTGAACTCGCCCTTCGGCATGGCCCTCGTCGGCAACGACCTCTACGTGGCCAACACCGACGCCATCGTGCGCTTCGCCTACCAGCCGGGCCACACACGTCTCACAGGCGCCGGCACCAAGCTCACCGATTTGCCGGCCGGCCCCCGCAATCACCACTGGACCAAGGCCCTCATCGCCAGCCCCGACGGCACACGGCTCTATGTCACCGTCGGCTCGAACAGCAACGCGGCCGAGAACGGCATGGCCGAGGAAGAAGGCCGCGCCGCCATCTGGGAGATCGACGTACGCAGCGGCCGCAAGCGCCTGTACGCCACCGGCCTGCGCAACCCCAACGGCATGGCCTGGCAGCCCTCGACCGGCGCGCTCTGGACGGTGGTGAACGAGCGCGACGAACTCGGCAACGACCTCGTGCCCGACTACCTCACCTCGGTGAAGGAGGGCGGCTTCTACGGCTGGCCCTACAGCTGGTTCGGCCAGCACATCGACGACCGGGTGCAGCCGCCGCAGCCCGAGCTGGTGGCGCGGGCCATCAAGCCCGACTATTCGCTGGGCGCCCACGTCGCCGCGCTCGGATTGGCCTATGCCGACCGGACTTCACTGCCCGCGCCGTACACCGGTGGCATGTTCATCGGCGAGCACGGCTCCTGGAACCGCAAGCCCCCCAGCGGCTACAAGGTGGTGTTCGTGCCCTTCGAGAACGGCAGGCCCTCCGGTCTTCCGATCGATGTGCTGACCGGTTTCCTCGGTCCGCAGGGTGAGGCTCGCGGCCGGCCCGTCGGCGTGGCGCTCGATCGCAACGGCGCGCTCCTGGTCGCCGATGACGTGGGGAATGCGGTGTGGCGTGCCCGCGGCCAGCCTGTGGCCCGCTGATCTTCGCCCACGCCCTTGTGGTGGGCGGAAGCCGCGCGCGCGGCCGGGTGGTGTCCGGCACCGCCGCGCACCAGCCACCTCGCGGTGGCAACATCGGCCCATGACGATGCGACCCGTGTCGATCGACGATTGCGCCCCCGGCGAGCTTTGGCTCGGCTCCATGCCCGGTCGGTTCGAGCGCTACGCCGAGTTCGCTGCCGAGGCCCGGCGCCGCAAGCTGGGGCTGATCGTTTGCCTGGCGCCAGCAGAAGAAGTGGCTTCGCTGTCGCCGGCCTACTGGCAGGCCGTCGGCGAAGGCTCGCTGGAGTGCCGCTGGGTCCATCTGCCCATGCAGAACTTCGGGCTGCCGCACGACCCGGTGGCCTTCCGGGAAGGCATTGCGCAGGCGGTGGAGGCGCTCGTGACAGGCGATTCGGTGATGATCCACTGCGCCGCGGGCATCGGGCGCACGGGCTGCGCGGCCGCCTGTGTCCTCAAGCGACTGGGCCTGAGCGCCGACGAAGCGGTGCAGCGTGTGCGTGATGCCGGCTCCAACCCGGAGACCGCGGTGCAATCGGGACTGGTGGAGCAGTTTTGACGGCGCGGGTCGTGTACTCGGACGAGGCGCTCATCGCACTCGACAAACCCGCCGGCCTGCTGGCCGTTCCCGGCCGGGGGGCCGACAAACAGGACTGCCTGTCCACGCGAGCCCAGGCCCTGTACCCCGATGCCCGCGTGGTGCACCGGCTCGACATGGCGACCTCGGGCCTGCTGCTCATGGCGCGAGGCGAGACGGCGCAACGGCAACTCGGCATCGCGTTTGCGCAGCGCCGGGTACACAAGCGCTACGAGGCTGTGGTGGAAGGCGTGGTGTCCGATGCCGAAGGTGAAATCGACCTGCCGCTGGCCCCCGATTGGCCGCAGCGCCCGCGCCAGCGCGTGGACACCAGCCACGGCAAGCCCTCGCTCACGCGTTATCGCGTGTTGTCGGTGGACCGTGTGCAGCAGCGTACGCGGCTGTCGCTGGAACCCGTGACTGGCCGCTCGCACCAGTTGCGGGTGCACCTGCTGGCCATCGGGCATCGCATCGTGGGTGACACGCTGTATGGCGGCACAGCCCACGAGCGGATGCTTCTGCACGCGAGTGAGTTGACACTGGAGCATCCGGTGAACGGCGCCATGGTGCGGCTGCATAGCAGCGCCCCGTTCTGACGCGTTCGCGTGTTGGCCTATTAGTGTACTGACCGGAACCGCATCCGGCTCAGCTGAAGCTGTGCAACACCCGGTAGCCCGACGACGGTGCCGACTCCGATTCAACGAGCACATAGCCCTGTACGGGCCATGCGATCTCCACACCCGGCACGGGTCGCACCGCATGCGCCGCTCGGCGCGCCAGAGTGACGTGCGGTCGCAGCCGCTCACGAGCTGAATCTAGCTGCAGCCGCCGCAACGCCTCGTGCAGCCCCTCATGCAAGTCCCGCAGCGCATCCGGCGTCGCGGTGGGGCTCAGCACCGCGATCCCGCCGGGCCACAACTCATCGCAGTTCAAGCGGAGTTCAAAGGGCGCCATCGGCACCGCCAGCCCCTGGGCCAACTCGGGCAAGCGCGCTCGCGACACCTGTCCGAGGAAATGCAGCGTCATGTGCAGCTTGTCGCGTCGCACAGGCGAGGCGCTGGGCGGCCACTGCCATTGCTCCTGGTGCCTCGCCAGCGCCTCGCGCACCGGCTCACCCGGCCACAGCGCGACGAAAAGCCTCGTGCTGCCTGGTCTTGGAATATTCGAGCGGTCCGTTTCGGACTACCGTTTGCCGGGGAGCGCGAGCGCCAAGGTATGCACGAAGGCGGCTGCGGCCTGGCGGCGCCCCAGTTCGTTCAGATGACCACCATCATGGGTGTAGGGCTGTGCCAGCGTGTACACCGTCTTTCCATCGTGCGTGAAGCCGCTGCGTGCGCCATCCGGCAACGTGGACTGGATCGTGGCCAGGTCGAAGAAGTGGCTACCCCCGAAGCGCGACCGCAACTCGTCGTTGTAGTGGTTGCGCCTCACGTTGTCGGCATCCTCCCAGGTTTCGCGACCCAGCCAGCGCTTCAGCGTGGTCTTCCAACCGGGCGGATCGGCACGCAGGGGCACGCTGACGTGCACGAGGCGCACGTCGGGCCGCAGCGACTTCAACTCATCCATGCGCGCGGCATAGCGGTGCAGCAACCCCGTCTGGCCTTTGGCGCCTCGCTCTAGGTCCTCATAGCAGAACTTAAGCACCGCCACGTCGTAGGCGGGTCGTTCGGTTCGGGCGAGCAGGCCGGCGTAGGCCTCCACCTTGGAATCCGGATCGCCATTGCTGCCGACTTGCGCATGGAACAGGCCCGGCCCGGCAGGCGGCACCCCATCGATCTGCTGTATGTGCAGCGGCACCCCCGCCTCCTGAGCCAGGGCCTGCACGCCGGCCAGGATGTCACGCCCCACCGATTGATGGGCGAACAGGATTCGCGCCTGGCCGATCGCCTGCAATTCCGCCTTCAGCGCCATGGCATCCACCTTCACCTCCTCTCGCTCGCCTGATGAGCACGCCGCGAGACCGGCCGTCACCACGCCCACTGCTGCCCACAGCATCGCAAGGAATCTCATGCCCTGTCCTCTTCTGCCTCCCCGACCGGACGCTTGCGCCACCCCACCACCCGGCCGGGATTGCCTGCCACGATGGCGTAGGGCGCCACCGACTTACTCACTACGGCCCCGGCGGACACGATCGCGCCCCTGCCGATCCTCACGCCAGGCATCACGAACACGTTCGCCGCCAGCCAGACATCGTCTTCGATCACCACCGGCTTGCTCTCCCATCCCTGCAACAACCATGGGGTGTTCGGATCATCGAAGCAATGATTGACCGACCACACTTTTACATCCGGTCCGAAGCCCACCCAGTCGCCGATGGTCACGCCGCCGCCCCCGGTGATGAAGACGTCGGGCCCGAAATGGCAGTTCGAGCCGATGCTCACTTTCTGGGGCATCGTGATGCGCAGGCCGGTATGCACCGTCGTGTTCGTGCCCACCTCACCCAGGAACGCGTGCAGCAGCCGGGCGCGCATCCATACACCCAGGCGAAACGGCATGGTGCACAACGCAGCCAGGGCCATGGCCTTCAGCTCGGTGCGGACGGTCCAGACCATCGTCTTCAGCCGCGACGCCGGCGCCCCCGTTTCGGGCGAGGTGCCGCGGCCGGCCTCGGTCACCATTTCAGCTCCTCCACGGGTGTCACCAGCATCGGCGCCAGATGCTGGTATCGCGTGGTCGAGCGCTTGGTCTCGATGTCACGGAAGACATGCTCCACCCGCTCCGCCGTGAGACCCGTCGCCGCCGCCACCTCGGAGGCCGGGATGTCATGGTTCTTCGCGTACAGGCACATGTCGAACTGTTCGTACGGCAGGCTGAAGTAGAACTCGTCCTGTCCCTGCGGCAGCGAGTATGTGTCCGTGGTCGGCCTGCGGCGGCAGATCTCCTCCGGCAGGCCCAGCCAGGCCGCCAGTTCGTAAACCTGGCTCTTGTACAGATGGGCGATCGGCTTGAGGTCCGCAGCGCCGTCGCCTTGCTTGACGAAAAAGCCCTGGTCGTACTCCAGCCGGTTCGGCGTGCCGGCGACCGCGTAGTGCAGTCGGTCAGCCCAGTGGTACTCGACCATCTTGCGCACCCGCTGCTTGAAGTTCGTGGCCGCCACGATGGCCAGGTAGGCGTCCAGCGGCAGCCGCTCGCGGACTTCCTCGCCTTGCGGCGAGCGAGCCACCACCGAGTAGAAGTTGATGCCCGCGTGCTCAGGCCCCGGCAGCACGATCTTGAACTTCCAGTCGCTGCCGAAGCCCGGAACCACCCGTGCCACCGCGGCATCGCGACGCTCGTAGCACTTCAGAGCCGCCAGCGCCGGCGCGATGTCCTCGACTTCACAGCGTATGCCCAGGTGGCGGGCAAGGCCACTGCCCAGGGCGAGCGATTCCGGATCGGAATCGGCCTCCGGCATGCACAGGCCCAAGACCCGATCGGCCCCGAACGCGCGCACCGCCAGCCCCGCCGTGACGGAGCTGTCGATGCCACCCGACAGCCCGACAACGAGGCCCTTGCGGCGGATCTCGCGCAGCTGGCGACGCATCGCCTGCGCGATACGGTCCGCCTCGGCGGAGCAATCCAGGCGCAGTTCGTCCTTGCTGAATGGCATGAGCAGAACTCCTCTCGTGGTTCGTGATGCCCGGCCCTCAGGCCAAGCCTTGTTTGCTGATCTTTCCGGTGGAGGTCCGGGGCAGCTCGGCAACGAACGCCACGTACTTTGGAACCATGAACCTCTCCAGGCGCCGCTGGCAGTACAGGATCACCTCGCGTTCCGTCAGCGTGGCCCCCTCGCGCAGAGCCACGAAAGCCTTGATCGCGCGGCCCAGCACGTCATCGGGTACGCCGATGACCGCGGCCTCCTTCACCGCCTCCAGTTCGTACAGCACGTTCTCCACCTCGCGCGGGCCCACCCGCTCGCCGGCGGTCTTGATGATGTCGTCGCGGCGCGAGATGAAATAAAGGTCACCGTCCTCGTCCCGGCGGAACAGGTCGCCGGTGCGCAGTTCCCGTTCATAGGGGTAGCGCCCCGAGCGCAGTGCGCGGGCCGTGTCCTCCGGTCGCTTCCAGTAGCCCGCCATCACGTGCGCGCCGCGCACGATCAGCTCGCCCGGAACGCCAGGTTCGGAGATCGGGCGACCTTCATCGTCCTCGATCCATGCCTCGGTGCCCGGGATGGCAACGCCAACCGAATTCGGCTTGCGGTCGATCGACTCCGGCGGCAGGCAGGTGCCGCGCTTGCATTCGGTGAGCCCGTACATCGAGTACAGCTTCGCCTTCGGCATGAGCTCACGCAGGCGACGCACGTGATGCTCTGGCAGCGCCTGCGCGGTGTTCGTGAGGTAACGCACCGAGGAGAAGTCGTGCTGCTGCAGGTCTTTCAAGCTGAGCAGGATCGCGCTGATCGTCGGCACGATCGGCAGCCCGGTCACCTTCTCCTTGTGCACCAGCTCGATGTAGCGGTACGGGTACGCCAGCTGTCTTTCCAGGACCACCGTACCGCCGAAGGTGAACGCCATCAGCACCTGGTACAGCCCGTAATTGAAGGCCAAGGGCAACGGGCTCAGGATGACGTCGTCCGGCACGTTGTGCAGCAGACCGGTAATGGACGAAGCAGCCGTCACCATGTTCAGGTGGGTCAGCATCACGCCCTTCGGCAGCCCGGTGGAGCCCGAGGTGTAGATCAGGCTGGCCAGGTCCAGGTTGATGTTGGGGTTGTGCGGAAGGTGCGTCGGTTGCGCGGCCACGAGTTCGGCCAGAACATGCACTGGCTTGCCCGACGCCCGCATCGCATCATTCGTCGGCAGCGGCACCGGCCGCCCATCGGGGTCGGCAAGCACGACATGCCGCAAAGCCGCGCAGCCGTTCAGATCGCTCGCGACGGCCTCGTACAGCCGCGTCGTGGTAACCAGGATGTTGGCCTCGGCATCGTTGAGGATGAAGGCCAGCTTGTCGCCCTTGGTCTGGGGATTCACCACCACGAACATGCCGGCGGCCTTCAGCGCCGCATAGATGGCCTGCACCGCCTCGACCGAGTTGTCGAGGAAGATCACCACCCGCTGCTGGCGCTGCAGACCCAGTTCACGAAAACCGTGCGCCAAGGCGTTGGCACCGTCGTTGACTTGCGCATAGGTGGCGCGTCTATCGCCGCACACCAGGGCAAGCTTGTCCGGATGCCTGCAAGCGCACTCGTGGAGGGTCCGGTCAAGCAGCATGCTGCTTGCGCATGATGAACTGCACCAGCCGATTCACGGAGTCCAGGTTCTCTGGAAGCATCTCCCGGTCATGCACCTTCATGCCGTAGCTCTGCTCCAGGAACATCACGACTTCGAGCACGCCGGTCGAGTCGATCGTCCCGGTCTCGAGGAAGGACTCGTCGTCCTCGAGCATGGCACTTATGTCCCCCATCAACAGTTCGTTCTGGACGAACTGTCGGATTTCACTGCGCAACTGGGCTTCCTGGTTCATGGTGGCGCTCCCGATGGGTGCTTATGGAGTTTTCGACAAACAAGTGATTCAAGAGCTGCAGCGAGGCCACCGTGGCCAACGCCATTTCGTCGCGCTCGCCCAAGCCCGCCCCTCCTGGAGAGGCCTTGGACAGCAGCTTGGTGATGGCATCGGGGTTGGCGAAACCCGATTGACGCAGCGCGTCGGGACGCAGCAACGAAGCGGCAAGATGATCCGTATTGCCGTTCAGGCATTCCGAGATCGGCGACCGATACGGGTGCTTGGGCCGCGCAGCAACAGCGGGAGGCAGGATGTCCTCGAACGCACGCTTGAGGATGTACTTCTCCTCCAGCACGCGGAGCTTGAGCCGCGGGGGAATGCGTGCAGCCAGCTCGATCACACGATGGTCGAGGAAGGGCACTCGCCCTTCGATGGAATTCCCCATCATCACGCGGTCACCCTGCGAGCTCAGCAGGTAGCCCGACATGAACAGACTCATCTCCAGGTACTGCGCTCGACACAAGGGATGCCAGCGCTCGCGGCCCGGGTCAAGGTAGGTTTCCAGCTCGGCCATCATCGCCTCGTCGCCGTGCATCTGCTCACGGAACTCAGGCGTGAACACTCGCCTGATCTGCGATGTGTTGTGCCAGCGGCGGCGGTGCGAGTAGTAAGGATCGGTCGTTTCTTCGAGGCCGGCGCGGAAGAACATGCGCCAGAACGCATCCGTCTTGGCGTCTCGCTCGATGTAGGGATACAGCTTCGACAGGAGCGCCGGTCGCCAGGGCGAATCGGGATGCCTCGCCCAGAAGCGGCGCACCTTGTCCTCACGAAAAATGTTGTAGCCGCCGAACAGCTCGTCGGCGCCTTCGCCCGTCAGCACCACCTTGATCCCGCTGTCGCGCACCAGCTTGGACAGGCGGAGCAAGGGCGCCGGCGCAGTGCGCATCATCGGCCGCTCGGCATACCAGACGACGTCACTCAGCGCGAGGCCGATGTCATCGCCCGTGACTTCCACCGAGCGATGGCGGGTCTGCAGGTGACGAACGACCTGCTGCTGGAACTCGCGCTCATCGAAACGGGCGTCGGCAAAGCCGACCGAGAAGGTGGTGAGGTCCTGGATGTGATGGCGCTGGACCAACGCCGTCAGGATGGACGAATCCAGACCGCCGCTGAGGTACGCCGCGACCGGCACGTCGGAACGCAACTGCAGCCGCACGGCATCGTGCAGCACAGCCTGCAACTCCTGCTTCCAGTACTCGAAGGAGCGCTCCTCGTAATCATGCTCGGCGGGAAACTGGTGCCGCCAGTAGGTGCTCAACGTGCGGCGCCCGTCCTCTTCCAAAACGAGCATGCGGCCGGGAGCCAATTCCTCGACGCCCTTGAACGGGGTACGCGGCGGCACACTGACCCAGAAATTGGCGATCTGACCGACAGCCACTGGGTCGACCTCCGGCCTTAACGCACCATGTGCGAAAAGCGCCTTCATCTCCGAACCGAAGAGAACAGTACCGTCAGTCAAAGTGGCATGAAACAGCGGACGTATGCCCACCCGATCGCGCACCAGCACCAAGCGACGGCGCCGTGCGTCCCACAACACGATCGCAAACTGGCCATTCAACTCGTCCACGAAGGCGAGGCCCTTTTCCTCGTACAGATGGACCAGGGTCTCGGTATCGCTGCGTGTCCTGAAGTGATGGCCGCGCTTCTCGAGGTCGGCGCGCAACTCCAGGTAGTTGAATATCTCGCCGTTGAAGACGACCCAGATGCTGCCGTCTTCATTGCACAGCGGCTGCTGCCCGCTGTCGAGATCGATGATCGCCAGTCGCCGGTGCCCCAGCGCAATGCCTGGGGCTTCGTGATAGCCCTCGTCGTCGGGGCCGCGATGTGCGAGTGCACGCGTCATGCGACGCAACGCGGCACCATCCACGGGGCGATTGCCGAGATGCCAGTATCCCGCAACGCCACACATGGTTGGGAAATCGGTAGCTCTGGTGCCGGCGAGTATAGAAGTTGGTGCCCGCGCCCTATGCGCAAACAACTCCCCGTATTCGAGTGATACGTGGTGTGTCGACAAGCACTCCGTGCGGCTTGTCACGCTTGGACTTTCCACCTGCAACTGATTATTCGGCAAGTCGGGCAGGCTCGACTAAACGTGTCGCGACACGCGCGCGCGCTTGCTAGTGCAGTGCACGTGAAGTTTCTGAACTTATCGTCGGCGGCCTTCTCCAATCGTGCAGGAGGCTGGAGCGATGCGAGTTGCCAAGACGATTG
>CBINBY010000147.1:0-9539 GCA_966248995.1 uncultured Burkholderiales bacterium | reverse complement strand
ACCACACCCGTCTGACTCAAGCCAACATGCCTCCTCGATAGCCGGTGTGGTTCAAGCAGGCCCTCGACGCAGCAGGCGTAGGTGTCGGGTCTTGCCCTCCGAGCGCGTGCCGTCCGGCATGACGACGGCCGCCCCACTCATGCAGGAAGGCCTCGATCCGGCGAGCACGGTCGACCCAGTGCGAGCGAAGGCGCCGCCCCCCATGCAGCCATCGAGGTCCTTGCAGCCTTCGGCAGGCGCTTGGCGACTTGGAACAGTCCGTGGATTGCCTCAGGAACCGATTGGTCAGGCGGGTCTGCGCCTAAGCTACGATGCCCTTGATGTGGCAACGTAAGAGGCCGGGACGACTCCCTCATCGGCTCGACCGTCAATTCAAAGGGAAAAACTCCGCGTAGACCAGCCGCTCTTCCACCACGCGTTTGCGAAACGTCTGGCTGCCGCGCTTGTCGGGAATCGTGCGGTCGGTGTAGTACCGCTCGAACTCACGTAGCACCAGGCGCGCGGGCTGGCTGCCGATCTGCCCTGCCGTCAGGCTCACATCGGCCTCCCACACCGCCGGGTCCAGCGCTTCGACGATGTCCTCCAGCGTCTTGCCGCCGAACACGTTGCCTGGCTGCGCGATCTCCAGCTTGTCGGCGAACGTTTGCTTCCTGCCCAGCGTGCCGCTCTTCGTCACGGTGGTGGGCGCGGCTGCGGCTGGCCCGGCGAAGATGCCACCCGGCACACGATCGATCTTCGCGCCCGGTGGCAAGGCCAGGTGCTCGGCCAAGGTGGCCACGTCTTGCCAGGCCAGGTCGCTGTCGATGGCAGCATCGCGGGTCTGCAGCACCAGCTCCACCTTGTTGCGGCCTGATTCCAGCACCGAACCAGGCGGGGGCGCGAAAGAGATATTCAGGTGCGCCGAGTCGTTCTGGAATTGCATCGGCCCATGGTCGGGCACCGGGCCGTGCAAGCTTACGTGCACGGCCATGTCGCTCGTGCGCCTGAGCACCGCGCGCCGGCGCGGCAGCATCTGCGCGAACTCGGCCATGGCCACGCGCGAGATCTTTGCACCGTCGATGGAATGAGGCTGATAACGTACCAGCGCCAAGCGCACAAAAGGCATGTAGGCTGTGCCGGCATCGAGTTCGATGTCGGCATACCAGAGCTGGCGCACGGCGTCCCATTGCACTCGGTGCCCGACGATTTGCACGGGCATCTGCGTTTCCTGCAGCTTGATTCCGGTTTCGCTGCTCACGCGGGTCGTGAAGTCGGTGGCCCTGGTGACGGACTTGGGCAGGTCGGCATCGAACAGCGGGTCGAGGCCCCATTGCGTCACGTAGGGCAGCATGGCTTCTGGAATGTCGGTGAAGCGGCCGCCTTCTGCCAGCAGCACCACGCCCAACTGTTCGCCGTCGCCCGAACTGAACCAGGGACGTTCCAGGTACACGCGCAGGCCGTTGCCGTGGCGGGTGCTGGTCTGCTGCGTGGTGCGCGGATCCTGGTTGCCGTGGACCCACCTAAAAGTGGGCACCACATAGACGATGCCAGGCACATCGGGCACGGCCGTGCTCTTGACCAGTGTGCCGTTGGGCGTCGCGCCTGACACGTTGAAGAGCACCGGTGCGCCGGGGTCGTTAACGGCACCGATTAAGGCCAGTGATTCCAGCGCAGGTGGACCCACGCGGATGGTCAGATCCTTCTTTTCATACAAGGCCGGCGGCAAGTACTCCCGGAAGCGCGTGGTGGCTTCGAGCTTGTAGCGCACCAGACGGAACTTGGTGTCGCCGAATTCGTGGCGGTTGCCCTTCAAGCGCTGGTTGTTGCTGCTGCCGAAGGCATTGCCTACCGGCGGCTTGTGGGTCTCGGCCATCGCGGCCAGCATGAAGTTGTTGACAGAGTTTTCGGGCAGCGGCACTTCAGCCAGGTGGGCTGTGCATTGGATCAGCTTGGGTTCGGGCTGGTTGATGTCGTCCACCCATTCCGACCACTCAGCCACCACCTCGAACTTGCCCGAGGAGGCGCCATGCAGTTGCACATTGGCATCCAGATCGGCGTGGGTTTCACCGGCGGCGCGGGCGTTGTAACTCACCTTCTGCAGCTTGGGCGTGCACACCGGCTGCTGCGTGGCGTGCACCAGCACCAGAGAGCGGTAGGGGGTGAGCATCCAGTGCGCGCCCATGATGGCCATGGTCTCGACGAACTTGCGCTCGCCCGCCGAGTTGGTCCAACGTGGCAGCGCGAAGTGGTTGATGAATTTCGGATCGATGAAGCTGGCATAGCGCAGGCGCACGATGTGGCCCTTGCGCACAAACAGCGTCAGCACGCGCTTGGTGGTGTCCCACTTGGGGCGGCCATCGTCGGGGAACTGCTCCGAGCACGGGCCGTCGTCGAAGGTGTGAGAGCGCTCGGCAAGAACGATGCGCAGGCCTTGCGTGTCTGGCCATGCCTTGCCATGGCGCACCATGAGCACGAGTTCTTCGTTGGGCGCGCGCACCACGACAGCATCCGGGCCCAGCACCATGGGCTGGGTGATGCCGATGCGGCTGAAATCGCCTCTCGCGTGTTCGCGCAGTGCGAAGCCGCCTGACGGTCCGTCGGGCAGGTAAGGCGTGTCGACGTGTTCTTCGCGGTGGATGATGTACTGGCCGCCAACCAGGCGTTCGCCGGTCGGGTGCTCGCGCGATGGCAGCGAGGGCGGCACGGTGCTGGTCTGCGCCACGTCCTTGCTCACGGTGGGCGTGATCAGTTCGATGGCCGAGCCCGGCGTGTGGTCGAACAGCGTGCCGGCTTCGCGGGCCGCCGTTTCATAGGCTTTCTTGATGGCATCGGGCGTGCCGGCAGCAGTGATGGCGTCGAACAAAGCGTGCTGTTCGCATTGCAACTGCGAGGCTTTGGGCGGTACGACGTGGCGCTCATTCAGTTCCACGTATTCGAAGTCGACCGAACGCGGGTCGGTGACGGCCGTCTCGAAGTCGGTCGTCTTCAGGTAATCCTTGGGGTTCTTGTCGTAGTTGGAACGGATGACCATACGCTCCAGCGATTCACCTTCGCTGTGGCGGTGGCGCTGCATCAGGGCGGGCGGGTCTACCGGCTCCATGCGCAAGTAGCTGACCTGTTCGCTGGCCTGCTCGAGTGGGGCCAGGTCCTTGTCTTCGAGCTTGAGGCTGTTTCCGGCAAGGTCGACTGTGCGGGCCCGAAAACGGTAGTCGCTGCCGAAACGCAGGCGCGGCAGCGTGCCCTTGCGCGCACGGAACTTCACCGCGAGGCCGTTGCCGTTGTCGGCCACGTCTTCCACCTTCTCGATCGACTCGCCTTGCAGGCCGCCGTCGCCGGTGTCCGTCGAGCGGATGGTGCGGCCCGGGCGTTCGGCCACCAAGCTCCAGCCCGTCCAGCGAAACAGGCTTTCATGCAGGTAGTGGTCGTCGCTGCCGTCGCTGGTGGTGGAGGCGCCCTTCACATAGCCTTCGTCGGGCTTGGTGCTCAGGGTCTTGTCGGACTTGATCAGCCTGTAGTCGCCTTCGCGCTGGCACAGCGAGAACCACTTGTCCTGGTTCTGCACGTCGACACGGTAGCCACGGATCACGTCTTCGGTGAAGAGCACGATGTTGCGCGACTGCGCGGCCGAGGCTTCCATCGCCGCGTTCTTGAGCGCCGCCGATGCGGCCGTCATCGCGACTTCGGCCGCGCGTCCATGGCGGGACACGCCCAGGCCACCACTGCGCAGTGCCGCCACGGGCTGCTTGTCTCCCGTGGTGTAAGTGACGTCGCCATGGCTGCCGGGCTTGAGGCTCTTGCCGACAAGGTTCTGCGCGGTGACAAGGAAGTTCGTCGTCTTGATAGAGGCGCCGTCCGGGTCCATCTGGTAGACATCGAAATCGCTGCGCAGGGGCTTGGCGGCGGTCTGCGGCGCGGCCAGGGTGCGGTCGTGCGCGCCCTCCAGTTGCAGCAGGCCGTCGATGTGGTCGGTCGTACGGGCGCGGGTGACGAAGCGGCCCTTGGTGACACGCCATGCCGTGTTGGGATAGGCGTCGTTGTCACCGTTGTGGCCGTTGCTCCAGACCACGTCGACACCGAAGGTGCCATCGGCCAGGGCCTTGTTGCCCAGTGCCGTGAGGAGGGGGTTGGACTTGGGCAGTGCGCAGTCGATGACCAGACCGAGCGCGCGCATCACTTCGGGATAGTCGGCGAAGGAGGCGACGATGCGATGGAAATCGAAGTCATTGGCCTTGGGTGCGTCGGGCACGTTCTGAAAGTTGGGCCGGCGCATGCGCTTTTGCGCATCGGTTGGACGCGTGCGGTGGTAGAAGCGGTTGGCTTGGTAGAAGGTGTATTCGTCGGCGGAGCGGAACTGCTTCATTACGACCGCATCGGGGCCGTTAGAAGCGGGGTCTTGCCAGTCGGCGGGCAGGCATCGGATGGGAAAGACCTTGGACGACTGCGGTTTGCCATCCACGCCGACGACCGGCGCGCGGTACTTGCCGTCCGGGCCGAACACCATGCCGTCGAGCAGGCGTTCGAGCTGGGCTTCGTTCTTGTCGTCGAAGAAGCGGTCGAAGCCGGGCAAGGGCATTTCGATGGAGCGATTGCCGAAGTTGATCTTCTGCGTCTGCGTGCCCAGGTCGGTCAGCATGCCTTTGAGGCTGCCGTGCGCGCTCTGCCAGGGCAAAAGCGTAGGGTGCGTGCCGGCCGATTGCGAGGCCAGGTTGCCATAGTGGCGGCGCAGGAAGCCCGTCACGTTACGCACCGCGTAGGAGCGCAGGTTCACCTGGCTCATGTCCTTGAAGACGAAGCCTTCGATAGGCGTGGTGGCGGGAAAGAGTTCGTCCCACAAGCCAGCGTCGGGCTTGCTGAGCACCTCCAGCGGCACCACGTTGGCGCCCACGCGCAGGAAGAAGCGCGCCGCTTCCAGGGTCTTGGGCCAGTTGTGGAAGTCCTTGTAGCCGGGCGCGCTCAGTCGCTGCTCGGTGGCGTTCTGCGGCGTTAACCGGGGCGAGGCCACCAGCGACACGCGCAGCTGACCCGCCTGAGGACCTTCTTCGACGCGCCCGTTGGGCAGGGCCGTCCATACGATCTTTTGCTTGGCCATGTCAGTCTCGATTCAATGTGGCTCTGTGTGTGGTTTCGTTCGAACAGCGGTGGATGCGCTTCGCTTCAGGCGAAGGCCTCGCAGTACTCCCGCCAGGCGTAATCGGTGTTGGCGTTGATCTGGTTGAGTTCATCCACCAGCGACAACTCGGGGTCGATGCCCATGAGCTGGCGGAAGGTCGGATCGCCGTTGGAGCCGGCGAACTTGCGCTCGCAGCTGACCGTGACGCTCTTGGAGAAGCAGAAGATCGAGATTTCGATGGTGAGCTCAGCCCTGCCCACGCACTTGCCGGTTTCAAACTCGTAGTGCAACTCAAGGTAAAGCTCCAGCGAGGCCGAGATGATGCCCAGCACACTCACATAACCGGCCAGGCGGAAGTAACCGCTGAGGGAGGCGGCATCCTGCTCCATGCGGAAGTAGACGCCGGCCATGACCGACACGCCGCCCGAGGCCACGCCCAGGTTGATCGAGATGCTGGCGCCGAACTCAAAGGCCGCCTCCATGATCTGCACGCCGTGTGGATCGATGGTGATGCCGAAGAAGCCGCCGCCGCCGAACAGCGAGACCGTAAGGTTGAACGGCTGTTCGCGCGTGCAGAAGTTGAAGCGCACCGACAGCGGCTGGCCGATGAAGGGCACCGTGAAGCCCGCCCCCAGACTGAGATTGCTCAGCGAGAACATGCCCACGGCTATGCTGGGCAGGGCCATGTTGAAGCCGGCATCGACGCCCGAGGGCGAAATGTCGAGGTATGGCGGATCGGAGAAGCCGTCGAGCGGGATCAGGTCTTTCAGTGTTTCGACGAAAGACAGCGGACCGACGAACTTGATGTCCGACAGCAGCACGTCGACGTTCATCTTGGCCGACGAATCGATCGCAAACTCGATCTTCTCGAAGTTGAGTTCGAGGAAGGCTGCCGGGTTGATCAGCACGAGGTCGAAGTGCTTGAGGCTGCACACCACGCCGATCTTGGGCGTGCCGCCGCTCTTCTTCATCTTCGCTTCCACTGCGATGACGAAGCCGTGCTTGTCGTTGGCGCGGAAGATGGGATCGGTCACCTTGCTGGCGCCTGGCAAGGCCCAGTTGTCGATCTCTGGCTTCCAGTCGAAGCGCACGACCAGTTCGTCGCCGAGCAGGTTTTCGAGAATCTGGGTGAGGTCCTCTGCCACATCGAGCACATCGGACACGCCATCGAGCGCGCCAAGCACGGTCTTCTTCGGCGCTCCGTCGAGCAGGCGGAAGCCGGCCAGGCCGTTGCGCAGCGGGCCGATCGCGTTCTTGATCGCGGTGAGCTTGTCGCCCAGCTCAGCCGGCTTGGTGAAGACCTCCGGGTCTTCGACGATGGCCTTGATCGTGTCGAACAGGGCCTTGGCGGCGCTGACGATGGCCAGGATGGCCTTGAAGTCGTTGAGGAAGGTCTTGCCCTGCGTGGTGGCCGACAGCACGCTCTGCTTGAAGCCCGAAGGCAGCGGCGCGCCTTGCACCTTGGCGCGCAGGTTTTCCAGCGCGGCGATAGCCTGGTCGATCTTCTGCGTGAGCTGCGTGGCGTTGGCGCCCTGCAGCGTGGCGGCCACCTGCTCGATGGACGGCAGGCTACCGTCGCCTTGCTGTGCGACGAAGCTGTCGAACTTCTGGCGCACGGCATCCAGCGCGGCCTTCACATCGTTCAAGGCCTGCTTGACGGGCGCGGCTTCGGCGGCGGCCAGCGCCAGTGCCTGATCCAGCAGATCCTGCACCATGCCCTTGACCACATCGACCGCGGCCTGCGCCAGCGAGCCGCTTTGCGAGCCGATCTGCTGGATGAAGCTGTAGGCGCGGGTGAGCGCGTTGAAAAACGTCTCCAGCTTGTCGGCTGCTTCCGATGCGAACTTCGGCATCTTGTCGCCGCCGCCGGCCATGGCCTGCAAGATCTCGCCGAGCGGGATGCAGCCGAACAGTAGGGGCAGTGGCAAGTCGCTCAGCGAGGTCGGGAACATGTCGGTGCCGCCGACCGGCGCGCCCGAGATGATCTTGTCCAGCGGACCACTGACGGGGCCCAGCAGGCGCGACAGGCCGCTGGGCTTGAGGTTGGGCATCACGAAGCCGCCGGAGCGGTCGCCCTGGCTCGAGAAGTCGAGCATGCCCATGTTGTTCTCTGCCACGATCTCGGCAAAGACCTGACCCTTGTTCTTCAGCAGGTTGGCCGCCGTGCCCGGTGCATCGAAGCCGTGCTGCAGGTAGGCGGGGCTCCACTTGACGAGGTTGCCGGCATTGGCGCCGGTGAGCTGCGCCATCGCGGCGATGCGCACGCGCGTCTCGGTCACGCTGGGATAGAACACCGGGCGCTGCAGATTCTTCGAGTACGTGCGCAGGCCATTACTCTTGGCCTCGAACTCGCCGCCGAAGCTCATCGTCTCGATTTCGCCGGCCGTGTCGCCCGACTTCACGCTTGGCGCCAAAGCCATGCGCTGGCGCTTGAGATCGGCCACGCGGCGCGGCTTGCCCGCGTCCGAGCGCGACAGCCATTCCGTGGTGGCCGCCTGGGCGTTGGCTTCCGCTGCAGGGAAGTCGGGCACCAGCTTGTTGCCTGACTTCTTGCGCGGGCTGGCCTTGGAGTTGTCCATGAAGATCAGGGGCAGCTCGAACTGCACCTTGCGGCTGTCGATGTCGGTGCCGACACAGCGGAAGGCAAAGGGCTGGCCGTTGACGCAGGGCCAGAACATGCTCTGGCCGTTGGTGCCGATCTTGGCGGGTGCCGTTGTGGGCTGGTCCAGATTGGGCGTAACCGCCGTCAGGATGCGCACGTTGTTGAACGGGAACTGGCGCTGGAAGGCGCGCTTGCCGTCGGTGCTCGTCAGCGAAGGATCTACGTAGGCACGCTCGCGCTCGCGGATCACGATGAACATTCGCTGGCGCAGGTAGGCCGGGTTGCCACTCAGCGCCTGGGTGTTGGTCTTGCCGTTGTGAAACTTGCGTTCGCTGACCTTGACCAGCGCGACGCGGTGCCCGAAGGGGTACAGGAAGCCTTTGTAGACGACGCGCACGTAGTGGTCACGGCCCATCGTTCCGCGGTGCACCCATTCCTCGACCGACAGGCCGGGAGGCTCCCAGGCGCCGCGCGCATCGAGCCAGCCGCCCAGTGCGGACAGCATCAGCAGGTTGGTGTCCAGAGGCTCGGGTTCGTAGTTGCTCACCGAGAAGTTGGATGACAGGTGCGCGATCTGGAAGCGGTCGAAGTCGTCCAGCGTGGCCAGGAAGGGCGTGGTGAGCTGGGAGGTCGTCGGCAGGTCCGCGGCGGTGGGAAACTCGCCGCTCATCGTCTTGTCGGAGTTCTCGCCCGTGAGCGCCCAGACGGCGCGCAGCGTGCGGCTGGGATCGAGCCTGGGCGGCTCGATGTAGTGGCCCTTGGCATCCGGTGCCGTGATGAGGCGCGAATGCCAGAGCTCGGTGCGCTGCGTGACCGACGAGGTGACGGGCAAGGCGGCGTGGCGGAAGCGTTCGCCATCATGTGGAGAGAGGATGAGCCGCCAGGGCATCTCGATGGCGGTCTGCGTCGCACCAGGCGAAGCGGGTCGGGGTGGGCGGGCCGCCACCTTGCCGGGGTTCGCAACGACCACCTGCCCCGGCATCGCCGCGTTCTGCGACACGCGCGAGGCCAGCGTGGTGGAGGCCACGCCTTCGGTCATGGTCAGCTGCATGGTGCGCAGTGCCAGATTGCCCAACTGCACCTTCTGCGTCGAAGACAGCTTGGCGAAGTCCTTGACAGCCATGCGGCCCGGATTGCTGACGATGTCGAAACCGCGCGAACGCGGCAGCGCATTGGCCGGCACACGCAGGGACAGATCCTCGCAGGCGTCGAGCACGCCGGCCAGGTTGTAGGGCGCCTTGAAGCCAGCAGGTACCTTGAAGGCCACGCGTGACTCGCCCGCGATGCGCGCGCGGATGGGTGGCGGCTCGACGCCGCTGTCCACCGCGCCAGCGGTCTTGTCCTTCGCGCCCGGTGGCAGGTCCGGCGTGTTCATGCCGGCCGGGGCCGTCTCGAAAAAGACCTGCTCAGCGATCGACTGTGGCGGGTAGTGCAGGACGATGAAGGCATCGCCCGAACCGCCATGGGCCATCTCAGGCGGATTACCCGATTTGCCGGGTGTCACCTTCATGTTGACCAACTCGACCCGCAAGGCCAGCAGATCGCCCGGGCGCACCACCGGCTTGCCGGGTTTGGTGCTGTCGAAGAGGTTGGTTAGGTCCGACGGCGCGCGCGACGTCAGCTTGTCGAGGATGACAAGGTCTTTGGCCAAAGGTGTGGTCGGTACGGTGGTCGGTGCTTTCGTGACATCCTTGCGTTTCGGTTTGGTCACCATGACTCTCCTCCCATGCTTGATGCTTATGCAGGGTGCGGAGCCTATAGACCCAGTCACGCGACATGCCCCCCTATGGCTAGGGAGCTCACCCCGATACGTGGACGGCGAACAACAGATCCGCCTGCGCACCCGAC
>CBINBY010000146.1:0-9650 GCA_966248995.1 uncultured Burkholderiales bacterium | reverse complement strand
GCGCCCTTGGGTCGTCCCGTGGAGCCCGAGGTGTAGATGACGTAGGCCAGATGCGCGGGCGTGAGCCCGAGTGCGGCGCTGTCCGGGCAGTGTGCCGGCAGGCCGCGCCAGGCGGCATCGTCCGCCACGTCGAGCACGGGCAGGCCCGCCGGGAGCGGGCCGAGGGCCTCGCGCGTGCCGGCGTCGAGCAGCAGGACCATCGGTCGGCAGTCGTCGAGCATGTAGGCCAGCCGCTCGGCCGGGTAGTCCGGGTCCAGCGGGACATACGCGCCACCGGCCTTGAGCGTGGCCAGCAGCGCGACGGGCAGTTCCATGCCGCGCTGCATGGCGATGGCCACGCGGGCATCGGGTCGAACGCCCAGGCCGATGAGGTGATGGGCCAGCCGGTTGGCCCGTTCGTCGAGCTCGCGATAGCTCAGGCTGGCGCCTCCGAACACCACGGCCGGCGCATCGGGCGTACGCCGCGCCTGCGCCTCGAACAGGTGATGCACGCACTGCGGCTCGTACGCCACCGCCGTGTCGTTGAAGCGGTGCAGGAGATCGGCGCGCTCGCGCTCGTCGAGCATGGGCAACCGGCCCAGCGCGGTCCACGGCTGGGCCGCAGCGTGCTGCAGCAGCCGCTCGAAGTGCCCGGCCATGCGTTCGATGGTGCTTCGGTCGAACAGGTCGGTGCTGTATTCGAACTCGGCCCGCAGCCCGTCGCCCTCCTCGGTGATGTTCAGGGTGAGGTCAAACTTGGCGTGCGTGTTGATCCTGCCCAGGGGCTCGAACGTCGATTTCGCCGCTTCCGACGCCTCCGTCGGCGCGTTCTGCAACACGAGCAGCACCTGGAACAGCGGCGAGCAACTGGTGTCACGCGGCGGCTTGAGCGCTTCCACGAGCAACTCGAACGGCACGTCCTGGTGCCCATGAGCATCCAGAAGCGTCTGCTTGACCTGCTCCAGCAATTCGATGAACGAGGCCTCGCTGCGCAGTCGGGTGCGCAGCACCAGGGTGTTGATGAACGGGCCGATCAGCAGTTCCAGCTCCGGCCTCGTGCGGTTCGCGACGGGCGTGCCTATGCAGATGTCGTCCTGCCCGCTGGATCGCCATAGCAGCACGTTGAACGCGGCCGCCAGCACCATGAACAGTGTGCAATGCGTCCGCCTTGCGACCTCATGCAGCCCCGCCGTGATCTCCGGCAGCACCCTGCAATTCAGCGTTGCACCGCGCTGGCTTCGTACTGTTGGTCGCTCCCGGTCGGTGGGCAGGGCCAGCAGCGCCGGCGCGCCGGCCAGTTGCCGCTTCCAGTAGTCGATTTGCACCTGCAGCACGTCTTCACCGAGCCATAGCCGCTGCCAGTGCGCGTAGTCGGCATACTGAATAGGCAACGGCTCCAGCGGCGACGTTTCGCCCTCGGTGTAAGCGTGGTACAGGACCACCACCTCGCGCACGAACAGCGCCATCGACCAGGCATCCGACACGATGTGATGGACGGTAACGGAAATGATGTGCTCGCTTTCGTGCAGCCGCAGCAGCCGCGCCCTTACCAACGGTCCCACCGTCAGGTCGAACGCCATTTCGGCTTCCTGCTGTGCCAGCACCTCGGCCTGGGCGTTCCGCTCCTCCTGCGGCAGCGTCGACAAGTCGGTCACCGGCAGCGGCAACTCCAGCGCCGGAGCGATCACTTGTACCGGTGCTTCCCCCTGCATGGCGAAAGTCGTCCGCAGTGCCTCGTGCCGCCGAACCACATCGTCGAGCGTGCGCTGCAAGGCTTGGGCGTCCAGCGGCCCGCGCACCCGGATCGTCGCCGGTACGTTGTGCGCCGCGCTGCCCGGGTACAACTGGTCCAGAAACCACAGCCGCTGCTGCTCATAGGAGGCGGGAATGACCCCCAGGTCTGCGGGGCGCCTGAGGACAGGCAATGCCAGCAGATTCACCCCCTTCTTCCTGAGCAGTCTCCTGAGCTGTTCTCTCTTTTCCGAGGGGAGACTGTGAATGACTTCGATGGAATCGGGCTTCATTCAGCTTGTGGTGCCCTCGAATGCATATGTATGCGCATATGCCGAAAGTATCGACCAGGCGCCTTCCACCGGCAGGTTCGTGGCGGATCCCATGACCGGGTCACTGCACACGGCGCGAGGTGTGGTTTCAGTGATCTGCCCGACTCTTCGCGGGCTGCCGCGCAAGCACTGAGCCAGGTGGCGCCAACGAAGCACTGCTGCGGCAGACGGCGGCTACGTTCACCTGAGCGTCGAGCAAATCGTTCTCGACCTCGCCCGCCTCGATGCGCACCCAGCAGCATGGGTACCTGGATCAAGTGGCCACGTCGCGCACAGAAGTCGTCGTTGAGCCCGACCGGCTCACGCCCGAAGTTCTGCCAATGCGGGCCGGCAAACTTGCGTTCGGTGTGGGTAGCCGGCGCCATGCAGCCGCCCGCTTGAGTGGGCACCATGGCGACAGTGGTACGCATGTGCTTGTCTTCCCTCGCTGGCCTTGGGTCCCCACGGGCCATCTACGGTTTCGCGGCCTGTTGGGGTGTGCAGCCTGCGTCGGAGCCGATATCGGTCAGCGAGCATGCATCCATGGCGCAAGTCGCACACCCCTTCAACTCGGGGGCGGATCAGCCGCGCGCTTTCGAGATCCCTCATCGCCCTGGCGCACCGTCATGCGGCTTACGCCGTACTGCGCCATAGGCGTCGGACGGACAGGCGCAAGGCCAATCGCGCAGGAACGAAGCTCGGCGGTTCTGAATCGCCCCGGGTTTCGAGGAGGCCAGTTGGCTTGAGTCAGATCGGCTTAGCCTGACTGTCTTTGGGTCTGTCTTTCTCTCTTCCAGCCCCCCGCAGGGCCGCCGAAGGCCCTGCGGTTGGGCCATGTACTCATGGCTCAACCCTCCTGCTCAAGTCGGCTACTCCTGACTCGCTGTAGAGCATGGGAGCGACGCCACTATGCCTCACTCCCTGTTATGGCCCCGGTCATCTTCAGTCTTCACCGTCGCATACGCCGCAGTAAACGGCTTGCGTGGGAGTGTGTTCGACCGCCGTCGTGGGCGATTGGTCCAGTCAATTGCTTCGTCGCGTGGAAAGCAGCACGTCGACGGAACATTCGGACAGCACCATTCGCGCGGTGCTGCCCAGCAGCAACTCGTCAAGCGCATGGCGACCCTGCCGGCCTATCACGATGAGGTCGCAGTCGCGCTCCTGCTCTTCTTGGGCGATGAGCATCCACGGATCGGCGCCCTCGGGCGTCGACAGGATCAGGCCCGCGGGCTGCAAACCGGACTGCGTTACCAGCGCATGCAGCTTCTGCCGCGCTTCCTGTTGTGCGGCTTTGCGGTAAGCCGAGACCACCGCTTCGGACACGCCGGCAATTCGTAGCTTTCCTTCGAAGGGGACCTCTACCGCGTGCATTAGAACGACACTCGCGCCGGGCGCGACGCGGCCGGCGAGCACGATCGCATCGAGGCTCCATGGCGAGAAATCGACCGGCACGAGCACGCGTCGATACGCCTCATGGACCGACTGCCGGACCATCAGCACCGGCCGCCCCGAGCGCTTGGCGATGCGCTCCGCGGTGGAGCCAACCACTACGCCACGAAAGAACCCTGCTCCGCGCGTGCCTGCGACAAGCAGATCGGCGTCCAAGTCGTCCGCTAAGCGTGTGGCCTCATAGACCGGATGGCCGGTGGCCAGGTGCTCGGCAACGTGCAGGCCGTACCGCTGCTGAAGTTCAGCCGCGAGCGCATGCAAGCGGGCGCTCGAGTCGGAACGCACTGCTTCCTGCGCCTGCGGATCCTCGCCGATCCAGCGGCGCAGATCATCCAGCGCCGTCGCGCCGAGCGTGTGCATGAGCGTCAGTGTCCCGCCGCGGGTGGTGCCCAGGTGCGCGGCGCGTTCACACGCGTGCTTCGAGGATGCCGACAGATCCGTGGCGGCGATGATGTTCTTCAGGCTGGTCATGGCGTGCAGCTCCCGAAGTCGCGGTGCGTACAAGTATGAAACTCGGCACCGGATCGCGCGATTTGCAATGTACAGGGCGTGCGCCCGCTAGGGTTGACCGCGCAGCGGCGGCGGCAGTGCGTCGCCGGCGTGGCGGCGCCTGAACAGTGCCGCCCGGGCCAGCAGCATCGCCGTCACCGGCGCGGTGATCGACAGCAGGATGATGATCAGCCAACCGCGCAGCGAGAGCGAGCCGTCGCGCACCGAGAAGTGGACGATCGTTGCTACGCAGACAAGCCAGGAGCCCAACGTCGATGCGAGAGCCGGGGCATGCATGCGCAGGAAGAAGTCGGGCAGCCGAAGCAGTCCGATCCCCGCTGCCAGCACGAGGGCGCCGCTGGCGACGAGCAGCGCAGCGACGACGACCTCGCTCCACGGCGCGCTCATTCGATCACCTCGCCACGCAGCAGGAACTTAGCCATGCCCACCGAGCCGACGAAGCCGAACAGAGCCAGCAGCAGCGCGGCCTCAAAGTACGTGGCGCTGCCGTAGCGGACCGCGAGCACGAGCAGCATCAGCATGGCGACGACGAACAGGAAGTCCTGCGCCAGCACCCGATCCTGCGCACTGGGGCCGCGCATTAGACGCGCCAGGCCGAGCGCCATCGCAAGCACGTACAAGACCAGCGTTGCGGTAATCGCATGGGCGAGCAAGGGGCTCATTCGAAGATCTCCTGCAAGGGGTGCTCATAGCGCGCCTTGTAGTGGGCGATAAAGAGGGCCTCGTCATCAAGGTCGAAGACATGCAGCAGCAGGGTGCTGCGGTCGGGCGCCACTTCGCACCACACGGTGCCGGGGACCACCGCGGTGATCATCGACAGCGCCGCTAGCGCGTGCGCATCGCGCAGATCCAGCGGCACGACGACGAACCTGCCGCGCGGCGGGCCACCCCTGCGCAGTACGCCGCGCGCCACCGCAAGTGCCGACACGACGACGTCGGCGCCGACAAGCAGGATCAGCCGTGCCAGCACCGTCGAGCGCCGCAACGGACCGGGCGCGGGACGCAGCGGCGCCATGACGCGCGGCATCGCCACAGCGAGCGCGACGCCCAGTAGCAAGTCCCCCGCGTTCGTTGACTGCGACAGGAGCATCCACAGCGCCAGCAAGCCGGCCGACAGCAGCGGCGACGGCAACCAGCACTTCATGGTTGCACCCCTTCCGAAGGCCGCGGCACGGGGCGGGCGGCCAGCACCGCGCCGATGTAGCGCTGTGGCTGGTGCAGCGTATCGGCCGTCGCGCGCATGTAGGCCAGCACGGGCTCGGCTCGCACCGTCAGCAGCACGCACCCGCCTAGCAGGAGCGCGATCGGCAGGCCCTCGATGATCCGCAAGCGCGGGACGGGGCGCTCTTGCGGTCCCCAGAAATGGCGCATGCCCACGCGCAACAGGGCCGTGGCAGCGAACAGCCCCGAGCCAATCAGTCCTGCGAACAGGCTCCAGGCGGCGGGCGCGGTGTCCAGGCCGGTGTCGATCAGGGCCGTCAGCATCGCCAGCTTGCCGATGAAGCCCGACAACGGCGGCAGGCCCGCCAGGACGAGCGTACAGACAAGGAACGCCAGGCTCAGCAGGGCGAGCGCGGCGGGAATCGCGCGGCCGATGAGCGCCTCCTCGTCGTCATCGAGGTTCACGTTGGCGGGAGGCTCGGCGTCGATGAAATCGGGCAGATGGTCGTCACCGTTGTCGAGCATGGGCGGAGCGATATCGACTTCGCGCGCACGGTCCATCAGCTCCACCAGCAGGAACAGGGCGCAGCCGGCCAGCGTCGAGCTGGCAAGGTAGAACAGCGCGCCTCCTGTCAGCGCCGGCTGCTGGAAGCCTATTGCTGCCACCAGCGTGCCCGACGAGGCGATGATGCTGTAACCGGCCAGGCGAGCGACTCCCTGAGAGGCCAGCATGCCGAAGGCGCCGAAGGCCAGCGTGGCCATCCCGCCCCAGACCAGAACTGGCTCGCCGAAGGGCTCGGCGCCGCCTGCACCGGCGGGAAAGCACAGCGTCCCTACGCGCAGCACGCCGTAAACGCCCACCTTGGTCAGGATCGCGAACAGCGCCGCCGCCGGGGCGCTTGCCGCCGCATAGGCCGGTGGCAGCCAGAAGTTCAGGGGCCACACGGCGGCCTTCGCGAGGAAGGCAATGGCGAGGATCGCCGCGCCAGCGTGCAGCAGGCCGCGGTCAGCTGACGGCACCAGCGCCAGCGTGCGAGCGAGGTCGGCCATGTTCAGTGTGCCGGCCACGCCGTAGAGCAGCGCCACGCCGACCAGGAACAGCAGCGAGGCGATCAGATTGATGGCGAGGTAGTGCAGGCCGGCGCGCACGCGCTCACTGCCGCTGCCATGCAGCAGCAGGCCGTAGGACGCCGCCAGCATCACCTCGAAGAAGACGAACAGGTTGAAGAGGTCGCCGGTGAGGAAGGCGCCGTACAAACCCATGAGTTGAAGCTGGAACAGAGCGTGGAAGTACGCGCCGGCGCGATGCCAGCGCGCCAGCGCGAACAGCAGTGCTGCCAGTCCCGCGCAGCCGGCCAGCGCGCACATCAGCGCCGACAGCCGGTCCGCCACCAGCACGATGCCAAAGGGCACCGGCCAGTTGCCCGGCAGGGCGACCACGAACGCCGCCGCCTCGTTGCCGTCCACCCACCACAGCATCACCGTGACGACCGCCAACCCGGCCAGCGTGGCGGCCACGTTGATCGCAGCGCCGAGGCCGCGGCGGCGCTCCCCCGCCAGCAACACCAACGCGGCGGCGGCCGGCGGCAGAAGCACCGGGGCAACGACGAGGTCGGCCATCGTCACGGCCGTTCCTCCTCGCCATCGACGTGGTCACCACCGCTCATTCCACGCAGCGCCAGGAGCACGACGAGGAACAGCGCCGTGGTCGCGAAGCCGATCACGATGGCCGTCAGCACAAGAGACTGCGGAACCGGGTCGGTGTAGTGATCCAGCGTCGGCGGCAGGCCGGCGCGCACGATGGGTTCCTGGGCGAGCGAAAGACTGCCGACGGCGAAGATGAACAGGTTCACCGCGTACGACAGCAGCGACAGCCCGATCAGCACCTGGAACGTCCGCGGGCGCAGTACCAGCCACACGCCCGCGCCGGCCAGCGTCCCGATAGCCAGCGAGAGGACGACCTCCATCAAACGTCCTCCCGCGCGTCGGCGGCGGCCGGCGGCCGGCGCCGCGCGCGCAGAGACTGGTGCGCCAGTGCCGTCAGCAGCAGCAGCGTCGCGCCGACGACCACAGCGAACACGCTGAGGTCGAAGAGCGCCGCGCTCGGCAGGTGAAGGCTGCCGAGCAGCGGCAACATGACGTGCGCCGTGTGAGTGGTCAGGAACGGATGGCCGAAGAAGAGAGAGCCGAGCCCAGTGAGCAGCGCCAGCAGCAGGCCGGCAGCGATCCAGCGCGTCGGCAGCAGGTGCATGCGGTCCTCGACCCAGCGTGTGCCACTCACCATGTACTGCGCAATGAAGGCGATCGCGATCACAAGCCCGGCCACGAAGCCGCCTCCCGGCTCATTGTGGCCGCGCAGGAACAGGTATGCGGCGATAACACCAGCCACGGGCAGCAGGAGGCGCACCAGCACCGCCGGCACCACAAGGTATCCGGGCATGGCGTCAGCGCCGGCAGCGGTGTCGGTGCGGTCGATCAGGTCGCTGCGTGCATCGCCGGGCAGCGCGCGCTGCTGCGCCGGTCGTTCGATCACCTCGCGCGGCGGCCGAAAACGCCGCAGCAGCGCATAGACCGTGAGGCCGACGATGCCCAGCACCGTGATCTCGCCCAGGGTGTCGAACGCGCGGAAGTCGACGAGCATGACGTTGACGACATTTGTGCCGCCGCCGCGAGGCAAGGCGTTCTCTAGGAAGAACGGCGCGATGCTCAAGGGCGCGCGGCGCGTCATCATGGCGTAGGCCAGCGCCGCCAGCCCCACGCCGATCAACAGTGCCAGCACGAAGTCGCGTCGGCGCCGCCATCGCGCGCGTGGTCCGATGCGCGAGTCGTCCTGCTCGACCCTCTTGGGCAACCAGCGCAGGCCGAGCAGGTACAGCACGATGGTGACCACCTCCACCGCGATCTGGGTCAGCGCCAGGTCGGGGGCGGAGAACCACGCGAAGGTCACGCACACCACGAGGCCGACGACGCCCAGCATCGTGAGCGAGGCCAGGCGGTGGAACTTGGCCTGCAAGGCCGCGCCGAGCGCCGCGGTGCCGCCAATCAGCCACAGCAGCACGAAGGCCGGCGTCGCGGCCACCCGCACCCGGTCACCCCAGGTGAGCGGAACGATGAGCGCCGAGCCGAGCGCCGCCGCGCCGGCAATGGCCAGCAGCCACAGCACCTGCGCCTGAAGCCGGCGCGTGCCGCACAAGCGCAGGAGGCGCCGCGACGCGGCGGTGACGACCGCGAGCCCGGCCTCGAACAGGCGCTTGCCGTCGAGGTGGCGGATCAGCGGCGCCTCGCGCAGTGCGCGGCGCTTGAGGTGCTCTGCAAAGGCACGGTAGACGACGAGACCGCCGGCCATCGCCACCAGGCTCATCATCAGCGGCTTGGTGACGCCGTGCCAGACCGCAAGGCTGTACTCCGGCAGGCTGCCGCTCACTACAGGGCGCGCGGCGATTTCGAGCGTCGGGCCGATCGACCACGCAGGCAGCACGCCGACGACGAGGCAGGCGAGCACCAGCAGTTCGACTGGCACCCGCATCCACCGCACCGGTTCGTGCGGCTGGCGCGGCAGGTCTCGCGGCGGCGGGCCGAAAAAGACGTCATGGCCGAAACGCAGCGAATAGACCACCGCGAAAAGGCCGGCGAGCGTTGCTGCCACCGGCAGGCCGTACTCGACCCAGGGATGGCCGCTGACGAACACCGTCTCGGCGAAGAACATCTCCTTGGACAGGAATCCGTTGAGCAACGGCACGCCGGCCATCGCCGCGCACGCCACGATCGCCAGCGTGCCGGTGATCGGCATTCGGCGGAACAGGCCGTCGAGGCGCCGCATGTCGCGCGTGCCGGTCTCGTGGTCGATGATGCCCACCGACATGAATAGCGACGCCTTGAAAGTCGCGTGGTTGATGATGTGGAACACCGCGGCCACCGCGGCCAGCGAGCTGTTCAATCCCAATAGCAGCGTGATGAGGCCGAGGTGGCTGATCGTGGAGTACGCGAGGAGAGCCTTGAGGTCGTTCTGGAACATCGCCGCGTAGGCGCCTAACAGGAGCGTGGCGAGGCCCGCGCCGCCGACGAGCCAGAACCAGGTGTCGGTGCCGGCCAGCACGGGCCACAGCCGGGCCAGCAGGAACACGCCGGCCTTGACCAGCGTGGCCGAGTGCAGGTAGGCCGACACGGGCGTGGGCGCCGCCATCGCGTGCGGCAGCCAGAAGTGGAATGGGAACTGGGCGCTCTTGGTCAGTGCGCCCAGAAGGATGAGGCCGAGGACGAGCGGATACAGCGCGTGCTCGCGGACACGCTCGCCGGCGGCAAGCACGACGTCCAGATCATGGCTGCCGACAATGCGTCCGAGTAACAGGGTGCCGGCCAGCAGCGCCAGCCCACCGCTCGCAGTGACCGTGAACGCCATGCGCGCGCCGCGCCGCGCGTCCTTGCGGTGGTTCCAGTAGCCGATCAGGAGGAACGAGAAGTGGCTCGTCAGCTCCCAAAACAGCACGAGCTGCACGACGTTGCCCGACG
>CBINBY010000145.1:0-9704 GCA_966248995.1 uncultured Burkholderiales bacterium | reverse complement strand
TCATCGTGAACGGCACATCGCTTTACGGCGGGGCACAGAACGCATTCACCAATTCGGCCGGCGGTGCCAATCAGTGCCAGGGTGTCGTTGCCACCGCACCCCACACGTGCAACGCATTGGACGCCTACAACGCCAGCCTCACCGCGCGTTGGAACGTGCCGGCCGTCGGCGAATACACCATCGTCGTGAGTGGCAAGCACAAGAGCGCGATTGGCGAGGACGTCGAGGTCGTGCAAGTTTCACAGTTGAGCGCCGAGTACCCGGCGCCTCCAGCCGTGGCCAACGCCTACATCAACACCAAGCCGCGCAGCTGGCTCACCAGCACCCAGCGCGGCTGCATCATCAAGCAGGTCGCCGAGCAGCACGGCCAGTACGCCGCGTACGGCCCCAAGGGCGGCCCCTACAACGTGGCGCTCATCCAGGCCGCCGTCGAGAGCTACGCGAGCGGCTGCCCGCGCTGAGCCTTCAATCTCGTCATCCCGGCACGTCCGCAAAGCGCCGCACGACACGTCGTGCTTGTAGTGGCGCGGGCGTTGCCGAAAAGCCGAGTCTTGGACACGGCCTTCCGCGTTGGGGCTCGCCTACGGCATGGAGCCGAAGCGGCCGATGTACTCGTTTGCCCTCCCTCAAGACTCGTCCGTTCGGATCGATACCTCGCCTGGGGCCGTGCCGGCAAATGCCGCCTGCCCCTGTAGTAACTCAGGCTGAGGATTCGATGTGAGCGCGTTTTCCGGAATGAAAGTGGGCACCAAGCTGGCCGTCGGGTTCGGCATCGTCTTGCTGTTCGGTGCATTGCAGGCGGGGTATGCGTGGATGCGTCTCCATGGGCTGTCCGACGATCTCGATTCGCTGACCAATGACCGCATGGTCAAGATGGAGCGCATCGCCGACGTCAAGGACAACGCGAACCTCGTGGCGCGCAGCGTGCGCAATCTCATGCTGCTAACCGACGATGCCCAGCGCGTGTCGGAACTCAAGCGCATCGACGAGACGAACGGCAAGAACAGCGCGCTGCTGCAGGCATTGGACGCGGATATGACCAGCCGCGAGGGCAAGGCCCTGATCAAGGACATCAACGATGCCAGGGCCGCCTATCGGGCCGCCATGGACCAGGTCGTGCAGCTGGCCAAGGCCCACAAGGACGGGGACGCTACCAAGCTGCTCATGACGCAGGTACGTGATGCGCAAGCGGCCTACTTCAAGGCGCTCGATGCGGCATTCGATCACCAGAAGGAAGCGGCAAACGAGTTGGGGGAGCAGGCGCGCGAAGGCGTGTCGCGAGCATCGCTGCTCCTGGCCTTGATGGCGGTGGCGGCCTCGGTGATCGGTGGACTCACCGCCTGGATCGTCACGCGCAGCCTCTCGAGCCAGCTTGGTGGAGAACCATTGGAGGTGGTGGAGATCAGCCGCGCCATCGCGGCGGGCAATCTCGCGGTGGACATCCGCACCCGCGCTGGCGACTCCCGCAGCGTCGTGTCGGCGATCGCGGCGATGCGTGACAACCTGTCGGCCATCGTGGGCCAGGTGCGGGCGAGCAGCGACAGCATCGCCACCGGCTCGGCTCAGATCGCGACCGGCAACGCCGACCTCAGCCATCGCACCGAGGAGCAGGCGAGCAGCCTGCAGCAGACGGCGGCGTCCATGGAACAGCTCACGAGCACCGTCAAGAGCAATGCCGACACCGCGCAGCAGGCCAATCGCATCGCCACGGATGCGGCTACCGCGGCGGCCAAGGGCGGCGAGGAGGTGGGCCGGGTGGTGGCGGCCATGGAGGGCATTGCGGCCTCGTCCAGGAAGATTGCCGACATCATCGGCGTGATCGACGGTATCGCGTTCCAGACGAACATCCTGGCGCTCAATGCGGCCGTCGAAGCGGCGCGTGCCGGCGAGCAGGGGCGGGGCTTCGCGGTGGTTGCCTCCGAGGTGCGCACGCTGGCGCAGCGCTCGGCGCAGGCCGCCAAGGAGATCAAGAGCCTCATCGGAGACAGCGTCGAACGGGTGGAAGCCGGTTCGCGCCAGGTGCATGACGCAGGCGCCTCCATGGAGGAGATCGTGGCGCAGGTGGGCCGGGTCAGCCGGCTGATCGACGAGATCTCCAACGCCACCGTCGAACAGTCCAGCGGCATCACTCAGGTGGGCAGCGCGGTCGGCCAGCTCGATCAGGTGACGCAGCAGAACGCCGCGCTCGTCGAGGAAAGCGCCGCCGCGGCCGAGAGCCTGCGCGCACAAGCGGCGAAGCTGGCCGAGGTGGTAGGGCAGTTCAAGCTGAAGGAAGCGGTCTGATCCTCGCGCGCCGGGCGGCGGGCGGACGCGCACTCGTGCCTTCGTGCGCCCCGCGCCCCGGTCGCGCCCGGGTCACCCTCACGCAGCGAGGGTCGATCCCCGTGCGCACACAGGGCTGTGCGAAGCTCCCCGCTCTCCGAGGCGATGCAGGAAGGAGCTGGCCATGTACACCCGCCGTGCGTACAAGCACTTGCTCGGTGGTCTCGTGACGGTGGCTGCCGCGTGGGCGCAGCCGGCTTCGGCGCAGTCATCGTGGTACCTGGGGGCCAGCGCCGGCCAGAGCCGCGTCGACGCCTCTTCGGGGGAGATCGAAAGCGGCTTCCTGATCGATGACTCCTTCACGGCCAGCGGTACCACGCTGGACAAGAGCGACACCGGCTGGAAGGCATATGCGGGCTGGCGCTTCAACCGATTCTTCGGCGCCGAAGCGGGCTATGCCGATCTGGGCAAGGCCAGCTTCAACACCACCATCGTGTCGGCGCCGGTAGGCACGGTGCCGGCGCCGCCCTTTGCCATCCATGCCACCGCCGAAGCGCGTGGCGTGTTCCTCTCGGCGCTCGCGCATTGGCCCTTCGCTGACCGCTTCTCCGTCTTTGCGAAGGCCGGTGTCTTCCGTTCCGAAGCCAAGTTCACTGAGGTCATCCCTGCCACCGGCGTCACACGCGTGAGCCGCACGGAGCGGCGCACCGAGGCGAACTACGGCGCCGGCTTGCAATGGCAGTTGCTGCCCGCCGTCGCCTTGCGATTGGAATGGGAACGCTTCAAGGATGTCGGCCAGGGCATCGGCGGCCGCGAAGGCCGCGATGTGGACTTCGCCTCGGCCGGCCTGATGGTGTCGTTCTAAAACATCAGGCAACGCGCCAAGGGCGTTGCCTGAGATCAGTTCGCGACGCGTTGACGATCGTGCTTCTGGTGCCGGATGTCGCGGCTTGCGCGGTCCTGCATGGCGTGGAGGTGCTGGCGCTCCTTCGGCGTGACCACGCCGTCCGCCTTGGCCTTGTGCTCCGCGCGCCGGATGACGGCCTGTTCCTTTTCGAGGCGTCGCGTCTCGCGCGGGGTGAGTTCACCCGACGCCACGCCCTGCTCGATGCGCCGCTCCTGGTTCGCCTGGCGCTGATCGATGCCCGGCGTGGCCGCGGGGTTGGCTTGCGCCCAGGTGGCGATCGAAGCTGCGGCGAGGCTGGCGCCGAGCAGAGTGAGGCAGATGCGCTTCATGGTGATTCTTCCTTTCCTGATGGTGAGTCCGAGCGTCGGACGCCCGCATTCAACGCATCGGTTCATGGCCCGTGCACGCCGCATGCGCGTCGAGAGGGTAAAGATTCGTGAACCGGACCGCCGAGCACGACTGACCGTGACCAGCTTGCAGTCCTTGCTGCTGACGGCCGCCATCGCCTGCGTGCTGGTGCTCTGCGGGATGTTCTTCCTGCAGGACCGGCTGCTGTACTTCCCCGGCCGCGCCACCGTGGACAGCTTGGCGACCGACGGGCTGAAGGCCTGGCCGTCGCCCGAAGACTTCCGCGGTCTCGTGGCCGAGCCGCCAGGCGAGGCGAGGGGCACGGTGGTGGTGTTCCACGGCAATGCGGGCCATGTGGGGCACCGTACGTTCTACGTCGAAGCGCTGGCTCCGCTGGGCTGGAGGGTGCTGCTGACCGAGTACCCCGCGTACGGTCCGCGTGCGGGCGTGGTGGGCGAAGAGAGCCTGGTAGGGGATGCGGAGGAGACCGTCTCGCGAGCGCTCAAGCAGTACGGCACGCCTCTGGTGCTGCTCGGCGAATCGCTGGGAGCGGCCGTGTCCGCGGCAGCGGCTGCGCGCCATGGCGATGCCATCGCCGGCCTGCTGCTCATCACGCCGTGGGACCGCCTGGAGCACGTGGCCCGTCACCACTATCCGTGGCTGCCCGTGAAGTGGCTGCTGCGCGACCAGTACGACAGTGTCACGCGCCTCGCGCATCTCGGCCGCCCGGTTGTCGTGGCAGTCGCCGAGCACGACAGCATCGTGCCCGCGCGCTTCGGCATCGCGCTGCATGAGTCGCTGCAGGAGCCCAGGCACTTGCTGGTGATCCGAGGCGCCGGGCACAACGACTGGCCGCATCGGGTGGATGCGCAGTGGTGGCGCAGGGCGATGGCGCTGGCCGCGGGGGAGCGGCCCTGAAACCCTTTCACGTCTGGCGCGACTCGGCCCGCACCCAGCGCTTGAGCATGGCGGCGAGCCTGGCGCGCGTGAACGGTTTGGCGAGGTGGTCGCTCATGCCGGCGGCCAGGCAGCGCTCGCGTGCGCCCTCGAGTGCGTTGGCGGTCAGCGCAATGATGGCCACCGGCCGCGCGCCGCACAGGCGCTCGACCTCGCGCATCGACTGCGCTGCCTCGTAGCCGTCGAGCTCGGGCATGTGGCAGTCCATCAGCACCACGTCGAAGTGGCCGGGGCGCCAGAGTTCGAGCGCCTGGCGGCCGTCGCCGGCAGTGACCACGTCGCAGCCCATCGCCGCGAGGTGGGCCTGCGCGACCATCTGGTTGACCTCGTTGTCCTCGGCCAGCAGAACGCGCAAGCCGAGCTGAGGCGGCGCTTCCAGCGCGGCCGGCTCGGTGTGCCCGAAGCCCGAATCCGGGCTGCCGTTCACCGACAGCGCCAGCAGCCTGCGCATCATGTGGGTGAGCTGGTGGCGGCGCAGTGGCTTGGTCATCCAGGCCTGGACCTGGCGGTCCATGTCCGCGTCGGCATACGAGGTCGCCTCCAGCGAGGTCAGGATTGCGATCGGCACATGCGCATAGCGCCGGTCGGCTCGCAGCGCGCGGGCGAGCGTCAGGCCATCCATTTGCGGCATGTGCAGGTCCGACAGCACGATGTCGAACGGCGCGCCTGCGTCGGCCGCCGCGCGCGCGAGTTCGAGCGAGGCGCGGCTGTCGGCGCACAGCGTTACGGCCACGCCCAGACCCTGCAGGTAGTGCTCGACGATCATCCGGTTGGTTTCGTTGTCGTCGATCACCAGCGCACGCGCGCCATCGAGGCTGCTGGCCGCCAGCGTGCTTGCCGGTCGGTCGTCGCCGGTGAACTCCAGCGGGAACCAGCAGCGGAACTCCGAACCCCGGCCCATCTCGCTCGTCACCGAAATTCCGCCGCCCATCAGCTCGGTAAGCCGGCGACATATCGACAGGCCCAGACCCGTGCCGCCGAAGCGGCGCGTGGTCGAACCGTCGGCCTGTTCGAAGGCCTCGAAGATGATCTTCTGCGCGGCCTCGCTGATGCCCAGGCCCGTGTCGCGGACCCGGACCTCGACACGCGACCCCTCCGGCGCTTCCACGGCGTGCGCGCTGACGACGATCTCTCCGTCCATCGTGAACTTCACCGCGTTGGAGACCAGGTTGGTCAGCACCTGCCTGATGCGCAGGGCGTCGCCCTCGACGCGCCTCGGCAGCGCGCGGTCCACGTAGCACAGCAGCTCGACGCCATGGGCCTGTGCCGGCTTGGCGAACAGCAGCACGGTCTCCTCGATCACCTGCGCCAGATCGAAGCTGTGCCGCTCGATCCGCATGCGGCCGGCCTCGATCTTCGAGAAGTCGAGGATGTCGTTGAGGATCGCCAGCAGCGCCTCCCCCGAGCCGAAGGCGGTGCGCGCGAAGTGGCGCTGGCGCTCGGTGAGGTGCGTGTCGAGCAGCAGGTCGAGCATGCCCAGCACCCCGTTCATGGGCGTGCGGATCTCGTGGCTCATGTTCGCCAGGAAGTCCGACTTGGCGCGGCTGGCCGTCTCGGCCGCCTCCTTGGCTGCGCGCAGGTCGGCGGTGCGGCGCTCGACGGTCGCCTCCAGCTCGTTGCGATGCTGCTCGAGCGCCGATTCGCGCAGGGCGATCTGGCCGAGCAGTTCGTTGAAGCGCTCCGTCAGTCGGCGAATCTCGCGGGGGCCCGACTCCTCGGCGCGCAACTCGTATTGATGCGAGCTCGCCACCTGGTCCATGAACGAAACCAGCTTGCGCACCGGCGTGACCACCTCCCGGTTCACCCGTGCGGAGATGCGCAGGCCGATCACCAGCGCCACCACCGCGATCAACGCCACCAGCAGCAGCCGGGTCAGCATGGCGGTCCAAAGGCGCGCCAGGTCCTGCTCGACGATCAGCGTGCCGAGCGGCTGGCCGTCCACCATGACGGGCGCGGCGACCACGATGAGGCGCCAGTCGACGCGCTCGGTGTCCGGTGCCATCCGCTCATTGATGAGCACGTCGCGGCCGATGTCGGCGCGGCGGTAGACGGCGAAGATCTTTCCGTCGGCCTCGTAGAGCGTGGACTGGCGCACCGAGGACACCGCAGCCAGGCTCGCCATGGTGGCGGTGGCGGAGTTGCGGTCGCCGAAGGCGAGCGCACCCTGGAGGTTGCGCGCCAGCACGCCCGACAGGCTTTGCACCTCCTCGAGCGCTTGCCGGCGGCCTTCCCAGGCCTCGAACAACGACGAGCAGACGAAGATCAGCGCGACCGCCAGGGCGATCGCCAGCATGGCGGCGCGGCGCAGGCGTCGGCCGATCGACACGGGTGTGTTCACGGACGTCCTCCCGCATCGATGACGCTGCGTGCCACCTTCAGCAGCTCCGCCGACAAGCGCAACTGCGCGCGCTGCGCAGCCTCGCGGTTGATGTCGAAGCGCAGTTGCGTGCCCTCGCGCACGAAGCCCACCATGCCGCCGGCCCGCGCGAAGCCCTCGGCGTCGCCGACGGTGAGTACGCCGGCAGGCAGGGCGGCCAGATGGCTGGAATCGCTGTCGGTCAGCACGGCCACATGACAGGCGCGTGCCTCGTCGCTGCGAGCGATTACCCGCACCAGCGCGACGGTGCGGCCCTGCACCTTCTTGCCCTCGATCGCCGAGAAGGCCGTGCTCCAGCCGTTGTCCGCCCCAAGTAAACACACCTGGAAAGGGCGGGTGCTGCCGGCCGGTTCCGTCGGCCACTCGACGAACAGTGCGATGCGGTAGACGAAGGCTGCCTTCAGCGCCGCCTCGGATGCGACCAGCGGCTGCGCTGCCGCAGGCCAGGTGGCCGGCATCAGCACGAGGCAGACGGCCAGGATCCCCACGGTCCAACTTGATCGACGCAGGCTGCGCCGAAAGCGAACAGCAAGCACATGCGGCATGGCTCGCGATGCTCAGAACGATTGGCGCCAGCGCACGAAGACGCGGGGCGGCACGGTGGTCGCGGTCGCCAGGCCGTAATCGGGCGAGAACTCGACCACAGCCGGGCGCAGCAGGTTAGTGCCCCCCACGGCGAACTCGGTGCTGCTGCCAGCACGCCAGGTGAGCGTCGCATCCATCGCGGTGTAGGCATCGGTGTGCTGAGTCGCATCGTCGGGTGCGCCGCGCGGACCTGCATGCCGGATACGCAGGTCGAGCCGCCAGGCCGCCGCGAGGTCGATCACGCCGCGCCAGTGGCCGAACCAGCGCGGCGTGGCGTAGAGCGAGCGGTCCACGCCCGTGACGGCAGCGTCCGATGGCGCGCTGGCCGCGAAGTGGCTGAGACCGAGCTGGTGACGCCAGCCCGACGCGGGTCGCCAATCCATCGCGAACTCCAGGCCACGCAGCGTGACGCGGTAAGGCGCCAGCAGTGAGCTGAGTTCCAGGTGCGGCGAGGGCGTCGCGACGAACACCGGTGTCTGCGTCGACACGGAGCCGGAGGCTGCTTCGTCATGGAGCCGGTTGCGGAAGGCCGCCACGTCGAACGACAGCGCCGGGCCTTGTTGCATGCGCAGGCCGACCTCGAAGGCATCGAGCTTGCGCTCTGTCCGAGGCGAGCCCGGCAGGCCGCTGCCGGAGAGGACCGCGACCGGCAGCGGCCCCGGGTTGCCGGCACTGCCGGGCGGCAGCAGCGCCACCTGGAAGATGCCGTCCTGCTCCCCGCGTGCCGGCGTGCGCGAGGCGCGAGACAGAGCTGCCCAGACCGCGAGGTCGTCGGTGGGCGTGTGCAGCAGCCGCAGGTTGGGCTGAGTGCGCGAACCGGTGTAGAGATTGTGGTCGACACGAACGCCGCCGGTCAGGCGCCAGCGGCGCGGTATCAGCGTCCACTCGTCCTGCGCGTAGAGGCTCCACTCGATGCCGTGCCTGTCCGCCGGCTCGAAACGCACCCAGTCGCTCCCGCTGCCATCGGCCGGGAGGTCGAGGTGACGCAGGCCCGCCCCGAAGCTCAGCTCGTGGCCGGCGGCGCCTCGCCACCGAACGTTCAGCTCGGCGGTGCCGAGAGTGGGCGTTGCGCTCAGGCGCTGGCCCAGCCGGATGCGCTCGGACACCAGCCAGCCCGCGAGCGAGACGTCGAGCGACTCGGACACGGCGGTCTCATGGCGGCCCGTCAGGATGCCCCGCTGGTAGTCCAGTTGGAACGGCACTGTAGAGAGATACGGCGGCACGTAGAGCGACTCGGTCTGGCGCTCGTTCGAGGTGGTGTCTACCCACTGGAACTCCACGGTGCTGTTCGATCGGCCAGACCCGTGGTGGTCCCAGCGAGCATCGAACTGGCCCAGGCGATACGCATCGTTGGCATCGTCACCGTCTGTCGCTCGGCCGCTCGCGCTGCGTTCCGCGAACGCGCCGAAGCGCCACTGCGCCTGCGCTCCCGATGCCCCGCCGTGCCGCGCGTAGGCGAGCTGGTGTCCGCCGTCGCCGACCGACACATCGAGCGCGTTGCCCTGCGTCTCCGATGCCGCGCGGGTGATGATGTTGATCACGCCGTTGACGGCGTTGGAGCCCCAGATCGAGCCGGCCGGCCCGTGCAGCACCTCGATGCGGTCGATGCTGTCCAGCGGCACGCGCTCGGCCTCCCACAGCACGCCGGAGAACATCGGCGAGTAGATGCTGCGGCCGTCGACCAGCACGAGCAGCTTGTTGGCATAGCGGCCGGTGAAGCCGCGCGTCGAGACCGCCCATCGCGAGCCCGACAGCTGCGCCACGTCGACGCCGGGCACGAGCCTGAGTGCCTCGGGCAGGTTGCGCGCGCCACTGCTGCGGATGTCCTCGGCGGTGATGACGTGCATCGACGCCGGCACATCGGCCAGGCGCTGCGGCTTGCGCGAGGCCGACACCACCTCGATGCGCATCAGCGCCTCGAGCGGCAGGTCGGCCAGCTCGTCGGACGCGCGCGCCGGCGAGACCAGCCACATCGCTGCCGCCCATGCGATCGGCAGTAGCGCGCAGCGCTGCCTCATCGGTACTCCTCGGAATGCCTTGTTGGACCCTATCGAGGGGGTATCGGCCGCGGTTGCTGCCGCTATAGAGAGTGCGTCGAGCGCAGGCGGGGAAGGACGGCAGCGGCGTGAATTCGTTGACGCGATGCGGTGCGCGACGATGGGCGCACTTCGCACACGCGGTGTCGCGCAGCCGGTGGCGCCATGCCTCGCTGCCCGCAGCGTGGCTGCAGCTCCCGCTAGCCACAACTCCCGACATGCCCGCATGCCG
>CBINBY010000144.1:0-9878 GCA_966248995.1 uncultured Burkholderiales bacterium | reverse complement strand
ACGTCGTGGATCTTGCCGAGGTTGTGGTCCAGCCGCACCACCTCCAGCCACTTGGCCTCGGGCGTCACCATCCGCCACGAGGCGAGGTTGTCCAGCGCCGTGCCCCACAGCACCGCCTTCTTCCCGCCCGCATTCATGGCCACGTTGCCACCCACGCACGACGCCTCGGCGGAGGTCGGATCCACCGCGAACACATACCCCGCGCGCTCGGCCGCATCGGCCACGCGCTGCGTCACCACGCCGGCTTCGGTCCAGACAGTGGCCACCTCCCGGTCGATGCCCGGGAGGCGGTGCATCTCGACCTCCGTCATGGATTCCAGCTTCTCGGTGTTGACGACCGCGCTCTTGAACGTGAGCGGCACGGCGCCGCCGGTGTAGCCGGTGCCGCCACCTCGCGGGATGATGGTCAGCCCCAGCTCGATGCACGCAGCCACCAGGCCGGCGGTCTCGGCCTCGGTGTCGGGCGTGAGCACCACGAAGGGGTACTCGACACGCCAGTCGGTCGCATCGGTCACGTGCGACACGCGGCTCAGGCCGTCGAAGCGGATGTTGTGGCGTGCCGTGTGCCTGCCCAGCACCCTCACGGCGCGCCGGCGCAACTCAGCCAGCTCGTCGAAGTGCTCGGCGAAGCAATCCACGGCGGCCGAGGCCGCCTCCAGGAGTTCGCCCACCAGCCGGTCGCGCTCCGGGTCCACCTCGGGACGCCGGCGCTTGCCGATCTCCTGCAGACGGTGGCGCATCGCGTCCACCAGCAACTGCCGGCGACGCCGGTTGTCGAGCAGATCGTCTTGCAGGTAGGGGTTGCGCTGCACGACCCAGATGTCGCCCAGCACCTCGTAGAGCATGCGCGCGGAGCGGCCTGTCTGGCGTTCCTGGCGGAGCCGGTTCAGCACCTCCCAGGCCCGCGGGCCGAGCAGGCGGATGACGATCTCGCGGTCGGAGAACGAGGTGTAGTTGTAGGGGATCTCGCGCAGGCGGGGCGCGTCCTGCGGGCTGCCGGCCGCGGCCGCGATCTCGGTCAGGGGAACGGGTGCGTTCATGGATCGTCCGGGCGTCGGCACACGCCCGCGGACGGGGCGAACAAGGCGCACGAGCCCCTTTCAGCTGGGAGGCCGAATGGTACCGTACGGGGTGTTTTCCCTCGGGTGCAAGCCATTACCCGAAGGCAAGAGGTCGGCGACACTGCCCGCATGCATCCCTGGCCTTATCCGTTCTGGATCGCGCACCGAGGCGCAGGCAAGCTTGCGCCCGAGAACACGCTGGCCGCCTTCCGGGTCGGCGCAAGCCACGGCTATCGTGCCTTCGAGTGCGACGTGAAGCTGAGCGGCGATGGCGTCCCTTTCCTCTTGCACGACGACACCCTGGAGCGCACCACGGACGTAGGCGGCCTGGCCCGCGATCGCTCGTGGGCCGAGCTGTCGCGCCTGGATGCCGGCGGCTGGCACAGCGTCGGCTACGCCGGCGAGCCGCCGGCCACCCTGGAGGCCGTGGCCCGCTACTGCCTGCGCAACGACTCTGCGCTGAATCTCGAGATCAAGCCCACGCCGGGCGAGGAAGCGCGCACCGGCGAGGTGGTCGCGCACGAGGCGGCACGGCTGTGGTCGGGGCGAGCCTCGAAGCCACTGCTCAGCTCGTTCCAGCCCGATGCACTGTCGGCGGCCCGGGCCCCCGAGCCCGGGTTGCCGCTCGCGCTGCTGCTGGACGCCTGGAGCGCGGGTTGGCTGGAGCAGGCGCGGTCGCTCGGGTGCGTGGCCGTGGTCGCGGACTACCGGCTGCTCGATGCCGACGCCATCGCACGCATCCATGCGTCGGGCATGCGGGTGCTTTGCTACACCGTCAACGACGCGGGCCCGGCCCGATCGCTCATGGGATGGGGAATCGACGGGATCATTACCGACGCCGTGGACCGCTTCGAGCCCCAGCACTCACAGGTTGCCGACTGACACACGAGCTCGCTCGGCATGGCACGGGCGACATCCCCTGGAACGCCCAAAGCCTGCTCAGCACGAACGTCGCGACCGCCACGCCGCACAGCACGGCAGCCAGCGCGATGTCGTAGCGCCACGAACCCCACCGCAGCAGTACGGCATACGCCGCCTCGTTGGCAAGGAAGCCGCCCAGCGACAACAGCGCATACCGACGAACGGAGCGCCAGAATGGCGCGCCATGATCCCGGAACGTGAGACCGGACTGCCCAGCGAAGGACACGCACAAGGCGACGGCCCAGCCCGCTGCGTTGGCACCCAGCGGCAACCAACCTGCGCCGCGCACGCACAGCACCGCCACGAACCAATGCACGGCGGCCGCCACGCACCCCACGGCAACAAACAAGAGCACCCGCAAGCGAGCAGACATGTACCCAGGCACAACTCCCGATGCGGTCCAGCATAGCGGGCCACCCCGGCGCCTGGCGATCTGCGTCGACGATTTCGGGCTGAGCGCGGCCGTGGACGACTCGGTGTTCGAGCTGGCCTCGCAAGGCCGGATTTCGGCCACGAGCTGCCTGGTCGACGGCCCGAACTGGCGAGCCGACGCACCGCGGCTGCGAGCCACCTTGGCCGGGCAAATCGACATCGGTCTGCACCTGAACCTTTCCGAGACCTTTCCCGGCCGGCAAGCTCACGCCGGATGGACACAACTGGTGTGGCGGGCGTGCGCGCGCCGGCTCGACCGCAGGCAGGTGCAAGCCGAGATCGATCGGCAGATGGATACCTTCCACGCGGCAATGCATGCCGAACCCGATTTCGTGGACGGACACCGGCACGTGCACCAGCTGCCGGTGGTGCGCGAAGCTCTGCTGAAATCGCTGGCTCAACGCGGATGGCGGCCATGGCTGCGGTGCACCCTGCCCGCGCCCCGCGTGCACCGCCCTTTGCGCGAGCGCTTCAAGGCACAAGTCATCGGCCGCCTCGGCGGACATACCTGGCAGAAGCTGGCCCGGCGCCACGGCTACGCAATGAACGGCCATCTCCTGGGCGTGTACGGCTTTTGCGGATCGGCCGAGGAGCATGCCGCGAGGCTGGCCGCCTGGCTGCAGGGCGCATCCGACGGCGACCTGCTGATGTGCCACACGGCGCTGCCGGGTTCGCCGGCCGATGCAGACCCCCTCAGGACAGCGCGGGAGCTGGAGCACAGCCTGCTGGCCGGCCCCGCATTCGCCCGCCTGCTGGCCCTCCAGGCCATCCGCGTGCAACGGCTGCCGCGCGCCGCTTCCTAGCTGCTTCTTCGCTTCTTAATGTCTCGATAAGGTTCGCGTCCTAGCCTGCGGGTTTGTTGCGAGAGGCGCCACCACTGGACGTGCGATTGAAGCCCGATGTCATTCCCATCATGGAGCCGAGGCGCGCCGCGCCTGCCAAGCGGGACCCGAGCTTCGTCAGCTGCGTCATCCCTGCCTACAACGAGGCGGCCAACCTGCAGCTGCTGCTTCCCCGGCTCAAGGCATACCTGGAGCGACGCTTCACCCGTTGGGAAATCATCCTCGTCGACGATGGCAGCGACGACGACACCGCGAGCGTGATCGATGCGTGGGCCTGCGCCTGCTCGTCGTTCACCGCGATCCAGCTTTCGCGCAACTTTGGCAAGGAGGCGGCGCTCACCGCCGGCCTGGAGCATGCCAGCGGCGATGGAGTGATCCAGCTCGACGCCGACCTGCAGCACCCGCCCGAACTCATCGACGAGATGCTGCAACGCTGGCGCGCGGGGGCGGACGTGGTCTACGCGGTGCGTGCCCAGCGCGACGACGAAGGCCTGCTCAAGCGCGTCGGCGTTCGCGCCTTCTATGGCATGGTGCGGGGAACCGACCGCTTCCAGGTGCCGCCCGACGCGGGTGACTTCAGGCTCATGGACCGCAAGGTGGTCGATGCCTTGCTGCAACTGCGCGAACGCAATCGCTTCATGAAGGGCCTGTATGCCTGGGTCGGGTTCCGGGCCGAGCCCGTGAGTTACGTGCCGGCCGAACGCGCCCGGGGCAAGAGCACCTTCCGCCTCGCACACCTGATTCGCATGTCGCTGGACGGGATCACCGGGTTCACCACCTGGCCGCTGCGCGTGGTGAGCGTGGTGGGCGTGGCCCTGGCCATGCTCGCCTTCGGCTACGGCGCCTACCTCGTGGCGATGTACCTGCTCTACGGGCACCCGGTGCCCGGCTGGACCACGATGGTCGTGTGCCTGCTCTTCTTCGCCGGCATCCAGATCGTGTCCATCGGCGTGCTGGGCGAGTACATCGGGCGCATCTTCGAGGAGGTCAAGGAGCGCCCGCTGTACATCGTGCGTCGACACGTGGGCGCCCGCTCCCGGCTGCCACGATGAGCCGCCGCATCGCGGCGCAGCCCACCGCGTGGATGGTGGCGGTTGCCTTGGGTGCCTGGCTGGCCGGTCTCGCCTGGCTGCGCCCGCTCATGTTGCCCGACGAGGGCCGGTACGGCGGCGTGGCCTGGGAGATGCTGCGCTCGGGCGCATGGGCCGTGCCCAAGCTGGACGGCCTGCCCTACTTCCACAAGCCGCCGCTGTTCTACTGGATCGCCGCGGCGACGATGCGGGTACTGGGCCCATCGGAGTTCGCGATCCGCGTGCCCTCCTTGCTCGGAGCGCTGCTTGCCGGCCTGGGCCTTTACCTCTTCGCCCGCCGCTGGACGAGCGAGCGCCACGCACGCTGGTCCGTTGCCGTCCTGGTTACCCAACCCCTCTTTTACATCGCCGCGCAGTTCGCCAACCTCGACATGCTGGTCGCAGGCTGCATCACCGCAGCGACTGCGCTAGGCGCGCACGCCATGCTGCTCGATGCGCAAGGCGCGCCCTTTCGAACACCCCTGCTGGGCGCTTATGCGGCTGCTGCTCTGGGCGTGCTGGCCAAAGGCCTGATCGGCGTGGTGCTGCCCGCAGGCGTGCTGCTCACCTGGCTGCTGCTCAGCAAGCACCCGCGGGCCGTGCTGAAGCTCATCTCGGTCCCTGGACTGGCGCTGTTCACGCTGATCGCGCTGCCGTGGTTCGCCGAGATGCAGCGCCAGTACAGCGGGTTCTACGACTACTTCTTCATCTACCACCACTTCCGGCGCTACTCGCAGGGCGGCTTCAACAACCAGCAGGGCGTGTGGTTCTATCCCGTGGCCTTGCTGGTGCTCACGCTGCCATCGTCCCTGCTCGTCGGGCAGGCCTTGCGCATGAGGCACGCACCCGCGAGCCCCTTGTCCATCGCGCGCCTCATGTGGTGCTGGCTGTCGGTCATCGTGGTCTTCTTTTCGCTGCCGCAGTCCAAGCTCGTGGGCTATGTGTTGCCGGCACTGCCGCCCCTGGCCTGGTTGCTAGCGAGTGCGCTTTTGACGGTCCACCGCCAATGGATACCGCGCGCCCTGCTGTCCATTGGGGCGGTCCTTTGCGTCATCGCAACCGTGGGCCTCGCCGTGCACCACCCGCACTCGGCGAAAACGTTGGGCTCCGCACTGCGCATGCAACGGCATCCGGGCGAACCTGTGGCCTTCCTGAACCGCTACCCATTCGATGTGCCCAGTTATGCCCGGCTGGAAACACCCGCCATCGTGGTAGGCGACTGGCAAGCGCGTGACATCGATCAACGGGACAACTGGCGCAAGGAGCTGTACGACGCCGGGACCTTCGACCCAACGCAGGCGTCACACCGGCTGGTGTCGCAGGTCGAGCTGGCATCGCTGCTGTGCGCGCACCCTGTGGCCTGGCTGGTCGGCACACGCGAGGACGTGGCCGCCACCCCGTTCGGCCCCGTCGCGTCAGAGGCTACGCGCGGAGCCGATTACTCCGTGTGGCGGGCGGTACCCGACCCTTCCGTGTGTACCGGCGCGCCGCCGAGGTAGTCGCAAGCGCTCGCCCGGCACATCGACCTTCTCACGCGCCTCCAATCTCACCGAAGCGCGACCAGCGGCGAGGGCCGGAAAGCCATGCTCATTGCATTGCACGACACGACCATGCCGTGGCCGTCGCATGTCGCGATACCGCCGGATGCGCTTGGTGCCACCGAGCACGGCGCGCTTGTCGCCGGCTTCAGTAGCGCCCAGCATCGCGGCCTTCGACGCACTGCCGGAGCTCGCGTGGCCCCACCCCGAACCGTGTCAACCGCTTCCACCCCAGCCGCATCCCGTGCCACCTGGCTGCTCGCACTGGCCGCCGCCGCGGCGCTGGCCCTTTGGGTGCATGGCCCGATCAGCCAGTCCGCGCACTACCACGCCTTCGCGGATGCCCGCGCCTGGGGCCCCTTGCCCAACGCCGCCAACGTGCTCAGCAACCTCCCGTTCGTGCTCGCCGGCGGCTGGGCGCTGTGGTTGCTGTCGCGCACGCGGCATCGCGGCCCGGCGCGCGACGCCTGGCGCGTCTTCGCCGCGGCGCTCATCGCCACGGGCGCGGGTTCATCCCTCTACCACTGGATGCCTTCGGCCGACACGCTCGCCCTGGACCGCCTGCCCATCGCCTGGGCCTGTGCCGCGCTGCTCGCCGGCTTGCTCGCCGAGCGCGCGAGCCCGCGCTGGGGCCGCCCGACGGTGCTGGCCGCGGGGCTCGTCTTCGCCACGTTCTCGGTCGCCACGTGGTGGATCGGCGAGCACTGGGGCACGGGCGGCGACCTGCGCTGGTATGCCGCGGTGCAGTTCATGCCCATGCTTCTCGTGCCCGCGGCACTGTGGCTGCGCCTCGCGCCCACGCACGCAGGTGCGGTGCCGGGGCGGAACTGGTGCGTCGTGCTCGCGCTCTATGCCTCGGCCAAGCTGACCGAGATGGCGGACCAGCTGCTCATGCAATGTCTGGTATTCGTGAGCGGGCACACCCTCAAGCACCTGCTCGCCGCCGCGGCCGCGGCCTGGCTGCTGCGTGCGGTGCTGCAGCCGATCAGCTCCGATAGTCCGCGTTGATCTTCACGTAGTCGACGCTCAAGTCGCAGGTCCAGACGACGGCGCTGGCGTCGCCGCGATGCAGGTCGACACGCACCGTGATCTCGCTTTGCTTCATCACGCGCTGGCCGTCCTCCTCACGGTAGCCGGGGTGCCGGCCGCCTTCGCGTGCGACATGCACATCGTCCAGAAAGAGGTCGATTCGCGTCTGGTCCAGATCGTCGATGCCGGCATAACCCACCGCGGCCAGGATGCGGCCGAGGTTGGGATCGCTGGCGAAGAACGCCGTCTTGACCAGCGGCGAATGCGCGATGGCATACGCCGCCTGCCGGCACTCCGCCTCGCTGCGCCCCCCGTCGATCTGCACGGTGATGAACTTGGTCGCGCCTTCGCCATCGCGCACGATGGCCTGTGCCAGCTGCTGCGACACGCCGACGATGGCATCGCGCAGCACCATGCCGTCATCGGTGTCGAGCCGCGTGACAGGCTCGTGCCCCGCCTGGCCCGTGGCGATCAGCATGAAGGAGTCGTTGGTCGAGGTGTCGCCGTCGATGCTGATGCGGTTGAACGAGTGGTCGGCCGCCTCGTGCACAAGCGCGTGCATCAGGTGCGGCGAGATCACTGCATCGGTCGCCACGTAGCCGAGCATGGTGGCCATGTTGGGCCGGATCATCCCGGCGCCCTTGCTGATGCCCGTCACCGTGACCGTGCGCCCGCCCACCTGCACCTGCCTGGAAGCAGCCTTGGGCAGCGTGTCGGTCGTCATGATGGCCTCGGCGGCCAAGGCCCAATGGTCAGGTGCCAGGTCCGCCAGCGCCGCCGGCAACGCCGCCTCGATGCGCTCGTTCGGCAGCGTCTCCATGATCACGCCCGTGGAGAACGGCAGGACCTGCTCCGGCGCGATCCCCATCTCCCGCGACAGCGCGACGCAGGTCGATACCGCGCGCGCCAAGCCATCGTCACCGGTGCCGGCGTTCGCATTGCCCGTGTTGATGAGCAGCGCCCGCGTGCCATGGTGCGAGGCCAAGTGCTTGCGGCACAGCTGCACAGGCGCCGCGCAGAAGCGGTTGCGCGTGAACACCCCCGCCACCTGCGCACCCTCGTCCAGCGCGATCACCGTGACATCGCGCCGGTTGGCCTTGCGCACGCCCGCCATGGCCACGCCCAGGCGCACACCGGGCACCGGGTGCAGGTCTCTGGGATCGGGAGCTTTGAGATTGACGGCCATGGCGGTGATTCCGGTAATCGTTGATTGATCAAGCGAGCAAAGCGAAGCTTGAGCTGAGCGCTCCGCGGCCGGCGTCGCGAGCGGTCCGAGGTCGCGCCGAGAAGCGCAGCCGTACTCCCTGTACGGCGAGCATCGCAGGCGCGAGATTGGACCGCTCAGCAGCCGGACGCGGTGCGATCAGCTCAAGCGGCCGTGGCAGTGCTTGTACTTCTTGCCGCTGCCGCAGGGGCAAGGATCGTTGCGTCCCGCCTTGGGCACGGCGGCCACCGCGACATCGCCCTCCTCCGAGACGCTACCGTCCTCGTTGGGATGGGTGTAGCGCACGTGGCTGATGCGTTCGGCACGCTCTTCCATGGCCTCGGCTGCCAGCGCGACCTCCTCCTGCGACTGGATGCGCACGGTCATGAGTGCGCGCGTGACGTCCATCTTCACCACGTCCAGCAACTGGCTGAAGAGCTCGAAGGCCTCGCGCTTGTATTCCTGCTTGGGATTCTTCTGCGCATAGCCGCGCAGGTGGATGCCCTGGCGCAGGTAGTCCAGCGCGGCCAGGTGCTCGCGCCAATGCGTGTCGATGGACTGCAGCAGGATCATGCGCATGAAGGGCGTGAACTGCTCCAGTCCCACGCGGTCGAGCTTGGTCTTGAACTGCAGGTCGGCCGCCTGCACGACCTTCTCGACGATGTCCTCGTCGGTGATGGAGGCGCTCTTCTCCACCTCGGCCTTCAGCGGCACGTCGAGCTGCCACTCCTCGCGCAGCGTCTGCTCCAGGCTGCCGAGGTCCCACTGTTCCTCCACGCTGGCGGGAGCCACGTAGGTACGCACCACGTCTTCCATGGTGCTGCGGCGCAGGTTGGCGATCTGTGCCTCCAGGCTGCGGGCCTCGAGGATGTCGTTGCGCTGCTGATAGATGACCTTGCGCTGGTCGTTGGAGACATCGTCGTATTCCAACAGCTGCTTGCGGACGTCGAAGTTGCGCGCCTCGACCTTGCGCTGCGCGCTTTCGATGCTGCGCGTCACGATGCCCGCCTCTATGGCTTCGCCGTCGGGCATCTTCAGCCGCTCCATGATGGCGCGCACCCGCTCGCCGGCAAAGATGCGCATGAGCGGATCGTCCAGCGACAGGTAGAAGCGCGAGGAGCCGGGGTCGCCCTGGCGGCCCGAACGCCCGCGCAGCTGGTTGTCGATGCGGCGCGACTCGTGACGCTCGGTGGCGATGATGCGCAGCCCGCCCTCGGCCTTGACCTTCTCGTGCAGGCTGTGCCACTCGTCGCGCAGCTGCTGCGCCTTGGCCGCCGTCTCCTCTTCGGTCAGATCGGGGTCGGCCTCGATGAACTGGATCTGCTTCTCGACGTTGCCGCCGAGCACGATGTCGGTCCCGCGGCCGGCCATGTTGGTCGCGATGGTGATCATGCCCGGCCGCCCTGCCTGGGCCACGATCTCGGCTTCCTTGGCGTGCTGCTTGGCGTTGAGCACCTGGTGCGGCAGCTTGGCCTTGGTGAGCAACCCGGAGATGAGCTCCGAGTTCTCGATGGAGGTGGTGCCCACGAGCACCGGCTGCCCGCGATCGTGGCACTCGCGGATGTCGGCGATGACCGCATCGAACTTCTCGCGGGCGGTCTTGTAGACCAGGTCGAGCTCGTCCTTGCGGATGGTCGGCTTGTTGGGCGGGATGACCACCGTCTCCAGGCCGTAGATCTCCTGGAACTCGTAGGCCTCGGTGTCGGCCGTGCCCGTCATGCCGGCCAGCTTGCCGTACATGCGGAAGTAGTTCTGGAAGGTGATCGAGGCGAGCGTCTGGT
>CBINBY010000143.1:0-10230 GCA_966248995.1 uncultured Burkholderiales bacterium | reverse complement strand
GGCAAGGGCGTGGTGCGCGCCAAGGACACGCCCAACTTCATCGCCAACCGCGTGGGCATCGCCGGCATGCTGGCCACGATGAAGGAGGCGCAGAACTTCGGCTTGACCTACGACGTGGTGGATGACCTCACCGGCAAGAAGCTGGGCCGTGCGAGCTCGGGCACCTTCCGCACGGCCGACGTAGTGGGCATCGACACCATGGCGCACGTGATCCGCACGCTGCAGGACCACCTGGCCGACGATCCGTTCCATGCCTCCTATGCCACGCCGCAGGTCGTTCAGCAGCTCATCGAGCGCGGGGCGCTGGGACAGAAAAGCGGGGCGGGCTTCTACAAGAAGGTGGGCAAGGACATCCTGCGCCTCGATCCCGCCAGCGGGGAGTACGTGCCCGGCGGGCAGAAGGCCGACGAGATCATCGGCCGCATCCTGAAGAAACCGGCGCCCGAGCGGCTGAAGCTGCTGCGCGAGTCGAGCAATCCGCAGGCGCAGTTCCTGTGGGCCATCCTGCGCGATGGCTTCCACTACGCGGCCGTGCACCTGGCTGAGATTGCCGAGACCGCGCGCGAGGTGGACCTCGCGATGCGCTGGGGCTTTGGCATGACGCAAGGTCCCTTCGAGCTGTGGCAGGAAGCGGGCTGGAAGCAGGTGGCCGAGTGGGTGAAGGCCGACATCGACGCCGGCAAGGCGATTTCGAGTGCGCCGCTGCCGGCCTGGGTGTTCGAGGGGCCGGTCTCCGCGGATGCCGGGGTCCACACGCCGGAGGGCTCATGGAGCGCCGCGCAGGGCCGCTACGTGCCGCGCCGGCGCCTGCCGGTCTACGAGCGGCAGCTCTTCCCGGAGTCGGTGCTCGGCTCCGGGGCGGTGTCGGCGCTGAACGCGGGCACCGAGCTCCTGCGCAATGAGGAGCTGCGGGTCTGGACGCTGGACGGCGAGATCGTCATTGCCAGCATCACCGCCAAGCTGCACCTTATCAGCCCGGCCGTGACCGAGGGGCTGAAGAAGGCAGTGGACCTCGCCGAGTCGCAGTACAAGGGCCTGGTGATCTGGTCCCCTGACGACGTGTTTTCCGCGGGCGCCAACCTCGAGTCGTTGATGCCGGTCTTCATGAAGAGCGGCGCCCAGGGCATCGCGCCCGAGGAGAAGAGGCTGCAGGACCTGATGCTGCGCATCCGCTACGCGCAGGTGCCGGTGGTCGCGGCCATCCGGGGCATGGCGCTCGGCGGCGGCTGCGAGCTGGCCATGTACGCCACCAGGCGTGTGGCCGCCATGGAGGCCTACATGGGTCTGGTGGAAGTGGGCGTGGGCCTGCTGCCCGGCGGGGGCGGGTTGACCTACATCGCCCGCCGCGCGGCGGAGATGGCCGCTGCCGGCAACGCCCAAGCTGACCTCTTCCAGTTCCTGAAGGACGGCTTCACGAGCGCCGCCATGGCGAAGGTGGGCACCGGCGCGATCGACTCGCGCAAGCTCGGGTACCTGCAAGACAGCGACACCATCGTGCCCAACAAGGACGAGCTGCTGTACGTGGCCATGCAGGAGGCGAAGGCGCTGTACGAAGCGGGGTACCGGCCACCGCTGCGGCGCTTGTTCCCCGTGGCCGGTCGCAGCGCGAAGGCCACGATCCAGGGCCAGCTGGCCAACATGCGCGACGGCGGCTTCATCAGCCATCACGACTTCCACATCGCCTCGCTGATCGCCGAAGTCGTGACCGGCGGCGACGTGGACGCCGGCTCGCTGGTGAACGAGGAGTACCTCATGGCGCTGGAGCGCAAGCACTTCTGCTCGCTGCTCGCGCATCCCAAGACGCAGGAGCGAATCATGGGGATGCTGCAGACGGGCAAGCCCGTGCGGAACTGAGGCGAAAGGACATCATCATGAACAAGCAAGTGCAAGACGCCTACATCGTCGCTGCCACCCGCACGCCCATCGGCAAGTCTGGCCGCGGGTACTTCAGGAACACCCGCCCTGACGACCTGATGGTCGCCGCCTTGCAGGGCGCGCTCAAGCAGGTTCCCTCCCTGGATCCGAAGGCCATCGAGGACGCCTTCATCGGTTGCGCCATGCCCGAGGGCGAGCAGGGGCTCAACGTGGCGCGCATCGCTGTGCTGCTGGCCGGCCTGCCCCACACCGTGGGCGCCGTGACCGTCAACCGGTTCTGCGCCTCCGGCCTCACCGCGGTGCAGATGGCGGCTGACCGCATCCGTGTGGGCGAGGCCGATGTCCTCCTCGCCGGAGGCGTGGAGTCGATGAGCATGGTGCCGATGAGCGGCAACAAGCCGTCGTTCAACCCCGCGGTATTCGAGAAGGACGAGAACGTCGGCATCGCCTACGGCATGGGCATGACTGCCGAGAAGGTCGCGCAGCAGTGGAAGGTTTCGCGCGAGGCGCAGGACGAGTTCGCGCTGCAATCGCACCTGAAGGCGCTGAAGGCCATCGAGGGCGGCGAGTTCGCCGACGAGATCACGCCGGTGGAGGTCGTGGAGCGCCAGCCCGATCTCTCAACCGGCGAGACGGTCGTGCGCAAGCGCAGTGTCAGCATCGACGAGGGCCCGCGCCGCGACACCTCGCTCGAAGGACTGGCCAAGCTCAAGCCCGTCTTCGCCGCCAGAGGCAGCGTGACCGCGGGCAACAGCTCGCAGACGTCCGATGGCGCCGGCGCCCTCATCCTCGCCAGCGAAAAGGCGGTACGGCAATACGGCCTCAAGCCGCTGGCTCGATTCGTAAGCTTCGCCTGCCGGGGCGTGCCGCCCGAGATCATGGGCATTGGTCCCATCGAGGCCATCCCCGTCGCGCTGCGTCACGCTGGCCTCAAGCAGGACGACATTGGCTGGATCGAGCTCAACGAGGCGTTTGCAGCCCAGTCGCTCGCGGTGCTCAACACGCTCGACATCGAGCGCAGCCGCGTCAACCCCATGGGTGGCGCCATCGCCCTCGGCCACCCGCTGGGCGCCACCGGCGCCATCCGCGCAGCCACCGTGGTGCACGCACTGCGCCGGCATGACCTGAAGTACGGCATGGTCACGATGTGCGTGGGCACCGGCCAAGGCGTCGCGGGCATCTTCGAACGCGTGTGATCGACTGACCCGTCTTGAACGTTCAGGATCAGGAGGAAACATGACCATCAAGACCGCCACGCTCGACGGCGTGGCCACCATTGAGATCGCGCGTCCCGAGAAGAAGAACGCGATCACGCTCGACATGTATGCCGCCATGGCAACGGCACTCGCAGAGGCCAATGCGGACCCATCCGTGCGCGCCGTGCTTCTGGCCGGCCAGCCGGGCATCTTTACCGCTGGCAACGACCTGGAGGACTTCCTGCAGCGGCCCCACCAGGGGCCCGACTCGCCCGTCTTCCGCTTCATGCGGGAGTTGGTGGGCTGCGAGAAACCCGTCGTGGCCGCCGTGACGGGTGCAGCCATCGGCATCGGCACGACCTTGCTACTGCACTGTGATCTGGTCTACGTGTCCGACGAAGCGCGACTGGCCCTGCCATTCACCAGCCTCGGCCTCGTGCCCGAGTTCGCCTCCAGCCTGCTGCTGCCACGGCTGCTGGGCCACGCGCGCGCGGCGGAGAAGCTGCTGCTGGGCGATCCGTTCGGCCCGCAGGATGCCGTCGATCTCGGTCTCGCCAATGCGGTGCTGCCCGCAGGGGAGGTGGTGCGCCACGCGCGCCGCGTGGCCGAACGCTTCAACGGACTGCCTCCCGGCGCGGTGCGCGACAGCAAGCGACTCATGCGCCGCGCGAGCGCCGAGGAGGTGATGCAGGCCATCGCCGCGGAAAGCGAGGTGTTCCTCCAGCGGCTGTCCAGCCCGGAAGCGCGCGAGGCCTTCAACGCGTTCCTGCAAAAGCGCAAGCCCGATTTCACGCAGTTCTCCTGAAAACGTGAAGCACCTGCTTAAGCAGGATTCCAGCCCGGGCGAGTCGATGTGCCGGGTTCGCGGTGGGGCGCTCGCATCGCCCATCGCCACACGGGGGTTCGTGTCCCCCGGACACACGGAGACGCGCAAGTGACGCTCCAAGGCAAGACGCTCTTCATCACCGGGGCCTCGCGGGGCATCGGCCTGGCCATCGCGAAGCGGGCCGCGCGCGACGGCGCCAACATCGTGATCGCCGCCAAGACGGCACAGGCGAATCCCCGGCTCCCGGGCACCATCTACTCGGCCGCGGACGAAATCGCCGAAGCTGGCGGCCGCGCGCTGCCCTTGCAGACCGACATCCGCGACGAAGCCGCGGTTCTGTCCGCCGTGCAGCAGGCGGTGGAGGAGTTCGGCGGCATCGACATCCTGGTCAACAACGCCAGCGCGATCAGCCTGACCCGCACGCCGGACACGCCGATGAAGCGCTTCGACCTGATGTTCGGTGTGAACGTTCGCGGCACCTACCTGTGCACGCAAGCCTGCCTGCCGGAACTCGTGAAATCGGCGCAGGCGGGACGCAATCCGCACGTGCTCAACCTGTCGCCGCCCTTGTCGATGAAGACGCACTGGTTCCAGAACCACGTCGCCTACACCATGGCCAAGTACGGCATGAGCGAATGCACGCTCGGGCATGCGGGCGAGTTCCGGCCGCTCGGGATCGCGGTCAACAGCCTGTGGCCGCGCACGGCTATTGCCACCGCCGCCCTGCAGATGATTCCGGGCCTTGACGTCGCTAAGTGCCGCACGCCCGAGATCCTGGCCGACGCGGCCTGTTTCATCCTGACCAGCGACGCACGCACGACCACGGGCAACTTCTTCATCGACGACGAGGTGCTGGCGCGGCACGGCATCACCGACCTCGACCGCTACAGCGTGGTGCCGGGGACGAGCGACTTCGTTCCTGACTTCTTCGTGGACTGACTGAGCCGGCTCGCCCTGCCGTTACGGGGTGTGGGGCGACCAGCCTTCAGCCTGCACGGTCGCCAGGATGTGCAGCACCTCCGCATCCTGCAGCTGGTGGAAATCCCGGTAGTGCAGCCCGATGGCCCGGAAGGGCTCGGGCATGGCCAGGCACACGATCTCATCGACGAGCGGTGCCAGCGCGCGGATCGTATCGGCCGGCGCGACAGGGACCGCGAGCACCAGGTGCACCGGCTGGCGCCTGCGCAGGGCCCGCAGCGCGGCGCGGGCGGTGGTTCCGGTCGCCAGGCCGTCATCCACCACGATGACGTGGCGGCCGGCGACTTCCAGCGCCGAGCGGCCGGCCATGTACAGCCCGCGCCGGCGCTCAATCTCCGCCACTTCCCGCCGCGTGGCCTCGGCCAGCTCGGCCTCGCCCATCGGTTCGTAGCGCGCGACTTCCTCGTTGACCACGACCTCCGGCGGGTTTCCGTCAACCACCGCGGCATAAGCCAGCTCGGGCTGCCAGGGCAAGCCGATCTTGCGCACGAACAGCAAGTCCAGCGGTGCGCGCAACGCGCGGGCGATCTCGGCGGCCACCGGTACGCCGCCGCGTGGCAGCGCCAGCACGACGACGTCGCGGCCGCGGTGGGCCATGAGCCGGTCGGCCAGCCGACGGCCCGCGTCTTCCCGGGTGGACAGCACGTGCATGGCATGCAGAGCAGGCAGACACGATTCGACCGGCTCCACCCGATCGCGGTTCCGCCGCTTCATGCGCTCATGCCGGCTTGGGGATCACCCGCGGCCGGCCGCTTTCATCGATGGCCACGTAGGTGAGGCTTGCTTCGGTGACTTTCACGACATGCGGGTCGGCCGGGTTGCGTTCGGCGTACACCTCCACATGCACAGTCACCGAGGTCTGCCCGATGCGCTGGACCTTGGCGTAAAAGCTGAGCAGGTCGCCCACCGATACCGGCTGCTTGAACACGACCTGGTTCACGGCCACGGTGGCGATGCGCCCCTTGGCGAGCCGAGCCGGCAGCACGCTGCCGGCCAGGTCGACCTGCGCCATGATCCAGCCGCCGAAGATGTCGCCGTTGGCGTTAGCGTCGGCGGGCAAGGGCATGACCCGCATCACCAGGTCCTGGTCGGTGGGGAGCTTGAGCGGTGTCAGGGTCTCGGGGACCGGTGGCTGCGCCTGGCTTGCAATCTCGGGCATAGTGCCTCACCTCCGGTGTTGCTGCTGCCGGAATTCTTCCAGCTTCCAAGATGCGTCGCCAAGCCTCTGATTCCGCCGCCATCGCCGCCGCTGCAGCTGACGTGCCGCAGGAGCCGAGGTCGGATGCGGCAACGCTGCGCAGGTTGTTGCCGTACCTCTGGCGCTATCGCTGGCGCGTGATCATCGCGCTGGCCTTCATGGTGGTCGCCAAGCTCGCCAACGTCGGCGTACCTCTGCTGTTGAAGCACCTGGTCGACAGCCTGAGCCTGAAGCCGGGCGATCCGCGCGCCGTGCTGGTCGTGCCGGCGGGCCTGCTGCTTGCGTATGGCGCGCTGCGCCTGTGCACATCGCTTTTCACCGAGCTGCGCGAGCTGATCTTCGCTCGCGCCACCGAAGGCGCGGCACGCAGCATCTCGCTGCAGGTGTTCCGCCACCTGCATGCACTGAGCCTGCGATTCCACCTCGAGCGCCAAACGGGTGGCATGACGCGCGACATCGAGCGCGGCACGCGCGGGGTGCATTCGCTGATCTCGTATTCCCTCTACAGCATCGTGCCCACTCTCATCGAGGTGGGGCTGGTGCTCGTGCTGCTAGGCGTGAAGTTCGACATGGTCTTTGCGTGGATCACCATCGGCGCGCTCGCGATCTACATTGCCTACACCGTCACGGTGACGAACTGGCGCACGAAGTTCCGCCGGCAGATGAACGAGTTCGACTCGTCGGCTCACACGAAAGCGATCGACTCGCTGCTGAACTACGAGACGGTCAAGTATTTCAACAACGAGGACTACGAGGCCAGACGCTACGACGAGAGCCTGGAGCGGCTGCGCCGCGCCGCGCTCAAGTCTCAGTCCACGCTGTCGCTGCTCAATACCGGTCAGCAGCTGATCATCGCCACCGGGCTGGTGCTCATGCTGTGGCGAGCCACCGAAGGGGTCGTGGCCTCGCGCATGACGCTCGGTGATCTGGTGATGATCAATGCCTTCATGATCCAGCTTTACATCCCGCTCAACTTCCTGGGCGTGATCTACCGCGAGATCAAGCAGGCACTGACGGACCTGGACAAGATGTTCGCCTTGATGGAGCGTGAGCGCGAGGTCGATGACGCGCCCGACGCGCAGGATCTGGCAGTGACGGAGGGCCGGGTGCGCTTCGACCACGTTTTCTTTGGCTACGAGGCCGCGAGACCCATCCTGCAGGACGTGAGCTTCGAGATTCCGCCCGGCAAGACCGTGGCGGTGGTGGGCGCGTCCGGCGCGGGCAAGAGTACGCTGGCGCGGCTGCTGTACCGCTTCTACGACGTGAAGTCGGGGGCCATCACCATCGACGGCCAAGACATCCGCCACGTGACCCAGGCCAGCGTGCGCCAATCCATCGGCATCGTCCCGCAAGACACCGTGCTCTTCAACGACACCGTGGCCCACAACATCGGCTACGGCCGCACCAGTGCGAGCTCGAGCGAGATCGAGGCGGTGGCTCGGGCGGCGCGCATACATGACTTCATCATGTCCACGCCCAAGGGCTACGACACGCTTGTTGGGGAGCGCGGCCTCAAGCTCTCAGGTGGGGAGAAGCAGCGCGTCGCCATCGCGCGAACCCTGCTCAAGAGCCCGCCGATCATGATCTTCGATGAGGCCACCTCGGCGCTGGACTCGGCCAACGAGCGCGCGATCCAGGCCGAACTGCAGGGCGTGGCGCGCAATAAGACCACTCTCGTCATCGCTCACCGCCTGTCTACAGTGGTTGATGCGCACCAGATCCTAGTGATGGAAAGTGGGCGCATCGTCGAGCGCGGCACGCACGCCGAGCTGCTCGCTCAAGATGGACGCTATGCCGAGATGTGGCGCCTACAGCAGGTGCGGGAGAACGAACGCGCATCACCCGCCGTGCGAGTGGAACTTTTGGAAAGCTCGTTTGAAAGATCGACATCGGGCCGGTAAAAACAGGTCGACCCGCATACAGGGTCGAGTGAGTTCGCTGATCAAAGAGGACTCGGTCCTCTCGAAGCATGTCAAGCACGTTAAGTCTTACAGGGCAGACCAGCTCGACGGCAGTGGTACAGTCCGCGCCCGGGGCTGCTGTAGGGGTACATCGCATACGCATGTGTCTTTGCAGTGGGGGGTGCCGAGCCCTGCGGGTTCCCGCAAGCCGGGGACGGTTGCCGCGCCATCTGCGCCCTACAATCTGTAGTTTTCGTTTCCAACCGTTTCCCAACATTGCTCTAAGAAGGAGCCCGCATGAAAAAGACCTTGCTCGCGCTGGCCACGCTGTTTGCCGTGGGTGCTGTCCAGGCGGACACGCTGAAGAAGATCAAGGACACCGGATCTATCACGCTCGGTGCGCGCGAGTCGTCGGGTGCCCTGTCGTTCACGCTGGGCGACGGCAAGTACACCGGGTTCCACACTGAAATGGCCAAGCGCATCGCAGCTGACCTGCAAAAGCAGCTGGGCATGCCCAAGCTTGACATCAAGTGGCAGGCTGTTACCTCTCAGAACCGCATCCCGCTCGTGCAGAACGGTACTGTGGACCTTGAGTGCGGCTCCACCACCAACAACGTGGCCCGCGGCAAGGACGTCGCTTTCGCCGTGACGACCTACGTTGAAGAGGTTCGCATCGCCACCCGCGCCAACGCGGGCATCAACTCGATTGGCGACCTGAACAACAAGCGGGTGGCTACCACCACCGGCACCACGTCCGTGCAACACTTGCGCAAGCACGAGCGCGCGGGCAATGTCAATTTCGAGGAGGTGTACGGCAAGGACCATGCCGACAGCTTCCTGCTCCTCGAGTCTGGCCGCGCCGATGCCTTCGTGATGGATGGTCAGGTCCTCGCCGGCTTGATCGCCAAGGCCAAGAACCCCGCTGACTACAAGATCGTGGGTGAGGTGCTGTCCGTGGAGCCGATCGCCTGCATGATGCGCAAGGACGACCCTGCCTTCAAGAAGGCCGTTGATGACAGCATCAAGAACATGATGAAGTCGGGTGAACTGGCCAAGCTGTACGACCAGTGGTTCATGCAGCCTATTCCGCCGAACAACACCAAAGTGGGTCTGCCCGCCTCCGAGGCCACCAAGGCCGCATGGGCTCATCCGAACGACAAGCCGATGGAAGAGTACGCGAAGAAGTAAGCAGCGCGCTACGCCGGTGCCGGTGGGGCCGGTACCGGCGCGCTCCGCCATTGGATTGATAAGACGGAGGAGATGCCCGTGGGCACATGGGACTGGCAGGTGTTCCTGCAGGACACCGGGGGGGATGAGACTTATCTCGATTGGATGATGTCGGCCTGGGGCTGGACCTTGTCCGTGTCGGTGCTTGCGCTCTTGGTGGCGCTGGTCGCCGGTTCGATCATGGGCATCCTGCGCACCACCCCGAACCGGACTTTCGTCGCCATCGGCAACACCTGGACGGAGCTATTCCGCAACATCCCGCTACTGGTGCAGATCTTCCTCTGGTACCACGTCATCCCGTCGATCGTGCTGCCGCTCCAGAAGGTGCCGAGCTTCGTCCTCGTGGTGTTTGCGCTGGGTTTCTTTACCTCGGCGCGTATTTCGGAGCAGGTGAAGGCGGGCATTCAAAGCCTGCCGCGTGGGCAACGTTATGCGGGCCTCGCCATGGGCCTTACCTTGCCCCAGACCTATCGCTACGTGCTCCTGCCGATGGCCTTTCGGATCGTCATTGCGCCGCTCACGTCCGAGTCCATGAACATCATCAAGAACTCATCGGTGGCCTTCGCCGTGTCGATCGCCGAGCTCACCATGTTCGCCATGCAGGCGCAGGAGGAGACGGCACGCGGCGTGGAAATCTACCTTGCCGTCACCGGGTTGTACTTCATCTCGGCTTTCGCCATCAACCGCATCGCGCTCTTCATTGAAAAGCGTGTGCAGGTGCCCGGCATGATCGGAGCGAAGTGATGATCACGCTCCATGTTGCGGGCTCTTACGGCGGCCACAAGGGAGGACTGTGATGCTTGCAGCCCTCGACTTCAGCTTCCTCAACTGGTCCATTGTCCACGGTTTCATACTGAAGGGCTTGGCCTTCTCGGTTCAGCTCACCGTTGTGGCCATGGTGTGCGGCATTGTGCTGGGCACGCTGCTAGCACTCATGCGGTTGTCAGGCATCAACTGGCTCGTAATGCCGGCTGCGGCCTATGTGAACACCATGCGCAGCGTGCCGCTTGTCATGGTGATTCTGTGGTT
>CBINBY010000142.1:0-10367 GCA_966248995.1 uncultured Burkholderiales bacterium | reverse complement strand
TCGCCGACATCATCGGCGTGATCGACGGCATCGCCTTCCAGACCAACATCCTGGCACTCAACGCCGCGGTGGAAGCCGCGCGTGCGGGCGAGCAGGGGAGGGGCTTCGCGGTCGTGGCCGGCGAGGTGCGCAGCCTCGCGCAGCGCAGCGCCACGGCGGCGCACGAGATCAAGGATCTCATCGGCAGCAGTGTCGAGCGGGTGGACGCCGGCTCGCGCCTGGTGCGAGATGCGGGGACCACCATGAGCGAGATCGTGAGCAGCGCACAGCAGGTGTGCGACACCATCGGCGAGATCACCGCGGCCGTCATCGAACAGAGCAACAGCATCGGCCAGGTCCACGGGACCGTGCACCAGCTCGATCAGATGACGCAGCAGAACGCCGCCATGGTCGAGCAATCCGCCGCGGCGGCGGATTCACTGAAAGGGCAGGCTGGACGGTTGGCTGCGGCCGTGGCCTCGTTCAAGTTGGGCTGAGGAATCTTCACCCCGTTCGCGCGGAGCCTGTCGAAGCCCCTCGCCCATATCGAGCCGCCACCCGCTGCATCGCCTCCAGACTGCGGGTTACGTCGTCATCCGTGGTGGCCCATGAACTCACGCTGATGCGCATGGCCGTGTGGCCCTGCCAGCGCGTGGGGCCGCACCAGCAGGTGCCCTCGGCCTGCAGGTCGGCGATGACGGCCAGGGTCGTGTTGGCGTCGCCGAAGCTCGCCAGCACCTGGTTGAGCACCACTTCGTTGAGCACCTCGCCGCCCGCCGCGGGCAACTCCCGGGCAAAACGCCGGGCATGCCGGCAGCAGCGTTCCACCAGTTCGGCCAGCCCACTGCGGCCCAGCGTGCGCAGTGCGGCCCATACATCCACGCCGCGCGCGCGGCGTGACAGCTCGGGCGTGTAGTCGGAGGGCTCGCGGCGGTCGGTGTCCGCTGGCAGGTAGTCGGCCGAGACTGCCATGGCGGGGCGCAGATCGGCCGGATCGCGCACGATGGCCAGGCCGCAGTCGTAAGGCACGTTCAGCCACTTGTGCGCATCGGTGGCCCACGAATCGGCACCTGCGGCGCCGCCCACGAGCGCCGCGAGCGCGGGGCTGGCCGCCGCCCACAGGCCGAACGCGCCGTCGACATGGACCCAGGCGCCGGCCGCGTGCGCCGCGGGGATGATCTGGTCGAAAAGATCGAAGGCGCCGGTGTTCACGTTGCCTGCCTGCAGGCACACGATGGCCGGGCCGTCGAGGGCGGGCAGTGCATCGGCACGCATGCGCCCCTGGCCGTCTACCGCAACGGTGTGCACGCGCTTGCGGCCCAGGCCAAGCAGGCCCAGTGCCTTGATCAACGTCGGGTGAACTTCCTCGCCCACCACGACCGTGACCGGGGGCGCGCCGAACAGGCCATCGGCTGCGGCGTTCCAGCCGGCGCGTCGCAGCACCGCATCGCGGGCGGCGGCCAGCGCGGTAGCGTTCGCCATGGTGGCGCCGGTCACGAACGCGCCGCCCGCGCCCGGCGGCAGGCCCAGCACGTCGAGCACCCAGCGCAACGCAGTCGTCTCGAAGGCCGCGGACGCTGGCGAGGCCGTATGCAGGGCGGCGTTCTGGTCCCACGCGGTGGCCATCCAGTGGCTCGCCACGCTCACCGGCAGCGCCCCGCCGGTCACGAAGCCGAAGAAGCGCCCGCCCGCACTCGCCATGGTGGCCGGCGAGCCGATCTCGTCGAGCAGCTGCAGGGTTTCGAGGGCCGGCCGCGGCCCGGCGGGCAGAGGCTCATCCAGCTGGGCCAGCCGCGCCAGCGCATCGGGCCGGGGAGAGACGGCTCTCGCATCGAGCGTGTCGAGGTAGTGCAAGGCGCGCCGCGCGGCCTCGTCGAGGAGGTGGGTCATCCTTCCAACTCACGACCTAACGCGGTGTCGTCTGCGGCTGCGCCGGTTCGCAATGCGCGTGTGCCATGGACAAGCCGACCGGCAGATAGGCGCCATAGCGCAGGATGTACTCGCGCTGGGCGCCGTAGGCCTCGTACTCCCAATGCAGGAACTGCTCGCAGCTCGGGGTGGCGCCGAAGGCCACGCCGTTCCTCACCGTGTCGTCGCCACGCGCCACGCTCTGCAGGTAATGCACCATCTCGTGCACGACGATCGAGCTGGCCAGCAAGTTCTTCTCGGGGTCGAGCCGTTCGTCGATGTAGATCTCGGTACCCCCCGCATACCAGCCCAGCACCTTGCACTCCCGGCCGTTGCAGGCCTTCTCGACGAAGAAGGAATGCGGTTGCCTGATCACCGTGGGCGGCCGCGCGGGGGCCGGGTAGCCCGACAGCGTGATGGCCCACGACAGCAGCGCCGCATAGACCTCGCTCATGAGGAGCTCCCCCGCGAATGCCCGCCACGCAACAAGTCCATCGCACACCTCGCCTTCATGCCGCCCGGCCGTTGGTCAGCCGGGCCGGGGCACCGTCACGGAGGGGCGTGTCGCGCAATCCGTGCATCCCTGGACGGGCTGTAAATCGGCAAGCCCCATGCCAAGGAGGCACATGATGGCACTGCGCGGCGTACGGGTCAGGCCGTTCGTCCAGGCGGGCCGGCAGGCAGCTTCATCTGCACGCTGCGGCGGTGTGCTGGCGTGGACACCCACAGCTCATGCAATATCTCAACGCCTTGGCGCTTCAGTGTGCCGGCGCCATCGCGGCCGGCGCTCGGCATCTTCCGGCGATATCCCATGTCGGCTGGTACAGCGCGGTGTGCACGTCGAGCAGGCCCAGCAGCGTGTGGAACAGGTGGTCGTGGGAGGCCGGCTGCGCGGCGCGGCGGCGCAGGCAGGCGAGGTCGATGCCGTTCGTACGCGCATAGCCGTCGGACATCCACATGACCATCGGAACATGCGTCTGCACGTCGGGCGCAATGGCCTGCGGCATGCCGTGCAGGTACAGCCCGCTCTCGCCCAGCGACTCGCCATGATCGGAGACGTAGACCATGGCGGTGTCCACCGAAGGCGCGCTCGCCTGCAGCTGGCCGACGAGGCGCGCGAGCAGATGGTCTGTGTAGAGCAAGGCGTTGTCGTAGGCGTTGACGATCTCCTCGCGACTGCACAGGCGCAGGTCGTCTTGCCTGCAAGCGGGCTGGAAGCGCGCGTAGGCCGGTGGGTAGCGTCGGAAGTACGAGGGGCCGTGGTTGCCGAGCATGTGCAGCACGAGAAGCTGGGTGCCGCGTGCGCTGGTGAGCCGTTGTTCGAGGCCGGCGAGCAGGCCCTCGTCGAGGCAGCGGCCTTCGCCGCAGACCCCGGGCAGGTCCAGGGCCTGCACCGTTTCGACCGGCAGGCCGTCGCACACGCCCTTGCAGCCCGACTGGTTGTCTCGCCAGTGCACAGAGACACCAGCGCGCGCGACCAGGTGCAGCAGCGACTCGCTGCCGCGGATGCGCGCCTCGTCATAGTCGCGTCGGCCGACGGGCGCGAACATGCAGGGCAAGGACACCTCGGTACTGGTGCCGCAGCTCGTTACGTCGGAGAAGTTGATGACGGGCAGCCGAGCCAGCTCGGGCGTGGTCTGGCGGGCATAACCGTTCAGGCCCCAGTTGGCGGCGCGCGCCGTCTCGCCGACCACGAGCACCACGACGGCCGGCCGCTGGCGCGCCTGCCATAAGGGGCCGGGTGCCGCATCCAGGCCGATGGGGTGGCGCACCGCCACGGCGCCCCGCGCCTCGCGCACCTCCACCGCGGCGGCGGACCACAGGTAGTTCGCGGGCGTGATGAGGTAGCGCACTTCCTTGTGGTTGCGCACGAGCGACGCGAAGGGCTGGAACACGGCCAGGAGCATGAGCACCGCGGCGAGCGCGGCCATCAGCAGTGCCGCTGCGCGAATCCACACTGCGCGTCGCAGCCCGCGCCGCTCGACGATGCGCACGCGATACAGCAGCGCCAGCGGCAGGCCGGCGTACAGGAGCAGATGCGGCCACAGTGTCCACGACACCAGTTCCGTCGCTTCCCGCGTATCGGTGTGCAGCACGTTGCGCAGCATCGGCGGGTCGAGGTACAGGCCCAGGCGCTGCATGTAGTGCGAGGCCAGGGCCGTGAGGACGATCAGGATCGCCATCAGCGGCTTGACCGTTCTGCGCCAGGTCAGCGGCGCCACGAGCACGAAATGCAGCGCGGTGAGCATGACGGCGAGCGCCAGCGCATAGCCCCAGGTCGCAGCCTCCAGCGCGCTGCGCCCGCTGAGCGCCGCGGTGAAGAAGAGCCCGTTCGCGCTCAAGGTCCAGAACGCCGACACCGCCAGCACGACCTGTTCGACCGTGGCGGGTATGGGCGTGCGCAAGGCAAGGAGACGGCGTATGGCGTCGCGCATGGCCGGCGATTGCAGCACCCGGGGCTTAACGGAAGCTGAAGTGGCCGGCCGTCTATGCCGGGGTCGTCCGTTGCGTCGAAGTCCTCGGCTGAAAGGTATGCCACCTCCCCCAGCATGGGAATGATCCATCCAAGTGGATGGTATTAGGATGGCCTCATGCCAGCCAGAACCCTCAGCTCCTCAGCGGCGAACAAGCCGCTGGACGAAAAGATCACCATCAACCTCGGTTATGTCGATCTCGGGCAGATCGACCTCCTCGTGCAGGAGGGCTTTTACTCCAATCGAACCGACCTCATTCGCACGGCGATCCGCAACCAGCTCGCTGCTCACGCGGACGCAGTGAAGCAGGCGGTCGCCCGCAAGACCCTGGTGCTCGGCATCCAGCACTTCAGCGCGGAGGAGTTGCGAGCCGTCCGCGACGCGGGGCAGAGGCTGCAGATCCGCGTGCTCGGCTTGGCGTCCATCGCCCACGACGTCACCGCGGAACTGGCGCTCGCGTCCATCGAATCGGTCGCGGTGCTGGGCGCCTTGCATGCCAGCCCGGCCGTCAAGGCGGCTCTCGCTGGCCGTATCCGTTGACCTCAACCAAGGAAGTACATGAACGCATCTTTCCAGCACTTGATGGCCGAAGCCACGCGCCTCACGAGGGCGGGCGACTTGCAAGGGGCCACGGCCGCGATCCAGGCCGCACTCGGCGGCGCGGCGATGCCCGCGGGCGATGACATGGAGGTCATCGACGTACAGGCGCGCGAACTCCGGCGGGAGGCCGAGGCTCCGCCGAAGGCTGCGCCGCGCGCGGGGCAGTTCATCTCCGGCATCCATGCCGATGGCGCCGGGAGGCTCGAATACAAGCTGTACGTTCCGCCGGGCTGCGAAGGCAAGCGCCTGCCGCTGGTGGTGATGCTGCATGGTTGCACGCAGAACCCCGATGACTTCGCCGCGGGCACCCGCATGAACGACGCGGCGCTGGAGCGTGGCTTCTTCGTGCTCTACCCCGCGCAGGCCCAGAAGGCCAACACCTCGCGCTGCTGGAACTGGTTCAAGCACAACCATCAGCGCAGAGGCAAGGGCGAGCCTGCCGTGTTGGCGGGCATGACGCGCGACGTGATGAAGCGCTACGACATCGATCCGCGCCGCGTTTATGTGGCGGGGCTGTCGGCCGGCGGCGCGATGGCCGCGATCCTGGGCGACGCGTATCCTGATCTGTACGCGGCGGTGGGGGTGCACTCCGGGCTGCCCACAGGATCAGCGACCGATGTGCAATCGGCCTTCGCGGCGATGAAGAACGGTGCGCCGATCGTGAGTCCGAACGGGAGCGCAACGCCGACCATCGTGTTCCATGGCGACCAGGACCACATCGTGAGCCCGGTCAATGGCGAGCAGGTGGTGGCTGCCGTTGCTGGATCGGGCACGCCGGAGCTACAGCGCGCTTCCTCGGACAACGGGCGGGCCTACACGCGACGCATCTACCGTGACGCGGGCGGACGCGTGAGCGCGGAGCACTGGACCGTGCACGGTGCGGGCCACGCCTGGTCCGGTGGCAGTCCGCGCGGCTCGTATACGGATGCCATGGGTCCTGATGCCACGGAAGAGATGCTCCGCTTCTTCTTCTCGAACGAGCTTCGCGTGAAAGCGGCGCCGCCCCAAGGCGCGAACGCCGAACCGGGTGATCCGCTCAGCGGCATGGCGCACGAAGCGGAAAGCGTCTCGCCTTGGCCCAGCCACATGGCGGCAGCGGGTGGGGCAGGGGTGGACACCGAGGGCTTGCTCCAGCGGATCCAGCAGTGGCTGCATCGGCGAGGGCGTGGGCAGTAGGGAAAGGGTGGAGCGCTCCGCCGATCCGTGGAGGAAGCGCTCCATGTTCGCTTCAATTCAATCGCTGCGCTGCTGCCTTGAAAGAACGACGTGAGTGGCGTGTTCCGAAGCTACGTGCCGGGTGCAGACGTATCCGAGGGCGCGCATGTCGACGCCTTCGAACAGGTGCTCTCCCGAGCCGAGCAGGACGGGCGCGATGGCGAGGTGGAGTTCGTCGACGAGACCAGCCCGAAGGTACTGCCGTATGACGTTCGGACCCCCGCCGATCCTCACGTCCTTATTGCCCGCCGCCTGGCGTGCAAGCTCCAGGGCTTCGCCGATTCCGCCGGTGACGAAGTGGAAGGACGTGTTCCCCTCCATCGTGATCGACGGGCGAGGATGGTGCGTCAAGACGAACACGGGCACGTGATACGGCGGGTTGTCTCCCCACCAGCCCTTCCAGCTCAGGTCGGGCCATGGGCCTCGCACGGGACCGAACATGTTGCGGCCCAGGATCCACGCTCCGACGTTCGAGAAACCCCGGGCGGCAAACTCCTCGTCGAGGCCGGTGGTGCCCTCGGTCCGACCAAACAGGGCCTTCTGGAACGTGCGCGTGCCCAATGCCCAGGCGTGCAGTTCGTTGCCGCCGATGCCCAGAGGGTGCTCCAGGGACTGGTGCGGACCTGCGCCGTACCCGTCCAGTGAGATCGTGAAGCTCTCCACGCGCAGTTTCGCCATCGTGCTCTCCTGAAGACCGGGACCCACCTTGGCAGATCACTGGCTCATCCACTGCTGGTTGGTCTGCGTTCCGCAGTTGTACTGGATGAGCGCGGCGCCATTGGACTGGCTTCGGGCAGTCACGTCAACGCACTTGCCGCTGTAGCGGGACTTCAGGCGATACCAGCCGCCGCCCATGTCCTCCTTCGCCCATTGCTGGCTGGCACCGGTGCCGCACGTGGCCTGCACGAGGGCGACGTTGTTGGCTCCGCTCTGTTGCGCCAGGTCCATGCACATGCCGCTGTGCGAAACCCGCAGCCGCAGGTAGCCGCCGCCCACGTCTTCGGCGGTCCATTTCTGGTTGTCGGCCGCACTGTTGCAGGTGTACTGCGTAATCGGCGTGCCGGAGGACAGGCTGGCCCCGCTCACATCGGCGCACTTGCCGCTATGGCGCACCACCAGCCGCTGGGTCGACGCCAGGGGCTTGCCGTACACGATGCCCCGGCCTGCGGTACTCATGTACACGATGCCGTAAGTGTTCATGTCGCCCGTCACCGTCTGCGCGTTGCCCGGGCCGCCGTACTCATGGGCATCGTCGTTCACGCGCACCCACGTCGCTCCGGCGTCGGCGGAGCGATGGATCCCGAGCACGCCGCCCACGGTGCCCCAGAGGTACATGGTGGGATAGCTCGCGTTGGGCGCGGCCTTGCCGAAACCCACCGCGCCGGCATGGCTTACGTTGGACACCATGGAGAACGTCGTGCCCGAATCGGTGGATCGGGCGAGCCCGCCGCCGTACAGAGCCACCCACACATGGCCTTCGAGGCCCGGGGCGGTGCGGATCAGGTTCGACCCGCCCGAGGGCAGCGTCGCCTTCGCGTAGAAGGTGGCGCCGCCGTCGGTGCTCACCATCATGGTTCCGTTCTGGTAGGCGTAGAACTTGTTCGAGTTCACCGCATCGGCCACGGGGCGGATGTTCGCCGTGCCCAGCCCGCCCACCACGGACCAGCTCGAACCGAAGTTGGTGGATCGAAAGGTGGTGGTCGAGTCCTGCGGGTTGTGCAGCAGGACCTGCCCGTTGGCCGAGAGCGCCACCTGGCCATAACTGCCGTTCATGATGGGCGCCTTGGTCCACGTGGTGCCGGAGTCGCTCGTGTAGTACATGGCCGGCGTGTTGCCACCCCCTGTGCGCACCCATATCGACGGATTCAGCGAGGCATACGCGAGCCCGGTGGTAGTGCCCAGCCTCGGGTTGTGGATGGGCGCGTACCGTGTCACGTCCGTGTGGCGGAAGCCGTCGTAGTCGCCGATCGTGGAAACCAATGGCCCGCCGGGAATGCTTGCCAGGTTCAGGGGCACCGTCTCTTCGAGCCCGGCCACCGTGAAGGTCCAGGTCGTGGGTATGGCGTCGATGTTGGCGGTGCGGAACACGCCGTGGCCCGAGGTGACCCAGACGGCCGCGGTGTCGAAGGGATCGAACTCGATGGAGCCGGACCAGTGGATGGCCGTATTGGATGCCCAGGTCACGCCGTTGGTGTTCAGCGCAAACCCGCGGCTCACGACGTCGGTCCAGGTGCTGCCGCCATTGGTGGAGATGAAGAAGCGGTCGCCCCACCCGCTGCCTTGCTGAAGGTACGTGTTGATGGTCGAGGCGACCACACGCTGTGGGTTGTTGGGATCGACCGAAATGCCGCCAAACGCATTTGTGTAGCCGGCAGGCGTGACGTTCGTCCAGGCGCCATCGGCAAGCCGGTACTTCCAGACCTGTCCGGCGTTCATCGGTTCAGGCTGCGCCCAGTGCGCATGGGGACCGGCGCCATTGGCGTAGGTGATGTACAGGTGCCCGTCGCCGGCATAGGCCGCGCGCTGCGGCATGTAGGCCGAGGGCGCCCCGCCGACGGGCGCGAAGCTCGCTCCCGCGTCGGTGCTGAGGTACAGGTTTGGCCCCACGGATCCGTACCGCGACACGCCCACCACCAGGCGCTGCGCCACGCCGCCGGACACGCTGGCCGGATCCAGCCACACGAAGCTGATGCCGTTCTCGTTGGGCGTGGTGGTCACGGGCAGCGCCGGCAGGCGGGTCCACGTGCTGCCCGAATTGGTGCTGCGAAACAGGCCCGCGGCGCGCGTGCCCACGTAGAGCACGTTGCTCGATCCGGGGTCGACCTGCAGGCGCTCGCCGGTCTGCCGCCCCATGCCGTTGCCGTTGGCCTTGAACAGGCTGCTGACATCGACCGCCGAGAACGTCTGGCCGTAGTCGCCCGAGCGCAGGATCACCGTCTTGCCGCCATTGAAGTAGCTGATCCCGGCCAGCATGTAGACGTTGGCCGAGTTCTTCGGGTCGAGGGCGAGCGCTTCCACGCCCAAATGACCGCTCTCCGCCTCCGAAACCCAGTCGAGGAGCGGCATCCATCGGGACGAGGTGGCGTTCCAGCGGTAGGCGCCGCCGACATCGGTGCGGGCGTAGAACAGGTTGCGCTCCGTCCTGCTGGGGATGATGGCCGAGACGAAGCCCCCGCCGCCGATGGCGACGTTGCTCCATTGATAGGCCGTCGTCGTTTGTGCCGATGCGCCGAACGACGCCAAGGCGAGGCCGGCGGCCATGGTGCAAAGAAGTGCGATACAGCGCATGGCTGCGTTCCCTCGTGAGTTGCTTTCTGGATCGGATATCGGACCGCCTTGCGTCATGACACTCGGGGAGAGCGCGAGGCGCGGGCGGGTGGCGCCATCGTAGGGGTCGATTCGTAAGCAGGTGTACGTGTTTTTCTCGGCTGATGCGGGAACATTTCTCGATCAAACCGTTTATCGCACGCGCCGCCGACATGGGACGCTATGCTGCCCAGCCTTGCTGTACCGGGCGTGGACGATCTGCCATGACCACCTTCACCCGACGCGGCTTCCTCGCCGCCCTGACGACGGCCGCCTCGCCCTGGGCGGCGGCGCGCACCCTTGGCACTTCCGCCGATGCGCCTCGCGCCCTGAGCTTTGCGCATCTGCACACGGGCGAGCGACTGAGCCTCGAGTACTACTGCGACGGCCGCTATCAGCCCGAGGCGCTTGCACAAGTGAATCGTCTGCTGCGCGATTTCCGCACGGGCGAGGTGGGCACGATGGACCCAACGCTGCTCGACCTGCTGCACGGCCTGTCGCGCCTCACGGGCACGCGCCGGCCGTTCGAGATCATCTCTGGTTACCGCTCGCCCGCCACCAACGAGGCGCTGCGCCGCCACAGCGGGGGCGTGGCCTCGCACAGCTTGCACATGAAGGGCCAGGCGATCGACATCCGCCTGGCCGACGTTGCGCTGGTGCAGTTGCGCGACGCCGCCATGTCGATGCGCGCGGGTGGGGTGGGCTACTACCTCCAGTCGGATTTCGTCCACGTCGATACGGGGCGCGTGCGGACCTGGTAGACGACTGGGCGTTTGAGCCCGAGTGGGACGTCGCGGGGCTTCGACAGGCTCAGCCCGAACGGAGGGTGTGGCTCAGCCCGAACGGAGGGTGTGGCTCAGCCCGAACGGAGGGTGTGGCTCAGCC
>CBINBY010000141.1:0-10527 GCA_966248995.1 uncultured Burkholderiales bacterium | reverse complement strand
TTCCGCACCGGAAGCGGCATCCACAGCAGCCCGGTCACCTACAGCGTCGACGGCAAGCAGTACGTGGCAGTGCCCACAGGCTGGGGCGGGTGGATGAAGGGCTTTGCGCCGCAACTGTACGGGGCCAACCGTAGCGGTGCGCTTGTGGTGTTCGCAGTGCCTTGAGGCAGCGGCGAAACAGGCACTTCGTGTGGTGAGGCGAAGCGTTGGCGCAGACCGACCGCAGGCCTCGCATGCCGTTTGCCTGCCACGAACCTCATCCATTCGTGACCCCATGAGCTGTAACTCCCCCGAAGACCCAGGTCCGGGTGAAGGCGCTTTGCAGACCGGCGAGAACATCTGCCCTTCGTGTGCAGGCCGTGGAACGCTGCCGGATGGAAGGCCGTGCCCGGAATGCGCGGGTACGGGGCGCATCATCGAAACGGTGGGGGACGCGTGATCGGCGGCACCGCGTTCTTGCCCAGCCGCCGGCGCTGGACGGCCTCAATGTCCGTGGTGTTCGCCGGTCTCGCGGACGCGGCCTCCAGGAGCGCCTCGCCAATCACCGTGTACACCTTCGGCGACTCGGTCCTGGACTGCGCCCGCTACAACGCCCACGGCGTGCATCCCGGCGCGCTACTGGTGCGCAACGACGATGCGCTGTTCCCGGAGTTCAGGGGGTGCGACCTGCAGACGCGGCGGCCGGCCCGCCTCGTGCATCGCGCCATGGACGGGGCCATCGTGGCGGGTCTCGCCGCACAGGGGCAGGGGATCTCCGCGCCGGCGAACGACGCAGTGGCCTTGCTCACCATCGGAGGCAACGATTTGCTGGACGGTCTGGCGGCCGACAACGGGCGCGGGCTCCGGGCATTCGAGGCCGAACTGGGCCACTTCCTGCTCGCCCTGCCCATCCGGCCGGTGCTCATCGGCACGGTGTACGACCCGACCTTCGGCGATGACTCGCGCAATTTCCTGGCGGTGCCTGCCGGCGTGGCGCGAGCCAACCACCAGCGCGTGAATGCCGTGATCGCCGACATGGCGACGCGCCATGGGCGGCTCGTGGACCTGCATAAGCACTTCCTGCGCGGCGATCCTTCATGGTTCGTCCACACGATCGAGCCCAGCCTCACTGGCGCTTCCGAAGTGAGGCGCTCGTTTCTCGATGCTTTGTGATGCCGGCGCGCACGGTCGATCACGTCCTCGCTGCCTGTCGAGCGGGCCGAGAGCGCCCTGCATAGATGCGCGCGCTGGCTCCCTTGCTCGCTCGGTTGGCCGGCCGACGCCCTGTCAGGCCTGTCGCGGCTTGACGGGGGGGCGCCGGCGCTTCTCGGGCGATGTCTTCTTCGCGGCCTTCCGCGCGTGCTTCGGTGCTGGTGCCGCCTCGTCCACCGCCTCACTGAGCGTAGGCGGCGCGGGCGCGGCTGTCGATGCCCGAACAGTGTCGCCGCCTTGCGCGTGCTCGCCGGCCACGCACAGCCGATCGGCCAGCAGATCGAGCCGGTTGCCCACCGACTCACCGGCCGGCGCGTTGCGCGCCCTTTCGTAGGCGCGGTGGAAGAGCGCCATCAGCCGGATCTGCCTGACCACCGAGTCGCGTTCGCGTGGCGTGACGAGCGTGCTGTCCAGGGCGTCCTCGTAGCCCGACACGAGGCCTTCGAGCGCCGCGCCGCTGCCGCTCACGGCGGCGGCCAGCGAATCGTCGAGCAGCGCGGACACCAGGGCGGCATCGGCGTACATGATCGAGTTGTAGGGGTCGGTGCGTTCCGCATAGGCCGCGTTCGCCGCCGCCGCGCAGCGCTGCGCATGCGGGATGTAGGCCCGGCGGTCTTCCAGCGCGGCGGTGAGCGACCAGAGGAAGAGCCAGTTGAGCGTGGGATAGGGGCGCAGCTCCTTGTCGCCGAGCTTGCTGGCCATGGCCGAGTAGGCGCGGGTGCTGTGGTCGAGCGCTTGCGCCATGGCGGCGAAGTCGGCCTCCGCACGGTGTTCCAGGTAGGCGCGGGCATGCACGGCGGCCTTGCGTTTCCAGGCGCTGCCCAGCAGGCTGGCGCGCTCGGTATTGTTCGCGCAAGCCGCGCCGTCACTGCCCGTGGTCGTGCCGGCGGGCGAAGCGGTGCCTGTCAGCTTCAGCAGCTGTGTAAGCCGCTCGATGCCGCTGGCCACCATGGCGGAGTCGCCGGTGGCCTCACCAAGTCGGGACTCCACGTTCGCCAGCTGCTCGATCGCGCGGATCGTGGCCTTGCCTTCGAGGTCCGAGGCGGTCACCGCGCGCTGCAGGCACCGGCGTGCCAGGTCGAAGTAGTCGGGTCCCAGGTCGGCATAGAGCGCGCCGAGCGCCGTGAGGAGGTCGGGCCGCCCAGCCCACGCGTCCGGCACGCCGGCAAAGGCGGCCTGCACGCGGCCCACCAGCCGACGTGCCTCGCCGGCGCCGATGAGCTGGCCGCTGCGCTGCACCTCCTGTCGCTCGCAGTCGATGCGGTCGAGCAGTTCCTCGGGCGAGGCGATGCGCGTGTCGCGGCGCGTGCCGGGCGTAGGGCCGTCGATGCGCGGATCGAGCCGCCACCCGGGGTCGCCATAGGCTTGGTAGGCACCCCAGGTGATGCTGTTCGGGTAGCGCTCCCAGGTGGTACGGCGCGCCTGGAACACAGCCTCGCCGAACGGGAGGTTGTCGGCCAGCAGCCGCTCGTAGAAGGTCTCGGCGAACAGGCTTGCGGGAGCGTCCTCCACGGCCCAGCCGGCCACCACGACGGCACGCACGCCGATGTCGATGAGCTGGCGCGCCACGCTGTAGGCCAGCTTGTTGAAGGCGACCGGCTCGGCATCCACCTTGCCGAGGTGGCAGCAGTTGAGGAACACGAGGTCGGGCACGGTCTCCATCGCGTCGATCTCGGCTGCGGTGATGAGCAGTCCGTCGGACAGCACGACGCCGCTGCGTGCCTGGCTGTCGGCGCCGGGCTCGTCATACACGCCGTGCCCGGCGATGTGCACGATGCGGTAGGGCTGTCGATACAGGCGGTTGATCACGGCCGTCGCCCCCTGGTCGGCGCCGATGCTGCGCTCGACCTCGAAGCCCTGTCGCAGCAGGCTCTCGGCCACGGCCTGGGCCTCGCGCTCGGCGGCGGGCAGGTCGTCCAGCGCGGTCGGGCCCACGGCCCGCGGGTTCGCCAACGCCTGGAAGTAGCCGGCCGTCGAGGGGTTGCCGACCACGAAGGCTCGCCGCACCGTGGTCTGGTTGATGCGCGAGCGGTAGTGGGTGGACGAGAGCTGGCGGACCATCGCCGTGCGCGTGGCGAGCGGCCGGTCGTCGGCCAGCATCAGTTCCCAGGGCAGGTTGGCCGTGTAGCCGTCGAGCACGAACACCATCTGCTGCACCTGGCGCGCGGTGTCCTTGAAGTCGTGCGGCAGCAGCAGCTGGAAGAGCGTGCGGCTGAAATCGGCGTCGTAGGCGAGCGTCATCACCTGGCGCTGCACCATGCTCTCCAGCAGGCCCGGCTGCCGCTGGTGCATCGTGGCTTCGGCCCGTGCGCGCTGGCCGAGGTAGAGGTAGTCGAGCCGGTCGGCATGCTGAAGCACGCCGGGTGTCGCGGGGCCGGCGTGGGCGGCTTCCACGGTGGAGGAGGCACCGAGGCGCGACGCCCGGTTCGATGCGCCGGTGATCATCAGCCGCGGCCAGTACGACGAACTGCGCCCGTCGTACAGCCGCTGACGCATGCCCTCGCCCTGATGGAGCAAGGGGTCCACCTCGATGCGGCAGCCGGTGCGCGGGTCGGCATTCAGCGCCTGGGCCACCTGCCGCGCTTCATAGGTGGCGGTGATGGCCGAGTCGAGATAGATCTCCACGATGTCCAGGCCCGAGATGCGCAACCTGGAGGACGTGGTCTGCGCGAAATGCCGGTTGGCATCGGCCACGCCGCGGATCAGCGCCTGCACGGAGTCGGCAATGGTCAGGTTGGCGGCGGAGTTGTAGCCCAGCAGCAAGCTGGCGAGCTTCACGCCCTCGGGCCGGTCGCCGCCCAGCGTGCCGCCGTCGAGCAGGTGCACCAAATAGCGCAACGCCGCGGCGCGCACCGCCTCCGTGAGCTTGCCGGCGGTGAGCGAGCCGTCGTAAGGGCCCAGGCCCGCGACGACCGCGCCGCGCATGCTGCCCCGCTCGCGCTCCTGCGGGCTGCTGCAAAGGAGCACCGCACTCGCTGTGCCGATGGCTCCGGCGTACAGCCCCAGGTGCTGCCGCACGCTCAGTTCGCCGCGCACCACGTAGCGGTCGATCAGCGCCTCGGCACCGGAGATGGCGTCCTGTTCATAGTGACCCACGAGGATGGGCTGGCAGATCTGTCGCAAGTCCATCGCGCGCACGCGAACCGCCAGCACGTCGGCGTGTCGTTTACGAGCGCGCGACGGGCGGCCCGCGCCAAACAGGCCGCCGGCCAGCTCCGTCTCGGTGGGGTAGAGCACGGGTCCGGCGTCGTACGCCGCCACCGGCGGGGCCTCTTCGGCCCCGCGCACGGCGGGAGGGCTGGTCATGAGCTGCCCGCCGCTTCCTTGCTCCAGCAGGCAGCCGATCGAATCGAAATACGCTTCGGTATCGGCGAGCGCGCCGTGCTCGGCCGGCATGTAGAAAAACTGGCCGATGCCGTCGATGCGGCCCGACTCCCAGGTCACCGAGCCGTCGCCCAGCGGCGTGCCCAGCATCTTCCAGCGCCCGCCTTCGCGGGTGACGCCGCAGGGTGTGCGCGCAGCGCAGCCGTGCACATAGGCCACCTTCTTCTCGTGGCGGGCCGGCAGGGCAGGGCGCGCCCGGCCGTCTCGCGCCCACAGCCAGCGCGCCTGCTCCAGCACGGCCGCCTCGGGCACGGCGCACACGCCGTCGCCGAACCACAGGTCGCGCATCTCGGGCTTGAAGCCGGCCCACACGGCAGGGTCGAAGTAGTCGTGCGCCGCATCGTGGCCGGTGTCGGCGAAGCCGGGCTTGGGCAGCAGCTGCAGCGCGCCGGGGAAGCCGGCGACGATGTTCAGCACCTCCTGCAGGCCGTGCGAGAGATCGAGTACGCCCAGCTTGCGCACGGTCTCGGCCTTGCCCAGCAGCGTTTCCACCATGAGATGCGATCCCTGGTGCGGCGTGCCCAGCATGACAAGGCGCGCGCCGTCCCGCGCCATCAGCTCATCCCACAGCGCGCCGTGGCGGTGCACCAGCGCGCGGACCACCAGGCCGCCCATGCTGTGGGCCAGCACGCGCACCGGCTGCCGCGGGCCGAGGGTGGCATCGAGCTCCCGGCGCAGCACCGCGGCCAGGCGGTCAGCTAGCACGTCCAGGGGCTGGCGCCAGTCGTAGGGGAAGGGCACGACGCGCTGCGTGCCTGCGAGGTGCCGCGTGAGGTCGCCGTAGGAGTGCGCGAAAAGCGCCTCGGCCTCGATGGCGTCCGCCCTGGTGCCCGGGGTCATGCGCAACCGCGCCAGGCCGCCCGCGGCCAACGCAGGAATGCTGAACCACACGCGTTCGCGGCGGTTCAGCCATAGGTGCGATCCCATGATCCCCGGCAGCATGATCGTGACCGGCATCGCCACCGCCGCGGCGGCTCGCGTACGGGTGCGTGCCGGAGCGGCGAGCGTGTCTTCCAGCCCGCGCAGCGGGAGGAAGTCCTCGATCGCCTCCACCGAGGCCTGCGTGAGCCAGCGACGCAGCGCCTGGCGCGTGTCCTCGTTAACGAAGTAGCGGAAGTGGTTCACCTCCGGCCCCTGGTCGAACAGCACGCGTGCCGCGCCGGGGCGTGCGACGCCGGCCGACATGGAATCGGTGTCGACCACCAGGTCGTTGGCGGTGCTGTCGAAGAAGACGAAGTCGGTGAACAGCGCGCCCAGGCGCTTGAGCCAGCCGCCGCCTTCCACGTCGCCGCTGATGACGGCCAGCTGCAGGCCAGGCTGTGGTGTGGCGCGCGCGAGCAGCCGGGCCATGGGCGAGGCCGGCAGCATGGCCTCGATGCCTGGGACCAACTGCGGCCGGGTGCGGTTCTTCGCGATCTCCAGCACCACGCGCTTGAAGGCCGAATACATCAGGTTGCCCTTGAAGGCCGGCACCCAGCCCATGAGCGACAGCAGCGCGGACAGGAAGACATCGAAATTGCCGCTTGCCAGCCGCGTGCCGCGCGCGGGGCAGGCCACGCGAACGTAGCGCTCCACGCGCAGCTTCTTGCGCCGCAGTTCGGCGGCCAGTTCGTGCAGCGCGCTGCGTTGCTCGGCGTGAGCGCGGGCCAGTTCGCGCCGCAGCCGCTCGCGCTCGGCAAGGTCGGCCTCGGCGATCTCGGCGTCGTCGAGCGCGTAGGCCTCGGTCAGTGCGTCCAGGGCCTGCACGCACAGCAGATCGCCCACCAGGCCGCCGCGCGAGTGGGTCACCAGGTGCAAGGTGGCGTTGGCCGGAAGCGCGCGTGCCAGCTGCAATGCGTTGTCGATGGGGCTTTCCGACAGCGTGCGGTGCTCGAAGGCCAGCACGCGGTCGCCGTAGCGGTCTTCGAAGGTTTTCCAGTAGGCGGCGGAAGCGCCGTGCAGGTCGTCGAAGCTGCCCGTGGTGCTGGAGCCGGTGCCGTGGATGAGCACCAGCAGCGGGCCGGCGCTCGCGGCGCGCTGCAGGGCGGCGTCGGCCGCATCGAGCCGCTCGGTGAGTGCGCCGTCTGCCCAGCGATACAGACCCGGCTCGCGCTTGAGCCGGCTTTCGATGGCCCACATCAGCGCCCGGGTGCCGATCCAGCTCACGCCCAGCTCCGCGTACTGCTCGACCTGCTCCTCGGCCTTCACGCCGAGCCATTCGCAGGCCTTGCGACGCGCGGCCTCGATGATCGGATCGGCCGCCTGGCCGACGGTGAGGGTGTAGACACGCGAGACCACGGCGTTCAGCCCGCCGGCCAGCGCATCGCCGAAGCTGCCGCGCAGCCCGGCGCCACGCGTGCGCAGCGCACGCTCGAAGTCGATGGCACCGTCCGCATCCACGGACTGCGGGTCCACGCGCTCGAGCGTTTCCCGCAGATGGTCGGGGTGGGTGACGACGGTCACGCCATCGGGCAGCTCGAGCACGACCACCTGGCCGGCGACTGCACCGAGGGCCCGCGGCTCGCGGCCGGCTTCGGTCGAGCGTGCGGCGGCCGAGAGATCGAGCGCCTGGTCGACCTTGAGCAGGCGCCTGGGGAGGAAGGGGTCGTCCTCAAAGCTGCCGGCCGAGCGCTGCCCGTCCTGGAAGGCCCGGGGCAGACGCCCTTCAGGCAACGGCGCCGCGCGCAGCTTGAACAGAACCGGGTCCGCCATTTCGACTCCTCTGTAGCGGAGTCGGCCCGCACGGCACTCGCCCGCTGGTTGTTGTGGGTCAGGGAATAGGCGGCGGCGAGTAAAGCACGGGGCTTCGCGCAGGCTCAATCCCACGCATCACAACAGTTCAGTTGCTCTCGATGGCAAGCGAATAGCAGCACGCCTGTGGCCGCCTCGATCTTGGGTCGAGGCAACCACAAAGGCGTCACTGTCAGAGCACGGTCAGAGGCGGGGCATGTGCGCGGTCGCGCAGCTCGGACCGACGTTTCAGCTCTTCGGCGCAGGCACCGCCGACGCTCCCGGCGCACGCGACACGCGGGTCTTGCCGCCGGTGGACACGAGGATGACCGCGTCGCCCGGCTGCAGCGTTTCATTCCCCTTGGCCTGCACGATGGCCCGGCGCTCGCCGTTGCGCAGCTGCACCAGGATCTCGACGGCGTTTTCGCGCGTGCCGTAACGCTCCATCGCGTTGCCCACCACGGCACCGGCCACCGCGCCCAGCACGCCCACGACGACCTGCTCGCGATGGCCGCCGACTGACGAGCCCGCGACGCCACCGGCCACGCCGCCGGCGGCCGCGCCGACGCCACTCTGCGTGCCCTCCACCACGACCGGGCGTACGGAGAGCACTGTGCCGTCCTGCACCTGCGAAAGGCGTTGTGCGTCGCCGCGCTGGATCACGTCGGGGCTGGTGGTGCTGCAGGCGGCGAGGGTGGCCGCGGTCAGTGCGGCGAGCAAGGTCTTCATGGGGACTCCTGGAGGATGAGGATGCACCGGCGAACGGGCGCGGGCGGAGGGAGGTTGACGCAGCAGGTCAGCCGTGCAGGCGGCTGTGACGCGGCACGCTGGCGAGCAGGAACTCCATCTGGTCGACAAGGATGCGCCGCCCGCGCAGGATCATGTCCTCGTGCAGGTTGGGCACGTAGGGGAGGTACAGCAGCGACATGTGCGCCTCCTCGGGAAGGCGGCTGCCCTTGCGGCCGTTGCAGGGCCGGCAGGCGGTGATGCAGTTCATCCAGGTGTCGCGCCCGCCGCGCGAGGTGGGCCGGATGTGCTCGCGCGTGAGCTCTTCCGTGGGGAAGCGGTGGCCGCAATACGCACACAAGTAGCGGTCGCGCGCGAACAGCTTGGGGTTCGACAGGGCCGGCGACTGGTGCCACGCCCGGGTGGGGATGGCCCCTCTCACCGCGATGATGGGATGGACCTCGATGCGCGACTGCAGCCCGGTGCGCCGCTGCGTGCCGCCGCGCAGGACGTAATACGCATCCCCCAGCGTCCATGCGATGCCGTCGCTGGCATAGATGCACGCCGCTTCCTTGGCCGAGATCCAGGCCTGTGGGCGTCCGGAGATGTCGAGCTGAAGGACTTCCACGCAAAACTCCTGCCTGCGAGCGTAAACCATGACCCTGTGCGGACTCAATAGGCACGGGCCTTGCGGGAGTGCGCGCGCTGGCGGTATTCGTGAAAGGGGTGCCGGCTCGGAGCTGGGGTAAACCCGGCGTTCAGTTTCAGTGGAATAGGGACGAATGCCTGGAACGGCATTCGGGCCTTTGCGCACGGACGGTCGAAGGCGGCAAAATAGAACGACCGTTCGTTTACTTCTCCAGGCCGTGAGCGACCATCCTCCCTCCTCGCGCGATTCCGCGGGTTCTCCGCGCACCCTGATGAAGGGACAGCAGACGCGCGCGGCCATCCTCGATGCGGCGCTGGGCCTGGCTGCCCACATGGGGCTGGAGGGGCTGTCCATCGGAACGTTGGCCGAAGTCACGCACATGAGCAAGTCGGGCGTCTTCGCGCATTTCGGTTCGCGCGAGGAACTGCAGATCTCGGTCATCCGCGAATACCACGCGAAGTTCGAGGAAGAGGTGTTCTTCCCCGCCATGCGCGAGACCCGCGGCTTGCCCCGTCTGGAGGCGCTCTTCGAGCGCTGGATGCGGCGCGTGTCCACGGAACTCGACTCGGGCTGCATCTACATCAGCGGCGCGGTGGAGTTCGACGACCGACCCGGTCCGGTGCGCGATGCCCTGGTCACCATGGTCCAGGCGTGGCAGTCCGCGCTCGAGCGCGCGGTGCGCATCGCGGTGGAGGAGGAGCACCTGCGTGCGGATACCGATCCGCACCAGCTCGTGTTCGAACTGCACGGCCTGATCCTCGCGCTGCATCACGATGCCCGCTTCCTGCGCAACCCAGGCGCGCTGGAGCGTGTGCGTACCGGCTTCCAGCGCGTGATCGACCACTACGCCGTACCCACGAAGCCCACGGGCCGACCCGCGCGCAAGCGCGCCTAGGCCTGTTCATATGCCTGGCATTCCATCTTTCACGTCCCACAGGAGTTCAAGCGATGGCCCAGTACACCCCTCCGTTGCGCGACATGCAGTTCGTTCTCCATGAGCTGTTCAACGTCGTCGACGAGCTGAAGGCGTTGCCGGCCCACGCCGAGATCGACGCGGACACCATCAATGCCGTCCTGGAAGAGGGCGGCAAGTTCGCCGCGCAGGTCCTTGCGCCTCTGAATGCGGTGGGCGACCGGCAGGGCTGTCGGCTCGACCCGGCGACGCACGAGGTGAGCACGCCTGCCGGCTTCAAGGAGGCCTACGCGCAGTACGTGGAAGGCGGCTGGCCCGCACTGTCGTGCGACCCGCAGTACGGCGGGCAGGGCTTGCCGGTGGTGGTGAACCAGTGCTTCTACGAAATGCTCAACTCGGCAAATCAAGCCTGGACCATGTATCCCGGCCTGGTGCACGGCGCGTACGAGGCGCTGATGGCGCACGGCACGCCCGAGCAGAAGCGCATCTACCTGCCGAAGCTGGTGAGCGGCCACTGGACGGGCACCATGTGCCTCACCGAGCCGCATTGCGGCACCGACCTCGGCCTGCTGCGCACGAAGGCCGAGCGGCAGCCCGACGGCACTTACCGGCTCACGGGAAACAAGATCTTCATATCCGCCGGCGAGCAAGACATGGCGGAGAACATCGTGCACCTGGTCCTGGCACGCCTGCCCGACGCGCCGCCCGGATCCAAGGGCATTTCGCTGTTCATCGTCCCGAAGTTCAACGTCACGGCCGAGGGCCAGGTGGGCGAGCGCAACGCCATCTACTGCGGTGGCCTCGAAGAGAAGATGGGCATCCACGGCAATGCCACGGCGCAGATGGTGCTCGATGGCGCCATCGGCACGCTCGTGGGCGAGGCGCACAAGGGCCTGCAGGCCATGTTCGTGATGATGAACACCGCCCGCATCGGTGTGGGCATGCAGTCGCTGGG
>CBINBY010000140.1:0-10634 GCA_966248995.1 uncultured Burkholderiales bacterium | reverse complement strand
CCAAGGCGGCATGAAGCCGGCTCCTTGGAAGACGAAGTTCGATGGGCACCTCAGCTTGCCGATGGAGGCACGGGCGAAAAAGCTTGGCGAAATCGACGCGAAGCTCGAAAACTCATCGCCGAGGAGGCGAGCCTCATGCGCGAGGGCGGCCGGCGCTGGCGTTGTTATTGACTAATCCGGGAGCAAAGACCATGGAACGGGACGCCGAACGCATTGCCGCCGCGCACCGCGCGATGCTCCACGTGAACGCCTTGGACCGACGCAGGCAGACGCGGCACTGGTCGCCCCAGTGCGAGAGCGAGCTGGCGAAGGCCGAGGCCGTCATTTCCTCCACGCCGGGGCGGCTGCTGTTGGAGGTGATGCGCCGCCTGCGGTCTGGCGGGCCGCAGGCGGTTGACCCGCTGGTCGCGCCTGTGGTCACCACCAAGGAGCGCAGCCAGCGTCCGGGCACGGCGAGGACGGTCTGTACACCGACACCAGCATGCGCTCGCGCTGGTCCTGATTCCTCGCGACTGTTCGAGGGGCCGCGTCCTGCTTGGTCGCCACGTCAACAAGTTCAGCCGAGCGCGTTGACGAGGACTGCGGCCCCCTCCCCATTCATTAGGAGCACGTTTGGTGAGCCAGTTTGTCGGCACCGCGCTCACCGTCGCCGGCTATGCGGTCGGCAGCTACTTCGGTCCAGTTGGCGCGCAGTTCGGCGCAAAATGGTCGGCGACTGCTGCGGCGCGCCCGTCCAGCAGCAGGAGCCGCGAAGCGATGAGGGGCCCAGCACATTGCAGGAGCAACTGCCGCGAGCGCCAGGGACACCCCGCACAGGGCCGACACCATGAGCCTACTCAATGTGGCGGTACTGCCCGACCGCATGTTTGTCGCCACGGACAGTGCAGCTTCCGCAGGCGACGGGGCGCCGGGGCACACCAGCAAGCTGCTTCCACTGCCTCACGTGCCCGCGGTGCTCGCAGGTCGCGGGCATGTCGCCGTGCTCGGCATGGCCTTGATGCTGACGGCTGAACAGCATGTGGGCCTTCGTCTATGAGCAGAGGCGGCGGCGCCTTCATCGCCCACAGCTCCCGCGCCGTGATGGCCCGGGTGACTGCTTCGAAGCCGGCACGGCGCCGTGGCCCCAATCCATCGAAGACATGAACCGCATTGCGCACCAGCGGGTGGCCTGGATGCGCAAGACGCATCCGCATGCCGCCTGTGGCGGCCGCCTGCTCGTCGCCGAGGTCCGCCGGGATAGCGTGGACGTGTCCGCGCACGTGTCCGCACAAGGCGCCCTCGGCTGAAGGCGTGCGCGTTCGTCAGGGGAGGTGGGCGCGCGTCGCTTTTTTCCGGGCGGGCTGTTGAGGCGCGCTGCTCACCTCCCCGACCCTGCGCCGCGCCCGTTGCTACCATGGGCAACACGCCATTGCAGCCCGTGGAGGATGACGATGGGCACCGTGACGGTCACTGTCGAATCCCTTGATGCTCTCAAGAGACGCATGAAGGCCGCTTTTGCCGGCAAGCGCCAGGGCGAGCGCATTTCGTTCGAGTCCGTCGAGGTGCTGTGGAAGGTGCTCGCGCCCAACAGGTTGACGCTGGTGCAGACCTTAGCTGCCGCCGGGCCGGTAACCCTGCGCGAGGCGGCGCGGCGCGTGGGACGCGACGTGCGTGCGGTCCATGCCGATGTTCACCTGCTTTTGAATGCTGGCGTGCTGGACAAGTGCGAGGACGGCCGCATCGCGTTCCCGTACTCGGCGATGCACTTCGACTTCATGTGCGGTGCACGTCGACCGACGGGCTCGGGACCGAAGCTCAAAGAGGGGACCAAGGTTCCCACCCCGGAGGAAGATGCAGAGATTGCGGCCGGCATCGCCGCCGACCCGGACACCTACGAGCTTTCCGACGAGGAGTTTTCGCAACTACGTCCCATCGGGCACCCAGAGGCCGCGCCGCAAGCCCGCACCCTCACAATCACCGCGCAACCGGAGTGGCGTGCGGAGCTGCGCTCAGCCGGCCAGCGAGCGCAGGCTCGCACCTATCAAGGCAAGGTGCTGAATTTCGAGTCACCCGCCGCGTTTTTCGGGCGCCTGACCGAGCGGCGGTGGGAGCTGGCGCGCGCGCTGCAGGGCCAGGGCGAAATGGCGGTGCGCGAGCTGGCACGCAGGGTCGCACGCGATGTGAAGCGCGTGCACGAGGATGTGCAGGTATTGGCCGAGTTGGGGCTGGTGGAACGCACGGAGTCGGGCGCCGTCGTGTGCCCGTTCGCCGAGGTGCACATCGACATGCGTTTGACCGCTCGGACGCCGCCCGCCCAGCGGTCGAGTTGAACGGCATCCCGCCGCACGACTACACGAGGGGCCACACTGCAGCGATTGGAACCCTGCGCCGCTTCGCTAAGTTTTGCCACGAGAACGACCCCAGCCGGGTCCGCGCCAAGCCCGCGACGAGACGCTGCGCAAGATGATCGACCGCATCCAGGCGCGCGCCATCCGGCGCTGCGGGGAGTTGCTCAAGCAGGTGCCGCCCGCGCAAGGCCAGCGCACTGACGTCGAACCTCGGGAGGGCGCCCTCCCGAAGTTGTCGCGGGAACAGGTCGCCACCGAAGCCGGCCTCTCCGAGCGCCAGCGCAAGACCGCGCTGCGCGTGGCCGCGGTGCCGCAGGAGCAATTCGAGGCGCAAGTCGAAGGTGAATCGCCGCCGACCGTGACGCAGCTTGACGAACAGGGCAAGCAGCAGCAACGGCTGGGCCGGGCCTGAGGTTGCCTCCCCTCGTGTGGTGCATTGCTTGCGCTCCGGCGCGGCCGGTAGGCTCGCGCCCCTTTACAACCACGGAGGGGAGCAATGCACGAGGGAACGCAGGGTCGCGGTTTCGGGCCTGCTCAACGAGATCCACACTCATGGCGGGGACGAGCCCGCGGTCATCATCAACCCCGCCGCATCGCCGGCCGCCCTCGTGGCCTGGGCGCACGGCCAACTGAGCGCGCTGCGGGTGATGGCGGTAGCTGCGGAAAACCAAGATACCGAGCACCTCGCCGAGCTACCCGGGACGGTGGCCACCCTGGCAGAGCAGGTTGAGGCCGTGCTCGATGCTGCTCTCGGCAAGCTGTAGGAAGACAGAGGGGTAGTCGGCGAGCTGGCAGGGCGGCCCAGCCACGCGGGGCGAATGGCTCCTACACGCTTTCCTACTTCCTTAACCCACTTTCTTTCAGGCAAGAAAAAAGCACTCGGGCTCGTGACCTAAGTGCTTGATTCAGTGGCGTTTTCTTGGCTCCTCGACCTGGGCTCGAACCAGGGACCTACGGATTAACAGTCCGGCGCTCTACCGACTGAGCTATCGAGGAACAGCCTTGCAGTATAGCAATCTTTTCCCAGCTGTTCCAAAAAATGTAAGTTGAGTGTCTGAGCTGCCCCTCGAATTTCGTCGTCCAAGGGCCGATGGTTAGCATCGCGACCTGAGGGAAGAGAAGTGAGGAAGATTCCGAAGCAGGCGTACACGGCCGAGTTCAAGGAGCAGGCCGTCAAGCGAGCCTACGACGTGGGCATCGACGTGGCTGCGCGCGAGTTGGGACTCGTAGCGCACACCTTGCGCAACTGGGTCAACGCGGCCTCGAAGGGGCAGCTCACGGCGCCGGGGACGAAGCCCGTGGCGCCGGAGCAGATGGAGCTGTCGCGGCTGCGCGCGGAGAACGTCCGGCCGAAGATGCACGTGGAGATCTTATTATAAGAAAAGCGACGGTGTACTTTGCGAAGGATGCGCTGTGAAGTACGCCTGGATCGACGCACAGCGCGCCGACTACGCGCTGCCGGACATGTGCGAGGTGCTGGGCGTGAGCGCAGCGGCTATCGCGCGTGGCGCCGCGGCGGCACCCCGAACTCGAGCCGCTTGAGTGATGCGCAGGCCGTGTGCCTTGATGAAAGCGATCCACGCCGAAGTCAAGGGCGCCTACGGCCATGCGATGCGCGACAAGCTTGTCCAGTTCGGCATGACGGCCTCGATGAGCCGCAAGGCCAACTGCTGGGACAACGCACCCACCGAGAGCTTCTTCAACAGTCTGAAGAACGAGCGAGTGCATGGCACGCGCTACGCGACCCGCGCCTACGCCGAAGCGGACTTGTTCCAGTACATCAAGGTCTTCTGCGACCGAGGCGCCGCCACTCCACGCTGGGCTACTGCTCGCCGACTCAGTTCCTTCACGACTGGATCAGCAAGCATGACGATCAGCAGCCAACGGCGGCATAAGAGCGGCCCGTTGGAAAGCGAAAATCAGAGGGCATCAGGGGACATACAACGCCTTCAGCCGCTGGGCTGCCGCTGGCGTGTTCGAGGCCATGCACGACCGTTGCGCCAGCAGTGGCGCGTGGGAACGAGCACGCGCCGCCTGATCGCTCACCACGATCGCTCCGACTGGGCCCCTGTCGCCTGGGGCTGGATGGCCGAAGCGCGTATGCCCCGCGACCGGGCTGGCAACGTAGATCATTTTGTCTACACCGTCTCAGTCGAACACCGGCGTTTCCACTCCCAGCACCTTATGTAGCTTGGGGCTGGTGGTTGTGTATTGCAGGTGAATGCGTTTGTCGGGAAAGACGTACGGTGCTGCCGCGAAGGCCGCCAGTGCGGCCTCGTGGAAGCCCGACAGGATCAGCTTCTTCTTCCCTGGATAGGTGTTGACATCACCTACCGCGAAGATGCCGGGCGTGCTCGTTTCGAACTTCTCGGTATCGACCGCGATCTGCTTGCGCTCGAGGTTGATACCCCATTCCGCAATTGGACCGAGCTTGGGACTCAGACCGAAGAACACCAGCAGCATGTCGAGGGGCACGAGACGCGTCACGCCGTCGCCGCCCGTAACCTTCAACTGAGCGAGCTTGCCATTCGCTTCCTCGAAGCCAGTGACCTGACCCACCATGAACTGCATCTCGTAGGCATCGCACAGCTCCTTCATCTTTGCCACACTGGCGGGGGCTGCACGGAAGCCGTCGCGGCGATGCACAAGGATCACACTCTCTGCCCTGTTCGGCCCGTCCTGGGCGAAGTTCAATGCCCAGTCCAGTGCCGAGTCTCCGCCCCCTACGATCACGAGGTTCCTGCCGGCAAAGTCCGATGGGCTCTTCACCCGGTAGAAGAGTTGGTCGTCCTCGAACTTCTCCAAGCCATCGACTTTGAGTGTGCGCGGTTGGAACGAGCCGACGCCGCCAGCGACGAAGACGGTGCGGGTGAGAAACTTGATGCCCTTCGACGTTTCGACTCGGAAGCGTCCGTCGTCCTGCTTCTCGACGACCGTCACCTCCTGCCCCAGATGAAACGTCGCCCCGAAGGGCTCGATCTGCTTGAGCAGGTTGTCGGTGAGCTCCTTACCCGTGCAAACGGGCACGGCAGGGATATCGTAGATGGGCTTGTCGGGGTACAGCTCGATGCACTGCCCGCCGGGATAGGCGAGCGAGTCGATGATGTGAGCCTTGATTTCCAGAAGGCCGAGCTCGAATACCTGGAACAAGCCGACGGGACCGGCACCCACGATGACGGCATCCGTCTCTATGGGGCCTCCATGGGGACCGTCATGAGTAACGGCGGTCTTGGAGATTTCCACGTTGGCCTTGGGTTCCATGTGCGTATGACGGTCCTACTTGATGAGTTCGGGCAGCTTGCCCGTCTTGTCCTTCCATTCCTCGGCATCGGGCAACGCCGGCTTGCGCTTGGTGATGCTTGGCCATTTCTTGGCCAGATCCGCGTTGAGCGCAATCATGTGTTGCTGGTCTCCCGGCACGTCCTCCTCGGGCACGATGGCGTTGACTGGGCACTCGGGGATGCACACCGCGCAGTCAATGCATTCATCAGGGTCGATGGTCAGGAAGTTCGGGCCCTCTCGGAAGCAATCGACGGGACACACGTCCACACAGTCGGTGTACTTGCAGCGGATGCACGATTCGGTGACGACGTGGGTCATGGTGGAAGGCTCTTGAGGTAAGGTGGCTCGCGCGGTTGGCGCAAACCGGGAATTTTAGGGCTTGATGGTCTCCACTCCAGCCTCGCGGGAGGCCGTCTTCGACTTGATCTCGAACGCATGCAGACTCCGGGCGCCAGCGCCCACGGTCACAACCGTGGGTCGGCCGGAATGCAGCATGCTGGCCTGCGGCAGCTCGGCTACGGTGTGCTCGCTGGCCATGCTGTCGGGCCAGCCGGCGCGAGAGACGACGCTGGCTGGTGTATCGGGCGACCAGCCGGCTTCGAGAAGCCGGCGCGAGAGCGCTCCGAGCTGTTTACCTGCCATGTAGAAGACCTCGGTGTCGGCGCTACGGCTGGCATGCGGCGCACCGTTGCGCGTCATGGCTGTAGTGAGGCTCACGCTGCGTCCTGTGCCGCGACGTGTGAGGGGGCGTCGAGTGTCGGCAGCGGCTGCAATGGCGGCGGTGACGCCCGGCACCACTTCACAGTCGATGCCAACCGTGGCGAGCGCCTCCAACTCCTCTTCGAGGCGGCCGAAGATGCTCGGGTCGCCTCCTTTGAGGCGCACGACGACCTCCGCCTTCCGCGCATGCTTGACCAGCAGGGCGTTGATGGTGGTTTGCCCGGTGCTGTCGCAGTAGCCACGCTTGCCCACGTCGATCCAGCGCGCTGTCGGGGCGAACTCTCGCAGGGCCGGATCGGTGAGTGCGTCGAACAGAACCACATCGGCCTGCGCCAATCGGCGCGCGCCGCGCAGCGTGATGAGGTCAGCCGCCCCCGGCCCCGCACCGACGAAGACCACGCGGCCCATGGTCAGGCGCGGTTCTTCACCAGCAGGGCACCGCTGGTGCGGTTGGTGGCGGGGTCCACGATGATGAGGGAGCCACCGATACGATTCGACTCATACGCTTCCACAGGCAGAGGCTGCTGCGTTTCGACGATCACATGGCCGATCTCGTTGACGGTCAGCTGGTGTGCGTCCCGCTTGTCAAGCGTGTGGATGTCCAGCGTGCTTTCGATGCCGGCGATGCGCGCCTGCAACCAGCGGTTGCCGTGGCGCACCCAGTACTTCCGACCAACTACCGCAGGCTCGGTGTCGAGCCACGCCAGCATGGCTTCAAAACGCTGCGCCTCGTGGACGGTGCCCGGTGTGGCAATCCAGTCTCCGCGAGACACATCGAGCTGGCGGTCGAGCACCACTCCTGCCGACTGGCCCGCCGTGGCTTCCGCCACCACTTCGCCGGCCAGACGGACTTCGGCGACGCTTGCCTTGTGTCCGCTGGGGAAAAGCTGCACCTCGTCCCCGGCCTGAACCTGGCCATGAGCGATACGGCCCCACAGGGTGCGCGGCTGGTTGCCCGTGCCTTCGCCTTCGCGCGCTACATACTGCACGGGCATGAGCAGGTCGCCATCCTTGCGCTCCTGGGTGGGAGGCAAGCTTTCCAGCAGTTGGAGCAGCGAGGGACCGTTGTACCAGTCGGCGTCCAGTGGCTGCGTCACGTTGTCTCCGCGCAGCGCGGAGACGGGAATGATCGCAGCGACGGGGATACCTGCCTGATCGGCGAAGGCGAGCAGGGCATCGCGCACCGCGGTGTAGGTCGGACCCGGGTCGTTTACCGCGTCCAGCTTGTTCACGGCGAACACGATGCTCGGTACGCGCAGCAGGTGCGCCAGCAGTGCATGCCGGCGCGTCTGGGGAAGCAACTGCACGGGCCGCGCCGAAACATCGAGCTTGGTGATGTCGACCAGGACGACGGCCGCATCGCTTCCGGCGGCAGCGGTGACCATGTTGCGTGTGTACTGCTCGTGGCCCGGTGCATCGGCAATGATGAACTTGCGCTGCTTGGTGGCGAAATAGCGGTATGCCACATCGATGGTGATGCCCTGCTCGCGCTCCGCCTCCAGGCCATCGGTGAGCAAGGACAGGTCGATGGGCGCGCCTGCAGCCTTCTTCTCCAACGTGTCGAGCTGGTCGGCGAGGATGGCACGGCTGTCGTAGAGCAGGCGTCCGATCAGCGTGCTCTTGCCGTCGTCCACGCTGCCTGCAGTCAGAAAACGCAAGGCGCGGTGGTCCTTCACCTTCGTCTCAGGAGTGACCAGGGGTGCCATCAGAAATAACCTTCCTTCTTGCGTCGTTCCATGGAGGCATCCGAGGTGCGGTCGTCCATTCGGGTGGCGCCTCGCTCGCTGACCGTGACTCGCAGCGTTTCGGCCACGATGTCGGCTGCGGTGGACGCCGGGCTTTCCACCGGGCAGGTACACGTCATGTCACCTACCGTGCGGAAGCGCACCTGAGCAGTTTCTATCGTCTCGTCCGCTTCTGGCGGCGTCACGGATGTCACGGGCACCAGCAGGCCCCGGCGGCGGATCACTTCGCGTTGATGCGCGTAGTACAAGCTGGGCAACGGAATGTTCTCCCGTGCGATGTACAGCCATACATCGAGCTCGGTCCAGTTGCTGATCGGGAATGCGCGCATGTGCTCGCCCGGCTTGATGCGGGTGTTGAACAAGGTCCAGAGCTCGGGGCGCTGTTCCTTGGGCTGCCACTGCCCGAAGCTGTCACGATGCGAGAAGATGCGTTCCTTGGCGCGGGCCTTCTCCTCGTCGCGCCGGGCACCGCCCAGCAGCACATCGAAGCGGTTCTCCTCGATGGCTTCGAGCAGCGTCACCGTCTGGTGGCCGTTGCGCGACTCCAGCGGGTGCGAGAGGCGGACAGTGCCGCGTTTGATCGATTCCTCCAGGTGCCCGACCACCAGGCGCTCGCCCATCTCGGTGACGCGCCGGTCGCGGAACTCGATCACCTCCGGGAAGTTGTGGCCCGTGTCCACGTGCAGCAGCGGGAAGGGCAGGCGTCCCTTGTACGAACCATCGGCTTGGCGGCTCTTGAAGGCCTTCTCGGCCAAGCGAAGCACGACGCACGAATCCTTGCCGCCGGAGAAGAGCAGGGCAGGACGCTCGAACGCCGCAGCAGTTTCGCGCAGGATGAAGATGGCCTCCTCTTCCAGCCAGTCGAGGTGGGTGTGATCCAGTTGTGGCAGCAACTGCTGGACGCTCAGCGGGGCGTTCATCGAGGGGCTCCGATCATCGATACGTCGGGCGCACTGTCCTTGACGTGCAAACCGCACTCCTTGGCTTTTTCGTCTTCCCACCACCAGCGACCAGCGCGGAAGTCCTCGCCGACAGCGATGGCGCGCGTACACGGCGCGCAGCCGATGCTGGGCATGAACTCGTCGTGCAATGGGTTGTAGGGCACATGGTTCGTGGCGATGTAGTGCCACACGTCGTTCCAGGTCCAGTCGGCAAGCGGGTTGACCTTGGCGCGGCCCTTGTCGTCGGTCTCGCTGAACGCCACTACACCACGATGGCTGCTCTGCTCACGCCGCAGTCCGGTGACCCAGGCGCCACGGCCCTCCAGCATGCGAGCCAACGGCTCCATCTTGCGCATGGCGCAGCAGGCCTTGCGCAGTTCGATACTCTGATACATGGCGCGCTCACCATGGGTCCGGACGAACTGGACGACCGCTTCGCTCACTGGCTTGTAGACCTCGACCGGCAGCCCGTAATGCTGCTCGATGCGGCCGATCAGCGCCAAGGTCTGCTCGTGCAGCATGCCGGTTTCCAGCGTGCCCAGCGCGATGGGCAGACCATTACGGGCGATGAGGTCCGTGACGACCATGTCCTCGGCGCCCAGGCTGGTGGCCTGCACGACGTGCCCGGAGTGTGCCGCGGCCGTCTGCTGCAGCACGTGCAGCGCATGGGCTACCCGGTCTTCATACCCGGGTGTGTGCCGCGCGTACAGCGAGATGGCGCTCATATCGCCGACCCTGCCTGGTTGAATTCCTCCACCCGATACGCCTCGCCGGCCGGGCGATTGAACAGCGGTCGGCGCTCGAGCGCGTCGCCCTGGTAATGGCCAGGGAAGAAGCGCATCGCGCGTTCGGCGGCTTCCAGCGACTGGTCGTGGCGCAGCACCGCCGCATCGAAGCCCGTGCGGGCCAAGAGCGGTGTCATGTCGACGAGCACTTCACCGGTCGCGCGTACCTCGCCGGTGTAGCGCAAGCGGGCGCGCAGGAGGCGAGCCTGGCTGTAAGCGCGGCCGTCCACCCACTTGGGGAAGTGCAGGGCCACGAGAGCCAGGCGCGGCAAGTCTTCGGCGAGGTCCTCGATGTCGGCTTCGTTTGGGAACAGCACGCCCACCGGCATGTCGGCCGGCCATTGGTTCTTCACGCCATGCCATTGCGCGAGCGAGAGCAGGCTGTACGGTGCGGGAGTCAGCGTGACCATGGGGCCGTCTTCGCCCATCACGGTGTGCCAGCGGTCGCGGGTGGAGTCGATGAACCTCATGGGATCCTCAAGCGGCTTGAGCGGTGCTGCGGCGTTGCGCGTTCGCGGCGGTCTTGAACGGGTCGATGCCGACACGCTTGACCGTGTCAACGAAGCGCTCGCCGGCCGAGCGCTGATGGCGATAGGTGTCGATGACGGCTTCGATTACGTCGGGGACCTCGTCGGCCGCGAACGACGGGCCGATCACCTTGCCCGGCTGCGACGCATGACCGCTTAAGGCGGAGCCATCTAGTCCACCCAGCGTCACCTGATACCACTCGCTGCCGTCCTTGTCGACGCCCAGGATGCCGATATGGCCGCTATGGTGGTGGCCGCAGGAGTTGATGCAGCCGCTGATGTGCAGGTCGATGTCGCCGATGTCGTA
>CBINBY010000139.1:0-10667 GCA_966248995.1 uncultured Burkholderiales bacterium | reverse complement strand
AACGACGCCAACCAGGCGGCCATTCTGCGGCTGATGAACGAACTGCAGACGGTGGCCGAGGGCGACTTGACGCAGCAGGCCACCGTGACCGAGGACATCACCGGCGCCATCGCCGACTCGGTGAACTACACCGTGGAAGAGCTGCGCACGCTGGTGTCGCAGGTGCAGGGCACGGTGTCTCGCGTGACCGAGACCACGCAACAGGTGGAGGCCACGTCGACCGAACTGCTGGCCGCTTCCACCGAGCAGCTGCGCGAGATCCGCGAAACCGGCGAATCGGTGCTGCAGATGGCCAGCCGAATCAACGAGGTGTCCGCACAAGCCCAGGAAACCGCCCAGGTGGCCCGCAAATCGCTGGATGCTGCCGAGTCCGGCCTGCGCGCGGTGCAGAACACCATCGGTGGTATGAACGCGATCCGCGAGCACATCCAGGAGACTTCCAAGCGCATCAAGCGGCTGGGCGAATCGTCCCAGGAGATTGGCGAAATCACCGAGCTGATTTCCGACATTACGGAGCAGACGAACGTGCTGGCGCTCAACGCGGCCATCCAGGCGGCTTCCGCCGGTGAAGCAGGCCGGGGCTTCTCCGTGGTGGCCGAGGAAGTGCAGCGGCTGGCCGAACGCTCTGGCGACGCTACGCGCCAGATCGCCGCGCTAGTGAAGACCATTCAGACCGACACGCAGGATGCGGTGGCCGCCATGGAGCGCTCCACGCAGGGTGTGGTGGAAGGAACCCGGCTGACCGACGCCGCCGGTACCGCGCTGGGCGATATCGACCGCGTGTCGCGCCAGCTGGCTGACCTGATTGCGCAGATCTCGCAGCAGGCGCTGTCCGAAGCGCAGTCCGCCAACGTCGTGGCGGCGAACATCCAGCACATCTTCGCGGTGACCGAGCAGACCGGCGAAGGCACGCGCTCCACCGCCCAGATGGTGCGCGAGCTGTCCAAGACCGCCGAGGAACTAAAGCAGTCGGTGGCGCGGTTCAAGATCTCCTGACGCCCGCCACGCGGGCACGGGGTCCGAGGAGCCGAGTGCCCGTCTTACGCCACCCCAACGCTGAACACCAAGGGCACCGATGCAAAGCTCCCGCCATACCGAAGCGACCGGCGAGATCAAGGACGACCTGAGCGCACTGGCCTGGGTGCAGGAGGAACTGCGCCGCTCGCTGGACAACGCGCACAAGGCGCTGCGGCGCTTCGTGAAGGAGTCCGAGTCCCTGGCGGGCTCCGATGTGGACGTCGTCGACCCCTCGGTGCTACGCACGGCGCGCACGCAGATCCACCAGGGCGTGGGCGCCCTCGAGCTCGTCGGCCTGCCGGCCGCCGCCGCGGTGCTGCGCGCCTGCGAGACGGTGTTGCAGCGCTTCGCCGCCAAGCCCCACAAGCTGACGTCCGCCGTGGTCGACGAGCTGGAGAAGGCGTCGTTCGCGCTGCTCGATTACATCGCCCGCCTGCTGGCCGGCAAGCCGCTATCGCCGCTGGCGATGTTCCCGCAGTACCGCGCGGTGCAGGAAGCGGCGGGGGCGGACCGGGTGCACCCTGCCGACCTGTGGGTCGTGGACTGGGGTTGGCACGAACTGCCGGCGGTGGGCGACCTGCCGCCGCGCGCTCCCGACGAGGCGACCCGCGCGGACATGGAACAGCAGATGCTCGCGCTGATGCGTGGCCCTGCTCAGACCGCTGCCGTGCGCATGTGCGAGCTGTGCGAGTCGATCGGCGCCGGAGCAGCGCAGCCGCAGTCGGCCACGCTGTGGCGGCTGGCCGCTGCCATGTTCGAGGCGCAGGCCCAGGGACTTCTGAAGCCCGACGTATTCAGCAAGCGGGTCGCCGCGCGCCTGCTCGCCCAGTTGCGCATGGTCGAACGCGGCGACAGCGATGTGTCGGAGCGTCTGGCACAGGACCTCCTCTTCTTCTGCGCGCAGGCCGAGGCGCCTCTTGATGCGCACCAGGCGCCTCGCCTCGATGCCGTGCGCCGCGCGTACGGGCTGCGATCCCACAAGCCGGTCGACTACAACGCCAGCGTGCTGGGCCGCTTCGATCCCGCATGGATTGCCCAGGCGCGCAAGCGCGTGGCCGCGGCAAAGGATTCATGGTCGGCGGTCGCCGGTGGAGAGATGCACCGCTTGGGCGGGCTGGTGGAGCAGTTCGCGCTGGTGGGCGAGTCGCTCAGGCGGTTGTTCCCCCTGGGCGATGCCATGGCGGCCGAGCTGCAGGACGCTCTGGCGCTCACCCACCAGTCCAACGCCGCGCCCGGCGCGCCCCTGGCGATGGAGGTGGCCACCAGCCTGTTGTATGTCGAGGCGGCGCTGGAAGACGCCGATTTCGACGCGCCGCAGCAAGGCGAGCGCGTACAGCGCCTGGCGCAACGCATCGCCGGCGTGCGGCAGGGCGCCTCGCCCGAGCCACTCGAAGGCTGGATGGAGGACCTGTACCGGCGGGTTTCCGATCGCCAGACCATGGGCAGCGTGGTGCAGGAACTGCGCGTGTCGCTGTCCGAGGCGGAAAAGCTGATCGACCAGTTCTTCCGCAATCCGTCCGACCGCAAAGTCCTCATTCCCGTGCCAACCCAGCTCCAGGCCATGCGCGGGGTGCTGTCGGTGCTGGGCATGGACCAGGCGTCGAGCGCCTTGCTGCGCATGCGAGATGACGTCGACGGCCTCATCGCCACCGAGACGGAGACGAAGGCGCAGCCGGCGCGCTTCGAGCACCTCGCCGGCAACCTGGGCGCGCTGGGCTTCCTTATCGACATGCTGAGCGTGCAGCCTCAGCTGGCGAAGTCGCTGTTCGTGTTTGACGCGGCCGCCGGTACGCTTAACCCGCTCATGGGCCGGGCGGCACCGACGATTCCCGAGCCGTCAGTCGATCCTCGCCTCATCGAGCAGGCGCAGATGGTCGCCGAGACAGCCGTGCGCGAAGACGTCCCGGTGGAAGACGTGGCCCGCGAGCTGGAGAAACTGTCGCAGCAGGCGCAGGCCGCGGACCAACCGGTCCTCGCGGCCACCGTGAGCCAGGCGCAGGAGGCGCTGGAGCAGGCCCATGGCAGCGCGGACGACATCGCGTCGGTTCGGGGGGAACTGTCCGAGGCGCTGGCCGACTTCGTGGCTACAGCGTCAGGCAGTCTCGAATTCGCCGAGCGCTTGGAGGAGCCTGCCGCCCCGGCGCCCGTGCCTGCCATCGCGGAGCTGGCCGAAGACGACGAGATGCGCGAGATCTTCCTTGAGGAAGCGCGCGAAGTCGTCCAGGCGGCCCGCGAAGCCTGCGCCGCGCTGGTCGAGGCAGCGTCCGACCTGGGGCAGATGACCGCCGTGCGGCGCGCATTCCACACGCTCAAGGGCAGCTCGCGCATGGTGGGCCTCAAGGACTTCGGCGAAGCCGCCTGGGCCTGCGAGCAGCTCTATAACGCCTGGCTGGCCGACCAGAGGCCGGCCGACGAGCCGCTGCTCACCTTCAGCACCCGGGCCTTGGACGAACTGGGCGCCTGGGTCGAGGACATCGCCACACACCGCGATGGCGGCCGGCAGCCGCGTGCCATTGCAGCGGCGGCACTCGCCTTGCGCGAGCCCGGTACGGCGGCGCCCGCTCTGTCGACCCTGGCGCACGCCGTGGTGCCGGCGGTGCAGGAAGAACACGCTGCTCCGCTGCCCGAAGTCGTGGTGTCGACCATCGAGGCGAGTTCCGCTCCGGACATCGAGTTCCTCCTGCCCGAGGTGACGGGCGTCGGTTCCGACGATGCTCTGCAGCCGGAAGGGGCGGTCGAGGAAACGCTCGAACTCCACCTCGACCTGTCCGCGCTCGAAGTCGCCGAGCAGCCTGTGCCGCAGCCCGTCGTACTTGAGCCTGAGGCCTCGTCGGATGCCTCCGACGCGTTCTTGCCGACTGACGTCCTGGAACTCATCGACCTCAATCTGGGGCCCTCCGCGAAGGAGGGCGCATCTCCTGCGACGTCGGAGACGGCCGACCCTGTGCTTGAGGAAGCGGTGCCATTCGTTGCCGAAGAGGCCTCGCAGGCGGCAGTCGACGAGGAGGAGATCGCATCGCCCGCTCAGGAGCAGGTCCAGGCCGAGTCAAAGCCGGAAGGAGCATCTTCCGCGCAACCCGCCCCGGAAACGCCCGAGGAAGAGCAGGTCAAGATCGTTGGTCCGCTGCGCATCGGTATCCCGCTGTTCAACATCTACCTCAATGAGGCCGACGAGCTCTCGCGCCGCCTCACCATGGAGGTGGCCGAGTGGGCGATGGAACTGCACCGCCCGGTCGGCGAAAACGCCATTGCGCTTGCGCATTCGCTTGCGGGCAGCTCCGCGACCGTGGGTTTCAGCGACTTGTCGCAGCTGGCGCGCTCTCTGGAGCATGCGCTCATGCGTACCGAGGCCATCGGCGGTGGCACCGTCGAGGAAGGCCGCCTCTTCATCGACACGGCCGAGGAGATCCGCCGCCTGCTGCACCAGTTCGCCGCCGGCTTCCTTAAGGAGCCGATGCCCGACTTGATCCGCCGGCTGGCCGAGCACGAGCTGAGCTCCGCGCGGCGGTTGGAAGCCGCGTCGGCCGAACCCCAGCCGGCCCCGGACGCGGAGGACGTCGCCCTCGACATGCTCGACCTCCCCGGCGAACCGATGCCGGTGGTGGTGGAGAGCGTGGACGCGGCAGACCTGCCGGTGGCCGAGCTCGATGAGCTCGGAATTGACGTGAAACCCGTCGAGTCGGTGCCCGAACTCGAAGCACCGTTCGAAGCGCAGCCTGAGGCCGAAGATGGTTTCGACGATGCCGGTGCGGCTTCGCCAGGCGACGAGGTGGTCGAGTCCTCACTGCCCGCCCAGCTCACCACCGACTTCGGCACGCTGGGCGCCGCTGAGCTCAAGCCTTTCACGGCGCTGTCGCCGCAGTCGGTGCTCCCACCGACTTCGGAGTCCCATGTGGCGAGGGCGATCGACGACGACATCGATGCGGTCGATGCCATCGACGCCGACCTGTTCCCCATCTTCGAGGAGGAAGGCCAGGACCTCCTGCCCGCGCTCGACGCCCAGCTGCGCGACTGGGCCCGGCGTGCTTCCGACACCTCGCTGGCCTCAGGCTGCATGCGTACCTTGCATACGCTCAAGGGCGGTGCACGCCTGGCCGGCGCCATGCGGCTGGGTGAAATGGCGCACCGCCTGGAGGCGGCGATCGAGGAATTGCTGCGCAGCGAATCGGCGCCGACAACCGGTGAGGTGGAGGCGCTGTACCAGCGCGCCGATGCGCTCTCCCAAGTCTTCGATGCCTTGCGTCTGCGCGACGCGGGGGCATACGCAGAGGCGATCGCGAGTGTCGAGGAACGCGCCAGCCAGCTGGGCACGATCGTCGAGGAGGCGCCGGCCGAGCCTGTGGTCCACGAGGTGGCTCAGGTCGCGACCGTCGTCGAGCCTGCCGAACCGGTCACTGAAGATGTCGAGCCTGTCGCGAAGGCAGCTGCCGTCGACGACTCCGTTACCGAGCCGCCTTCCTCGCTGGTCGAACCGTCCGCGCCAGTGGCGCCCCTGCCCCTGCGCGAGATCGACTGGTCGCGCTTCACCGCTCAGACCGTCGCGCCCCGCCAGGCAGCCGATCGCGCGCCGGTTTCGCAGTCCGCGGTGCGCGTGCGCGCGCCGCTGCTGGACCGGCTGGTCAACCATGCCGGTGAAGTTTCCATCACCCGTTCGCGCATCGAGGTCGAGGTCCAGCAGATCAAGGGTTCCCTCGCGGACCTGACCGACAACCTGGAGCGCCTGCGACAGCAACTACGCGACATCGAGCTGCAGGCCGAGACGCAGATGTCGTCCCGGCTAGAGGCGGCCAAGGCCGCGGCGCAGGCCTTCGACCCGCTGGAGTTCGACCGTTTCACGCGTTTCCAGGAGCTCACGCGCATGATGGCCGAGTCGGTCAACGACGTCGCCACGGTGCAGCGCACGCTTCAGCGCACGCTGGAAAGCACCGAAGACGAGCTGGCCGCGCAGGCCCGGCTCACGCGCGAGCTGCAGGACGACCTGTTGCGCACCCGCATGGTGGAGTTCGAGGGTCTGTCCGACCGGCTGTACCGCGTGGTGCGCCTAGCGGCCAAGGAAACCGCCAAGCAGGTGCGGCTCGACATCGTGGGCGGCTCGATCGAAGTCGACCGCGGCGTGCTGGACCGCATGACCGGTGCGTTTGAGCACCTGCTGCGCAACAGCGTGACCCATGGCATCGAACTGCCGGAGCGGCGTTCAGCCGCGGGCAAGGATGCGGCTGGCTCCATCGTCGTGTCGCTCACCCAGGAAGGCAATGAAGTGGGTGTCGAGTTCCGCGACGATGGCGCGGGCATCGACCTGATCCGCGTGCGCGACAAGGGCGTCGCCATGGGCTTGTTGGAGGCGAGTCGGTCGTACAGCGATGCGGAACTCGCCAATCTCATCTTCACCCCGGGCTTCTCCACCGCCGAGAAGGTGACCGAGCTCGCCGGACGTGGCATCGGCATGGACGTGGTCCGCGCGGAAGTTAACGCCATGGGCGGCCGCATCGAGACGGCCACGGCGCGAGGGCAGGGCACGAGCTTCAAGCTGGTGCTGCCCCTGACCACGGCCGTGACGCAGGTGGTGATGGTGCGCGTGGGCCAGGTCACGGTGGCGCTGCCCTCCACGCTGGTCGAGATCGTGCGGCGCGCGACGGCGGACGAGATTGAGCGCGCGTACCAGGGTGGCCAGTTCGTGGTGGGCGACCGAACGCTGCCGTTCTTCTGGCTTGGCGCCTTGCTGCAGAGCAGTCCTCGCAGCACCGAGGCCGGGCAGCGCTCCGGCCAGGTAATGATCGTCCGCAGTGCGCAGCAGCGCATCGCCGTCCACATCGACGAAGTGCTGGGCAACCAGGAAGTGGTGGTCAAGAACCTGGGGCCGCAGCTGTCGCGCATGCCGGGCCTGGCCGGGATGACGCTGCTGGCCTCCGGTGCCGTGGCGCTCATCTACAACCCGGTGGCGCTGGCCACGCTGTACGGTGCCCAGGCTCGCGCCGCCATGGCAGCCGCCCTGCACTCGCCGGCGTCCGAGGTTGCGAAGCCGGCTGACGATGCCGCGACGGGCCGCGCGCAGGCGCCGCTGGTGATGGTGGTCGACGACTCGCTGACCGTGCGTCGCGTGACCCAGCGGCTGCTGGCGCGCGAAGGCTACCGCGTGGTGCTGGCCAAGGACGGATTGGAGGCCCTGGAGCGCCTCGCCGAGGAGAAGCCTGCCATGGTGCTATCGGATATCGAGATGCCGCGCATGGATGGCTTCGACCTCGTGCGCAACATCCGAGGCGACGCGCGGCTGCGCGACCTGCCGGTGATCATGATCACCTCGCGCATCGCGCAAAAGCACCGGGACTACGCTGCCGAGCTCGGAGTGGACCATTACCTCGGCAAGCCGTACTCCGAAGAGGATCTGCTGGCGCTGATCTCGCGCTACATCGCCGACGCTGCCGTCGCAGGATGAGCGTCCCCTGATTCACCGAGGCCATGTCCGCGCTGGTTGACCATCTCGCCGCGCTCACCGGTTCGCGCGACCGGGACATGGTCGACTTCACGCTGGCAGGGGCCTTCCGCGACCTGCTGCGCCCGCGTGCGGTGGCGGTGTGCCGGGTGGTGGGGGATGCCGGGCGGCAGCGCTGGCTCACGCGCGCCCAGTTGCACCAGGGCGATGCCGCGGCTTCGGCCGACCCGGCATGGATCGACCTCGAGGCCTTGCCGGAGCTGCAGGCGCATCCTGCGCGCTGCCGCGCGTTGTCAGGCCAGACCGTCGTCACAAGCGAGGGCGGCGAGGGTCTCGCCGTGTTCCCCCTCTACACCGACCGCGGAGTGACGGGGGTGCTGGAGGTTCGCACCCATCAGGAGCTCGATGCCGATTCCCAGCGGCTGGTCTGCAGCATCCTGCGCGTTTACCGTAACTTCGAGGCCTTGCTCGACTACAGCGAGCGCGACACGCTCACCGGCCTGCTCAACCGCAAAACCTTCGACGAGAGCCTGCTCAAGATCGCGGCCGTGCTTCCCGTGCCGGCACCGAGCCACGAATCGCGGCGGTCGTCCGGCCCGGGCGGGTGTCACTGGCTGGGCATGATCGACATCGACCGCTTCAAGGAGGTCAACGACCGCTACGGCCACCTGATCGGCGACGAGGTTCTGCTTCTCTTGTCGCGCCTGATGCGCAGCAGCTTCCGCTTCCAGGATCGCCTGTACCGCTTCGGCGGCGAGGAGTTCGTGGTGCTGCTGCGTTGCCCCACCGAGGTCGACGCCTTTGGGGCCTTCGAGCGCTTACGCCGTAACACCATGGCCTACAGCTTTCCGCAGGTGGGCCAGATCACAGTAAGCATCGGGTTCTCGCAGCTTCGGCCCGGCGATTCGCCCGCGGCGGCCATAGAACGCGCGGATCGTGCCGTCTACTGGGCCAAGTCGCATGGGCGCAACCAGGTGCAAAGCCACGCCGATCTCGTCTCCAGGGGCGAGATTGCCTCGGCCGAGAAGGTGGGCGATATCGAGTTGTTCGAGGCGGCGGACGACGCCCCCTGACCCGGGCCATCGCCTCGGCGTCACACGCCTGCGCTTGGCGGCTCCTGCAAATCCCTGGGCCGGCGCTGCACATCCGCCCGACTAGAATGCCCTGCATGTCGTCTGGCGGTATCAACCTCACCAACCACTTCCTGATCGCGATGCCCGGCCTGGTGGGCGACACCTTCGCGGGCAGCGTGGTGTACCTGTGCGAGCACACCGAACGCGGTGCCTTGGGGTTGGTGATCAACAAGCCGATAGACATCAAGCTGAAGAATCTTTTCGAGAAGGTCGAGCTCACCCTCGACCGGGACGACCTGGCCGACGAGCCGGTCTACTTCGGGGGCCCGGTGCAGACCGAGCGTGGCTTTGTCTTGCACGAGCGGGTCGAGGGCGCTGAAGCGCAATACAACTCCACCCTGCAGATTCCCGGCGGACTCGAAATGACCACCAGCAAGGATGTGCTGGAGGCCCTTTCTCACGGTGCCGGCCCGAAAAGGGTGCTCGTCACGCTGGGCTACAGCGGCTGGGGCGCGGGGCAGCTGGAGGACGAGATGCGCCGCAACAGCTGGATCAACGTGAGCGCCACGCCCGAGATCATCTTCGACACGCCGGTCGAGAAGCGCTACGACAAGGCGCTGTCCTTGCTCGGCATCGATCCGCGCATGCTGAGCCAGGAGGCAGGGCACGCATGATGTTCGCTCCCCGGCCGTCCCGCAGAGGGCATGGCGTCCCGGCGCGTTCGCGCGCCCGGTGACACCCGTGAACGATCGGCCCAATCCGTTCACCGCTCCACGCTCATTCCTTGCTTTCGACTACGGTACCCGCCGCGTGGGCGTGGCGGCGGGTAACAGCGTGAGCCGCAGCGCTCAGCCGCTCGTCACCGTCGCGGCGCAAGGCGCCGCTCGCTTCGAGGCCATTGCTCGGCTGGTCGGGCAGTGGCAGCCTGATGCCCTGGTGGTCGGTGTGCCGTTCCACCCCGACGGCGCGCCGAACGACAATACCGAGCGCGCCCGGCGCTTCGCCCGCCAGCTGCAGGGCCGGCACCGCCTGCCGGTGCACGAGGTGGACGAACGCTACACCACCACCGAAGCCCTCGCCTGCTGCGCGGGTGACATCGACGCGGCATCGGCCGCGATCATCCTGCAACAGTTCCTGAATACGCTGCCATGAGCACCTTGCACCTTGATGCGGAAGCGCTGTATCGCGACCTCGTGCGCGGAGTGCGAGGCCTCCTGCGCCCGGGTGCCGGGCTGGTAGGTATCTGGTCGGGCGGCGCGTGGCTGGCCGAGCGGCTGCAGCGTGACCTCGCGCTGGAGGGCGAGACCGGCGTCATCACCAGTGCTTTGCACCGGGACGACTTCGACAAGCGCGGCCTCACCTCCGGCACGGGGCAGACCCGGCTGCCGTTCGACGTGGAGGGTCGTCATATCGTGCTCATTGACGACGTCCTTTACACGGGTCGCACCACGCGCGCGGTGATCAACGAGCTGTTCGACTTCGGCCGGCCGGCCGGCGTCACGCTCGCCGTACTGGTCGACCGCGGCGGACGTGAGCTGCCCATCCAGCCCGATTACTCGGCTGCCCGTATCGCCATGCCGCCCGAGCGGCGCCTTTCGCTGGCGCGAGGGGACGACGGGCGCTTCTCGTTCAACATCAAGGAGGAGGGCGCCTGATGCTGTCCCCCCGCAACCCGCAGCTCAACCGGCATGGCGAACTGGTGCACCTGCTGTCCATCGAGGGCCTGCCCCGCGCAGTCATCCACCAGATCCTCGACACCGCGGGCACCTTCCTGAGCGTCAACGAGCGGGAGGTGAAGAAGGTGCCGCTGCTGCGCGGCAAGAGCGTGTTCAACCTCTTCTTCGAGAACAGCACCCGCACGCGCACCACCTTCGAGATCGCCGCGAAGCGACTGTCGGCCGATGTGCTCAATCTCGACATCGCGCGCTCGTCCGCGTCGAAGGGCGAAAGCCTGCTCGACACCATCGCGAACCTGTCGGCGATGCATGCCGACATGTTCGTCGTGCGCCATGGCGAGAGCGGCGCGCCCTATCTCATCGCGCAGCACTGCGCGCCGCATGTGCACGTGGTCAATGCCGGCGATGGCCGCCATGCGCACCCGACGCAGGGCCTGCTCGACATGTACACCATTCGCCACTACAAGCGCG
>CBINBY010000138.1:0-10685 GCA_966248995.1 uncultured Burkholderiales bacterium | reverse complement strand
GCGCAAAGCGCAGCCGTAGCTCGGGCTACGGCGAGCATTTGCAACGACAGCCGGGCGGCTTTGGCGGGAATGAGCGGTCATGCTGGATTGCCTCTCACCCTTGCAGCACTTCGTCGCTGAAGGTGTACGAGCCGCTGCCGAGCCCGGTGCCTTGCTGGCGCTTGTATTCGATGTCGATCTTGGTGAACGAAAAGGTCACGGCCTCGGTGGGCCTGCCTTGGGCATCGACATCGAGCGCGATGTCGATGACGCGCGCACCATTGAGCGTGATACGGTAGTAGTCGAGCGCTTCGCCGCCCGCCTTGCGCATGGTGAGCGTGGCTTCGCGCACCTCGTCGTTCGTGGCCAGGGCCGCGAGCAGACCGGTGGACGCCGAATCGACGCCCTTGATCACCACCAGGGGCCGGTACTGGCGCCGTGCGGTGGCCGCGGTCGAGCCGATCGCGGAGCCGGCCTGGGCACCCCACCGCCAGCCGCGCACCTCGATGTCGTCGGCGTGGCCTGCGGTCGTGGACTCGCCCTTGACCTTGCCGGCACGCTTGGTCTGCACGTGCAGGAAGATGTCCGAGCCCGAGCCGCCCGGCATTTCGGAGGATTGCATCGAGAGGCTCCCTGTGGGGTGGCTGAAAGCGGCAACGTGCACAGTGCGGGCCTGTGCACGGCATGCCCCGGAGGGTGCCTGGGCACACCCCGGAGCATGCGAGCCTGGAGGATCAGACCTTCTTGTTGGTCGTCACGTCCCAGCCGCCGACGATCTCGCCGCCCAGCGAACCGTCAGGCTTCTGCTCCTTGTACTTGTATTCGATCTTGCCGAAGTTCAGCGCGATCTGGTCCATCGGGATGATGTCGCTGCCAGCCGAGCCGCCCGTCTGGTAGGAGCTGACGAGCACCGGGCTGAGGACGATCTGCAGGAACTCCTGCTGCTCCTTGCCGGCCTTACGGCAGGTGAGCGTCGCCTTCTTGATGTGCTCGCCGGTGCAGCACGCGGTGAGCAGCTTCGCCGAGGCCTTGTCGGCCTTCTTGACGAAGTGGAAGTCCTGCATCGAGACCTTGCCGCTGCCGCCACCACCGCCGCTCGAGAAGGAGCCTTGGTTCGCGCCCCCGAAGCTCCAGGACTCGATCTCGATCTCGCCCTTGTGTGCGGAGTCAGTGGACTCGCCGTCCACGCCTTCGATCTTCAGGAAATAGTCAACATGTGCCATGGTGTGAGCCTCCAGTGATTAGCGTCGTTGGGATATCAGGGCCCTTGGAAAACACACACGACGCGCATGTGCTCCCTGTCTTGCAAATCGAATAGGGTTGCCGGCCTCAGGCGGCCTTCTGCGACGGCAGCTTCGAGACCAACCGCAGCGAAACGGTCAAGCCTTCGAGCTGGTAGTGCGGGCGCAGGTAGAACTTCGAGGTGTAGTAGCCGGGGTTGCCCGCCACCTCTTCCACCGTGACTTCCGCGGCGGCCAGCGGCTTGCGCGACTTGGTTTCCTCGGACGAGTTCGCCGGGTCACCGTCGACGTAGTTCATGATCCATTTGTTCAGCCAGCGCTGCATCTCGTCGCGCTCCTTGAACGAGCCCACCTTGTCGCGCACGATGCACTTCAGGTAGTGCGCGAAACGGCAGCACGCAAAGAGATACGGCAGGCGCGCAGCGAGGTTGGCATTGGCGGTCGCGTCGGGGTCGTCGTACTCGTCGGGCTTTTGCAGCGACTGCGCGCCGATGAAGGCCGCGAAGTCGGAGTTTTTCCGGTGCAGCAGCGGCATGAACCCGTTCTTGGCGAGCTCGGCCTCGCGACGGTCGCTGATGGCGATTTCGGTGGGGCACTTCATCGCCACGCCGCCCTCGTCGGTGGGAAAGGTGTGCGCGGGCAGCCCTTCAACCGCACCGCCCGATTCCACCCCGCGTATGCGCGAGCACCAGCCATACGACTTGAACGAGCGGTTGATGTTCACCGCCATCGCATAGGCCGAGTTGGCCCAGGTGTAAGCGCCGTGCTCGCCGCTGCCGGTCTCTTCCTCGAAGTTGAACTCTTCCACCGGGCTGGTCTTGGCGCCGTAAGGCAGCCGGGCCAGGAAGCGGGGCATGGCGAGACCGATGTAGCGCGCATCCTCTGAAGAGCGCAGCGAGCGCCACGCGGCGTACTCCGGCGTGGTGAAGATCTTCGTCAGGTCGCGCGGGTTTGCCAGTTCCTGCCACGAGCCCATCTGCATGACGGTGGGGCTGGCGGCGGCGATGAACGGCACGTGTCCGGCCGCTGCCACCTTGCTCATCTCGCCCAGCAGCTCCACATCGGGCGGGCTGTGGTCGAAGTAGTAGTCGCCGACGAGGCAGCCGAAGGGCTCGCCGCCGAACTGGCCGTACTCCTCTTCGTAGACCTTCTTGAAGAGCGGGCTCTGATCCCAGGCAGTGCCCTTGTAGCGCTTGAGCGTCTTGCCCAGGTCCTGCTTGGAGATGTTCATCACGCGGATCTTCAGCATCTCGTCGGTCTCGGTGTTGTTGACGAGGTGATGAAGGCCGCGCCAGGCGCTTTCGAGCTGCTGGAAATCGGCGTGGTGCAGGATGGCGTTGACCTGCGTGGACAGCCGCCGGTCGAGCTCGGCGATCATCGCCTCGATCGACGTCATGACGTCGGTGCTGATCAGGCTGGTCTGGGACAGCGCCTGCTGCGCCAGCGTGAGCACAGCCTGCTCGACGGCCGAGCGCGCGTCGTCCGACTTGGGCTTGAACTCCTTGTTGAGCAGCGACGCGAATTCGTTGCCCTGGTACTCGATTCCCTGCAACGCAGAGGATTGAGTGAGGTTTTCTTCTGCCATGGTGTGCTCCGTGCGGGGTTGCTTACTGCTCGGCCGGCTTGCGCGCGTCAGCCAGCGACTTGAGCAGCGCCTCGTCCTTGATGACCTTGGCGATCAGCTCCTCCGCCCCGGTCTTGCCGTCCATGTAGGTCATGAGGTTGGCGAGCTGCTGGCGCGCTTCGAGCAGCTGGCGCAGGCCTTCGACCTTGCGCGCCACGGCGGCAGGCGAGAAGTCGTCCATGCTCTCGAAGGTGATGTCGACGGCGAGGTTGCCCTCGCCCGTGAGCGTGTTGGGCACCTGGAAGGCGACGCGCGGCTTCATGGACTTCATGCGGGCATCGAAGTTGTCGACGTCGACGTCCAGGAACTTGCGGTCCGACACCGGCGGCAGCGGCTCGCTGGGCTTGCCCGACAGGTCGGCCAGGACGCCCATGACGAAGGGCAGCTGCACCTTCTTCTCGGCGCCGTACAGCTCCACGTCGTATTCGATCTGCACGCGGGGCGCGCGGTTGCGGGCAATGAACTTTTGGCTGCTGGTGGCCATGGGTGCTCCTGTTGCGCGGATGAATGGCGACTACGAACTGCGGTCGGTGCCCGCAAGCTGCTCCACCTGGCTCACGCCATCGGGAACGAGGTCGCGGATGATGTCGAGGAAGCTCTTGCTCATGAGCCGCTGCGAGCGACGAATGAGCAAGGGCGCGGGGTTGCTGGGCTCGTTGCGCTCCAGCCATTCGCACACGCGGTCGAGGGCCCGCATGGCGTCTTCGCGGGAGGCGATCGTGCCCACGGCGTGGGCCGAAGCGACGGCGGCCCCCGGTGTCGCGGCAGCGCCTTCTGCCGCCTGCGCCTGGGGCGCACCGCTCACCTTGAGAGCCACATCGGCCACGCGCTGCATGAGCTTGCGCAGCGGCGCGAACTCGGGTGTCTGCGTGGCTTCGAGGTGCCGCTCCAGCACCGAGGCCATGCCCAGCACGGCCTCGTGTGCCGCTTGCATATGGGCCGACAGGCCGGCCTGCTGCGCAATGGCGGCGGCCACCCCCTGCAGCACGCCGTCTTCCGAAGGCACGGGTTCCCCGGGCAACGCATCCGCGGGACCCAGCGCGAGCTCGATGTCACGCACGGTGACCGCGCCGCGCTTGCCGGTGAGGCTGGCAGCACGCAGGTCGGCGAGGCCGGCACTGGGGTGCAGCAAGGGCAGCAGCGCGTTGACGCGGGCAGTGGGATCGTTGCCGTCGCTGGCATCGAGCTGCGGATGCACATGCTCCCAGTGCCGGGCCAGCAGGCCGTGCACCAGCTTCAGGCCCCACACGGCCGACGGCAGGCCACCCAGGCGCGCACCACTGCGTGCAAGCCACACGGCCACGCGCAGGTCGCGGGTGCGGGCGGCCAGCTGCATTGCCTGCTCGTGTACGGTGGGCCAGTCGGGCTCCTCGGCGGGAATGATCGTTTCGCCGTACTGCTGCTCGGGCTTGCCCGCGCCCGCTTCCTGCAAGGCGAGGAACGCAGGGTCGTACTCGAGGTCCGCGCCGCAAGGGGCGTCATCCGCGAGCGGGATCAGCAGTGATTCGAGGTCGACCTCAGGCATTCGTCATCGGGCTCGGTCAGCGTGAGGGGCACTCTAGAGGCCGAGGGCTTGGCGCACAGTGGTCGAAAGTCATTTCGGTTGGCACGCCTGCCGAACGGAAACGGGGACCTGACAAGTTCACCCGGATCAGACGGGCACCCTCACGACACCAGCCCTCGCAGCGCGTTCAGCAGCTTCCTCGGCTGCACCGGCTTGAACAGCACCGGATGCCCGCTGTCGGTGGCCCGGCGCATCTCGTCGTGCGTGGTGTCGCCGGTGATGAGGATGGCCGGAATCTCTCGACCACATCGCCGCCTCACGGCATGGATCACGCCGATGCCGTCGGGCCCGTCGCCGAGATGCAGATCGGACAGGATCAGGTCCGGCGGCGCATCCAGCGTCCCCACCAACTGCTCGGCTTGCGCCACGTCGGCCGCGGCAAGCGGCTGGTAACCCCACTCCTCGAGCAGCAGGCTCAGGCCGACGCGGATGGATTCCTCGTCGTCGACGATCAGCACCGTGCTCGGATGCAGCACCGGCATGGGCAACGTGTCCGCCGCGGCGGTGACATCCTGGATGACGGGCAGGCCGCCTTGCACGATGCCGATGCGAAACATCGTTCCGCGCCCCGGCTGCGACACCACCGTGAGGCTGTGCCCCAGGAGCCGTGCCAGCCGCTTCACGATGGCCAGCCCCATGCCCAGGCCTTGCCCCCGCGTGCGCTGGCCTCGCCCCACCTGGTAGAACTCGTCGAAGATGCGCGGCAGGTCCGCGTCACGGATGCCCACCCCCGTGTCCCAGACCTCCACGTTGAAGTGCGTCGCCGTGGAGCGCGCCACGACCACGATGCCGCCGTGCTCGGTGTACTTGATCGCGTTCTGAATCAGGTTGCCGACGATGCGCTCCAGCAGCTGCGGGTCGCTGGTCACCGACTTGCCGCCGGGCGAGAAGCGCAGATGGAGCCCCGCCTGCTCGGCCAGCCCCGCGAAGTGCATGTGCAGCCTGCGGAACAGGTCGCGCAGCGGGAAGTGCTGGAAGTTCGGCTCGATGGTGCCGGCGTCGAGGCGCGAGACATCGAGCATCGCGTTGAAGGAGCGGTCGAGCCCGTCGATGGAGCGCACCATGTTGCGCACCAGCGGCTCATCGGCGGTGCCCTTCAGCCGCTTTTCGAGCGTGGCGGCGAACAGGCCCAGCGCATGCACGGGCTGGCGCAGATCGTGACTGGCGATCGCGATGAAGCGGCTTTTCTCCTGATCCGCCCGCAAGGCGGCATCGCGCTCGGACTCGAGCTCGCGAATGCGGTCATCACGCTGCAGCACGGCGCGCACCAGGGCCAGGCCACGCCACCGGGCAGCGAGCGCCAGCACCGCCACGAGAGCCACCCACCCGGCCAGCCGCAGCGGCGAGTGCGACATGCCCGAGGCCGTAGCGCCAGCCAACGCGCCCACCCCCACGCAAGCCATGAGCAGCGGGGTTGTCGAGCGGGCCATGCGCCGAGCCTCGTCTCGTACCGGGCGATCGGCTCCGTTACGCGGGGGCGGGCATGGCGCGACATCCTCCTCCCCGCTCCCGCAGGGCTGGCCCGACACCGCGACGAACACGGCGCGCCGTGCCGGGGAAGCACTGGCAGGCCGCACGACGGTGGCGGCCTCGGCAAGGGCACTCATGGCATTCAGGAGATGACGCTGGCCGCGCCAGGCAGCCGCGAGCGAGCGCGCGCAGACGCCCGCATCAGCGGAAGAGACTCACCATGTGCGAGCGCGACTTGACGTCCAGCGCCAGTAGCAGCGAGGACACATAGTTCTTCACCGTGCCCAGCGACAGCTGCATCGAGTTGCTGATCTCCTGGTTGGTGCAACCCGAGAGCACCAGTTCCAGGATCTCCAGATGGCGCGGCCCCAGTTCCGCCACACGGTCGTACATGGCCGAGGACGGAAAGCGGGGAAAGAGCGCATGCGTGGGCGCATAGCCTCGGGTCTGCGGCCCGCCTTGCGGCCACAGCAGCGCGGCGAGCGTTTCCCGCATCTCGGCGGTCACCGCGCCCTTGGGCACATAGCCCACTGCCCCGAGGGCGCGGGCCTGGCGCACGACAAACTCGTCCTGCGTGGCGCTGAACACGGCCACGCGCGCCTCGGGATGCTGCTGCACGAAGTGCCGCAGCCCCTGCAGGCCCTTGCAATCGGCGAGGTTCAGGTCGAGGAGCACCGCGGCGATGTCTCCTGCACCCGCATAGATGTCCAACGCTTCCTGCAGCGAGGCGGCCTCCAGCCATTCGAGCGCCACGCCCTGCAACTCGCCGTACATGCTCTTCACGCCGCAGCGTACGAGCTCGTGGTCATCCACCAGGAGCAGCTTGTTCGGCCAGCGCGATGCCGGCACGAGGCGGTCGATGGTGAGATCGGAGTAGGCGGTCGTTTGCATATGCTCCCCCTGCCCGGATGGCAACGGGGCAGGCGCGGGCGCACAGTCGCCGCATCTTCTTGTCCTCCCCGACGCAAAGCCGGTCGGCCCGCATCCTAGTGCCGAGCCGGTGGCCTGTGCATCATTCAAGGTAGGGATGACCGCACTGTGATCAGGCTCATGCCGCGCGCGCCACGATGAAGAGACGGCGAAACGGAAACAGCGTGCGGCCGTCGACACGCGGCGGGTAGGCGTGCCGAACTCGCTGCGCATAGTCGGCTTCGAAGCGTGCCGCCTCAGTCGCGTCGAGCGCGTCCAGGAACCGCTTGAGCCACGTGCCCTTGGTCCATTCCTTCACCGGATCGGGGCCGTCAAGCACATGGAGGTATTGCGTCTCCCAGATGTCAAGCTCGGCGACGTGGGGTTGCAGCATGTCGAAGTAGGCCGCGGCATCGGCCACGGGTGCCGGACCGAGCAGATGTTGCAGGCGACCCTTCCAGGGCCCGTTCCGCACGGTCTCCTCGATGGCGGTGTGCGATGAGGCCTCGAAGTTGCGCGGCATCTGTACCGCCAGCACGCCCCCGGTCTTCAGCATGCGCGCCAGGCGGGGCAGCAACTGCGCATGGTCCGGGAGCCAGTGCAGCGCCGCATTCGAGTAAATCAGGTCGGCGGGCGCCGGCGCCACCCATTGGCCGATGTCGGCATGGACCCATTGGGCCTCGGGCCAGGCCTCGCGCGCCTTGGCGAGCATGGGCTCGGAAGCATCCACACCTACGACATGTACCCCGGGCCAGCGCGACGCAATCAGGCGGGTCGCGTTGCCGGCACCGCATCCCAGGTCGAACGCCAGCTCGGGTTGCTGCAGCGGAACCCGCGCGAGCAGGTCGACGGCCGGCCGCAGGCGGGCATCGGCGTAGCGCAGGTATTGATCGGGATTCCAGCTCACGCGGGCCACACCCCCGCGGCGCGGCGCTCGCCATAGCTTTGGACGTCCCCCGGGCGACGCAGCATCTTGTCGACCTCGGCCGCATGCATCTCCTCGGCCTGGATCATTCCCCGCGCAAATTCCTCCAGCGCGATCGAGCGCCCTTCCACGAGGCCCAGCAGCTGCCGGTACAGCCCGAGCGCAACCGCTTCGGTATCCAGCGATTCCTTCAGGATCGCGGCAATGTCGTGCCGGTGTGAATCGAGCAGTGGGCCGATGGCCAGCGAGGGGTAAGCGCCCAGTGTGGTGATCCACTCGCCGACCTGCTGCGCATGCCGCAGGGATTCGTCCGCCTGCTCGCGCAGCCACGACACGATGGGAATGCGGGTGAAGCCGAAGACGAGGAATGAGTAGTGGGTGTAGCGCACCACGCCGGCGAGCTCCGCTTCGAGCAGCCGGTTGAGCACGTCCACGACCGCGTTCCTGTCGAGCTGCAGTGCCATTGCCTTCTCCTGCCATGCCGTGTAGTGGGGGGCGACGAGGTTGACACTGCCGAAGCCGCGGTGCAATGAAGGCGGGAAATGCCCGCGTCGGCACGAACGGGAACCCTGGGTGGTTCCGCATCCGGAGCGCCTTGCGATCGTTGCACACTACGCGTTGCGAACCTTCGCCGCCACACGGTGGGGCGCACACCCAACACCAACTAGGAGGCAAACCATGTCCATGCTTCGTGGCCGCTCGCCGGCCACCCGGTCCGTGCGCGCGCTCGCCGGATTCGCCACCGGCTTCCTGCTGTGGGCGCTCGCCGGCTGCGCCACCGCTCCGGCCTCTTGCGCCGAACCGGGTCCGCAGCGGGTGTGTACCGCGCAGGGCTCGGTGCAGGGAGTGGTCGAGAACGGCACCATCGCCTTCAAAGGCATCCCGTATGCACAGCCCCCGGTGGGCGAGCTGCGCTGGCGCAAGCCCCGGGCCGCGCAGCCATGGGAGGGCGTGCGCGACGGCAGCCAGTTCGGCCCGGTGTGCCCCCAGCTCTCGGGCGACGCGGTCATCGGCGACGAGGATTGCCTCACGCTGAGCATATGGCGCCCGCAGAAGGCCTCGCCCGAACCGTTGCCTGTGATGGTGTTCTTCACGGGCGGCGGCAACCACGCCTTTTCCGGACAGGGGGCGCCCGTGTTCGGCGGCATGGCCTACAACGGCGGGACTCTGGCGCCAGAGGGCGTCATCCTCGTGACCTTCAACTACCGGCTCGGCGCCCTGGGCTTCCTCGCCCACCCCGACCTGGGCGACGGCAACTACGGCAGCCTCGACCAGATCGAGATGCTGCGCTGGCTCAAGCGCAACATCGCGGACTTCGGCGGCGACCCCCGGCGCATCATGCTCTTCGGCACCTCGGCCGGCGGCGGCAACATCTGCGCCCTGATGACCGCCCCTGCGGCGCGCGGCCTCTTCCACGCCGCCGCCATGCACTCCAGCGTGCCCACCGGCTGCGAGCTGTCCACATTGGCCGAAGTGCAGCGCGTGGGCCGCCAAGTGGCCGATACGCTGGGCTGCCCGCCGACCGAAAGCGTGCCGACCTGCATGCGCGGCAAACCGGTTGACGAGGTGGTTCGGGCCGTGCCCGGCACGCTGGGCCTGATGCCCAGGTTGTATGGCCCGAACGTCGACGCAAACGTGTTCCCCGAGCAACCGCTTGCCGCCATCCAGCACGGCATGCATACCCGCATGCCGGTCATCATCGGCAACAACTCCCGCGAAACGGCGCAGTTCGTCGATTCGGTGGCTCCGCTGACCGATGCAGCCAGCTACGAGGCCGCAATCGGCAAGCTCTTCGACAAGGCCGACGTGCCGCGCATCCTGGAGACCTATCCGCTGGCGGCCCATCGCTCGGTACGGCAGGCCATGGTGCAGCTGAGCACCGACGCCTTCTTCACCTGCCAGAGCTTGCGAGTCGCTCGCAGCCTCTCACGCACCAACGAACAGTCGGTCTACCGCTACGTTTTCGACCACACGCTGGAGGGCGACCCGGGCCTGAAGGCCCTCGGGCCGACGCACACCCTGGAGCACGTGTTCTTCTTCCCCTGGCGGGAAGGGTACCGCCCCACCAAGAGCGATGTCGCCGTCCAGCGCCTGGTATCGAGGCTCTGGGTCGAAATGGCGCGCACGGGCCGGCCCGGTACTGCGTGGCCGCTCGCGGTGCCCGGCGACATTTACCTCCGGGTCACCCCTGCCGGCCAGCCCGCCGCCGGTGATGGTGGGTCTCACTGTGACTTCTGGGACACCGTGCGGCTGCCCTCTCCTCACCTGTGAACGCCAGGCCACGTGGAAACGCTACATTGAGCACCCCCATCGACCAGGCAAACGACCAGGCAACGTCTTGCATGAGTCCCGCGCGGCCTGATCCCAGCGCCATCACGCGCCGTCACTTCCAGGCCGCGCTGCTCGGCCTGGGGGCCCTTCCCCTCGCCGCCCGCGGTGCCGGCGGCAAGCCCTTGCTGCTGGGCATCGATGGCGAGTTCGGGCTGCGCGAAAGCACATCCGCACAGGCCATCGAGCTGGGCGTGCGCGTCGCGGTTGAGCAGATCAATGCCGCAGGCGGCGTCCTGGGCGGCCGGCCGCTGGAGCTCGTGATCAAGGACCACCGATCGATCCCCGCGAGAGGCATCCGCAACATCGAGGAGTTCGCGGCCATGAGCGAGCTCGTCGCGGTGTTCGGCGGCCGGTTCAGCCCGGTGGTGATCGAGCAGTTGCCGGTGCTCAAGCAGTCCAGGACCCCATTCCTCGCGGTGTGGTCCGCCGCCGACGTCATCGTCGACAACGGCAGCAGCCCGAACTACGCGTTCCGGCTCTCGCTGCGCGACAGCCTCGCCATGCCTTTCATGCTGGAAGAGGCGAAGAAGCGCGGCCTCACGGAAGTGGGCCTGCTGCTGACCAACACCGCCTGGGGCCGCAGCAACCGCACGGCCGTGGAGAAGTACGTGGCCACGCACAAGTCGCCCCGCGTGGTGGGCA
>CBINBY010000137.1:0-10746 GCA_966248995.1 uncultured Burkholderiales bacterium | reverse complement strand
AGCGCGATGCCGAAGCTGATGGCCGAGATCGGGGCCTTGATGAAGCCGCCCGGGCCCATGAGGGAAAGGCCCTCCCTGGCCGCCACCTCGGGCGCCTTGCCGGCCGCCGCCGCGAGCTGCGTCTTGACCTCCACCGCGCGGGCGAACATGGCCTCGGGGCTGAAGCCGAAGCTCACCAGCACCATCAACGCCATGAACGTGGCGCCCGCCAGGAGCAGGATGGCCTTGATGATCTGCACCCAGGTGGTGGCCGTCATGCCGCCGAAGAGCACGTACACCATCATGAGCGCGCCCACGATGACCACCGCCATCCAGTACTCCAGCCCGAACAGCAGCTTGATGAGTTGGCCCGCCCCCACCATCTGCGCGATGAGGTAAAAGGCCACGACCACCAGCGTGCCCGAGGCAGCGAACACCCGCACGGGCGTCTGCTCGAAGCGGAATGCCGCCACGTCGGCGAAGGTGAACTTGCCGAGGTTGCGCAGCCGCTCGGCCAGCAGGAACGTCACCACCGGCCAGCCCACGAGGAAGCCGATGGAGTAGATGAGCCCGTCGAAGCCGCCGGCCATCACCGCGGCCGAGATGCCGAGGAAGGACGCGGCCGACATGTAGTCGCCCGCGATCGCCAGGCCGTTCTGGAAACCCGTGATGCCGCCACCGGCGGTGTAGAAGTCGGCCGCGGAACGGGTGCGCGATGCCGCCCATTTCGTGATGAACAGCGTGAACACCACGAACGCGGCGAACATGATGATGGCGGTCCAGTTCGTGGGCTGTCGCTGCGCCTGGCCCACGTCGGGGCCGGCGGCCCAGGCGGCGGATGCGCAGGCCGCGGCGGCGAGGAGCGCGGCCGCGCGTGGGGTGGAGCCGTGCTTCATTTCAGCGCCTCCCGCACCACCTGGTCGGCCAGGTCGTCGAATTCGCTGTTCGCCCGGCGCACGTACAACCCCGTGATCAGGATGGTGAAGATGATGACGCCGATGCCGATGGGGATGCCGATCGTCGTGACGCCTTCGCCGATGGGCCTCGACAGGAAAGGCTTGCCGAAGGCCACCAGCAGGATGAAGCCGTAATACACGACGAGCATCAGTACGGTGAGGGTCCACCCGTAGCGCGAGCGCTTGCGCTCGAGTTCGCGGTACTTGGGATCGTTGGCGATCCGCGAGGCGAGGTTCCCGTCCATGGGTCTTGTCTCCTTCTGCGTGTGTATGGGGAGGGCAATGCATCTTCGATGCTTCTGCTGACTCGGGGTTGACGAAACCCTCTTCCCGGGGCGAGAAGTGAACGGCACGGTATGAACGGGCCCTGATCCGTCAAGTTGGCCCGTCAAATTGGCGCTCCGCCAGCGCCGGCACGCAGCGTCCCTCATGCGCCAGCCCTTTCAATTTCCGCCCCCTGCCGTCGAGATGCAAGCGCTCGCCATGGCGCGCCTGGACCAAACCTTCCTGCGCCCGGCGCACGTGGTCGATGGCGATGCCGACATCGTGTCCGTCGCGAGGCTGTTCCAGGCGCGTCGCGTCGGTGCCGTGCTGGTGCGCTGCGACGGCGGCCCCGGCGGGCTGGGCATCTTCACCACCTCGGGGCTGCAGCGGGCCATCGTCGACGGCCGTGCGCTGGACCGGCTGCCCGTGCGGGAGGTCGCCACGCGACCGCTGATCGCCCTGCCGCCGCAGGCACCCGTCTTCGATGCGCTCGCGTTGATGATCCGTCACCAGATCCATCGCGTGGTCGTGGCCGAAGGCGAACACATCGTCGGGCTGCTGGAGCAGCTGGATGCGCTCAGCTTCGTGTCCAACCATTCCTACCTCGTCACGGTGCAGATCGCCCAGGCCGAGGGGCTGGATGCGCTCGCGCCGGCGGCCGCGCACATCGCGACGCTGGTCGCGCTGCTGCATCGAGGCGGCATGCACGTGGCCCCCATGGCCCGTCTGGTGCAGGAGATCAACGGCAAGCTGTTCGAGCGCACCTGGCAGCTGGTGGCGCCGCCGACGCTGGTGGCGCAAAGCTGCCTGTTCGTGATGGGCAGCGAAGGGCGCGGCGAGCAGTTGCTGCGCACCGACCAGGACAACGGCCTCGTGCTGCACGACGATGCTCTCGTCACCGAGGATGAGCTGGCCGCGGCCTGCACGCGCTTCTCGCAGGCGATTGCTGGTTTCGGATTTCCCGAGTGCCCGGGCGGCATCATGGTGAGCAACCCGCAGTGGCGGCAGCGCCGGCGCGACTTCGCGCGTACGGTGCGGCGCTGGCTGCTCCAGCCGCAGCCCGAAGGACTGATGGCGCTGGCCATCTTCCTGGATGCGCAGCCGGTGGCCGGCGATGCGAGCTTGCTGGCTTCCGTGCGCGCCGAGCTCGACGGCGCCGTGGCGCAGGACGATGCGCTGCTCGGCCGCTTCGCCCAGGCCATCGATGCCTTTCCCGAGGCCGGCGTGGGCGCATGGTGGAACCGCCTCTTGCACCTGGGCGATGCCGACGGCGTCGTGCTCGACCTGAAGAAGGCCGGCATCTTCCCGATCGTGCACGGCGTGCGCAGCCTGGCCCTGCAGCAGCAGGTGGCGGGCACCACCGGCACGGCTGCCCGGCTCGACGCGCTGGTCGCCGCCGGTCGCCTGCCGACGGATCTGTCCGCCGACCTGATCCGCAGCCTGCATTTCCTGATGGAGCTGCGCCTGCGCTGCGCGCTGGAGGAAGTGCAGGCGGGGCAGCCCGTCTCGGGCACGGTCCACGTGGGCCGGCTGAGTTCCCTGGACCGTGAGCTGCTGAAGGATGCGCTGGGCGTCGTGAAGCGGTTCAAGGCGGTGGTGCGGCATCACTTCCATCTGGAAGGGTGACGGGCGACGCGCCCTCGACGGGCCCAGGGTCTTGCGGTCGGCGGGCACCATAGGCGCATGGAGACGAGCGTCCGACCGTGAGGAGCCGGCATGGGTGTCGCTGAGGGCCCGCAGGTTCCCCACACCCGGTTGTGCTTCCTCATCTGCCGTGCCGATGCGCGCGAGCACGAGCTCGCCACGCAGCGCGGCGTCGCCCAGCGGCTGGCGGACTTGCTGGGCCTGCGCTTCGAGGGCGACGTGGAGGCGGCGGGCGCCACCGGCGCCGTCGGGTATGCCGTGCCGAACGACACGCTGACGTCGCTCGATGAGGCCGCCCGCCTGGGGCTGCGCAGCGAGCACGATCTCTTCGGTGGCGTGGTGCCGCACCCCTATGTCGCCACCAAGACCATCACGCATCCGTTGGCGCAGCAGGGCGCTGCCGCCCCGCCAGGCTGGTGCGAGGAGTTCGGGCGCCGGGTGCGGCCGGTGGTGCTGCCGGGCGTCTCGGCCTACTCGTTGCGCGATGCGCGCAAGGCCGGCTTGCGCTTGCTGCGCCAGGGGCCGGTGCGCTTGAAGCTGGCCTGCGGCATCGGTGGTGCAGGTCAGTCGGTCGCGCGTGACGCAGCACAGCTCGATGCGCAGCTCGGCGCGCTCGACGAGGCCGAGCTGGCGCGAGGCGGCTTGGTCGTCGAGCAGGATCTGGCCGCGGTGCGCACGCACAGCGTCGGGCTGCTGCGCCTGGGCAGCTTCGTCGCCAGCTATTTCGGCATGCAGCACACCACGCAGAACCGGCAGGGCCAGCCGGTGTACGGCGGCTCCACGCTCACGGTGACGCGAGGCGGATTCGATGCGCTGGAGGCGATGGCGACCGATCCCTCGGTGCGCCGCGCCGTGGCGCTCGCGCGCTCCTACCACGATGCCGCACTGGCCTGCTTCGCCGGCATGTATGCCTCGCGCTGCAACTACGACGTGGCCGAGGGCCGCGATGCGCAGGGGCGCGAGGTGGTCGGTGTGCTGGAGCAGTCTTGGCGCATGGGCGGCGCAAGCGGCGCCGAAGTCGCCGCGCTGCAGGCGCTGGTGGACGACCCCGCACTGCCCTCCGTGCGTGCCTCCACCGCCGAGGTCCATGGCCCGCTCGCCGACGTGCCCGAGGGGGCGACGCTCTACTACCGTGGCGACGACGAGCACGTCGGGCCCATCACCAAGTACACGCAGGTCCATCGCGATGCCCACGAAAGAAGAGAAGGTTGACATCAAGACGGGTGATGCCCGCATCGAGGGCACCTTGGTCACGCCCGGCACGTTGATCCCCGGCGTGCTGTTCGTGCACGGCTGGGGCGGCAGCCAGCAGCAGTACCTGGCTCGCGCGAGAGAGATGGCCTCCCTGGGCTGCGTGTGCCTCACCTTCGACCTGAGCGGCCACGCCGCCACGCAGGAGGAGCGCGAGCAGGTCTCGCGCGAGCGCAACCTGCGCGACGTGATGGCGGCCTACGACGTGCTAGCGGCGCACCCGCACGTGGACCGCGCGGCGATTGCCGTGGTGGGCAGCAGCTATGGCGGTTACCTGGCGGCCATTCTGACGACGCTGCGGCCGGTGACATGGCTTGCGTTGCGCGTGCCTGCGCTGTACATCGACAGCGGCTGGGAGCTGCCCAAGATGCAGTTGCACAAGGACCAGGACCTGCGCGCGTACCGCCGCAGCTTCGTGCCCGCCACGCAGAACCGTGCGTTGCGCGCGTGTGCCGAGTTCGTGGGCGACGTGCTGATCGTCGAGTCGGAGCTCGACGACGTCGTCCCGCGGCCGGTGATCACCAGCTACCGCGAGGCCTGCGTGCAGGCGCGCTCGCTCACCTACCGCTGTCTGGCCGAAGCAGACCACGGCCTCACCGACGAGACCCAGCAGCGCGCCTACACGGCGCTGCTGGTGCAATGGCTCGGCGAGTTGCTTCCCGGCGCACGGCGCGGTGTGCAGAGCGCGGCCGCCACGGCCGTCGCGGCCCGGGAAGGCGCCGCCGTGGCGGCGGCCGCGGAGAACGAGCCGGAGACGCCGCCACGGGCGGCATGATGGGCGACCACTCCGTGGCGCGTGTGGGTACGGAGAGACGGGCCTTGCTACAACGCCCCGTTCGCCCTGAGCTCGTCGAAGCCCTCGCGATAGCTTCGGGCGAGCATCTCAGCCAGCTGCTGCAGCTCGGTGGCATCCACCTGCAGCGCCCGCTTCACCGCCTGAGCCACCTCATGCACAGCGGCCGTGGCCGGCATCGCGGGCGTGTCCCATGTGGCGGCATACGCGGCCTGCTTCGCGCCGCAGCCTTCCATCACGATGTTGACTCGCGCTACGCCGAAAGCCATGGCGACGATGCGCCCATGCAGGCTGCTGCCCGCGTAGGCCCGGCTCGTCGCGATGAGCGCGCACAGGTCCCAGACGTCGCAAGATGCCATCACCGCCGCCGGTTGGCGCATGCGCACCGCGAGGCGATGCAACAGCGCCGGATCGTCGTGCCAGGGGGCGAGCCCGGCGCAAAAGAGCGCAACGCCACAACCGCATTGCGCAGACGCGAGGTCCAGCTGTGTTGCCAGCGGGCCCAGCGTGTCGTCGTCGCTGAACTCGGCGCTCAGCTGCACCGCGAGATGACCCTGGGGAAAGCGCTCCCGGATGCGAGCGACCTCGCCCTGCGCGGCACGCCATCGGGCATGCGGGCCGAACAGTTCCGCCACCATGGCCGCGGGGTCGGGCATCAGCCGCGCGTCGATGCCCTCATGGCTCAAGGCGGCCCGCGTGACCTCGTCCCTCACGCCCACAGCCTGCGCGGCCTTCAGTTTGGTGAGCACTTCGTCTCGCAGGGCCGGATCGGATCGCCCCAGGCCGACACCGCCGACGCCCGTGAAGAGCACGCGCGATGCAGCCGCGCACGCCTCCCTCGGCATCACGTAAGGCGCGAGGTCCGCCGTGTCCAGCAGCGCGCGAATCCACGCTGCGCGCTCGTCCGGGTGGCGTTCGAGGTAGGCAATGGTGGGTTGTAGCTGCTCTCGCGTCAGCAGCATCACCGCGGCCTGCCAGGCGCTGCACGTGAGGATCTCGCCTCCGGCGTGCAGCAGCACGGCCCTCAGCCCCGCGCGCTCGCGCGCGAGCTGCGAGATCGCGTGTACCTCATGGCCGCCGTAGCGGCGCATGTCGCGCCCGGCAAGACCGGCGACGATGACCTCGCGGCCCGGCAGCAGTGCGTGCGCAACATGAGGGAACAGCAGGTCGCCGAAGTTGTGGCGATCCCAGGCGCCGAAGAGGATGACGGGGGGCGCCACGTTCGCTGCCCGTCAACGCGGAAGGTCGGAAGCCGTACCGGAAGACGCGCTCGCCGCCTGCTGCAGCCGGCCCGCGAGCGTGCCGAAGCGGCGACGGTACTGGGCGGGACTCAGCCCCACCTTGCGCCAGAACAGGCGGCCGAAGAAGCTTGCGTCCTGGTAGCCCACTTCGTGCGCGATGGCCTCGATGGGCTCCTCGCCCGATTCCAGCATCTGCTTGGCCTCCTCCAGCCGCAGCGTATGCACGTACTCCAGCGGCGGCATGCCGGTGGCCAGCGTGAATCGGCGCTTGAAGGTGCGTTCCGGCAGGCCCGAGAGCGCGACCATCTGCGCCACCGGCGACTCGATGTCGTAGTGCTCGGCCGCCCACTCCTGGCAGCGTGCGATGGCCGGGTCGGCGGTCTGGGCTTGCCGGGCCATGGCGGCGTAGGCGAGCGGGCTCGTGGCGGGCCAGTCGAGCACGTTCAGGCGTGCCACCTGCATCGCCTCCTCGGCGCCTACGTAGCGGGCGATGAGGAACAACGCCAGCGCATGCCAGCTCGTGCCGCTACCGGCCATGACCAGCCGCTGCCCCGGCCCCGCGGTGACGAGCGGCTTGTCCGGCCGCCAGCGCGTGGTGGGGTAGGCGCGCTGCAGCGCCTCGCAATAGCCCCAGTGCGTGGTCGCCTCCAGTCCGTCGAGCAGGCCCGTGCGCGCCAGCAGCACGGCGCCCGAGCATGCGGCGGCCACCGTCGCGCCCGCCGCATGCTGGTCTCGCACCCAGGCCGCCTCGATGTCGTATCGGTCGCCCAGCGGCTCACTCGGCGGGATGAGCAGGTCGGTCATGCAGACCACGCTGGGGCGAGGGCAATCGGCGAAGCCGGCATGCGGCTCGATGCGCACGTCGTTGCTGTTGCGAAACGCCCGGCCGTCGCGGCTCACGATCACCGGGCGCAGCGGGGAGGCGCAGGCCTCGCCGCGCATCAGCATGCGCCAGTCGCGCCGGGCGGACAGCAACAGGTCGTAGATGCCGTACAGCGTGGAGGCCGTGACGTCGGGCACCGCCAGCAGCGCGACGGTGAGCCCGGAGGGTGCTTGCGCATCGGGCATGGCATGAACGTCCGGTTTGTTGCACGGAACACTTTAGTTCGCCAGGACCGACGCGGCGACCATGGCGGCACCGCACCAAGGAGCCCGCCATGACCCACCGCTCTCTGCCCCAGCTTGCCGGCACGCTGTTCCTGACCGACGGCGGCATCGAGACCTCGCTCATCTTCCAGGACGGCTTGGATCTCCCGCAGTTCGCGGCCTTCGTGCTGCTCGACACCGCCGAGGGACGCGCCGCGCTGGCGCGCTACTACCGCCGCTACCTCGACATCGCCGCCGGCACGCCGGGCGCCGGGTACATCCTGGAAAGCCCGACCTGGCGCGCCAGCACCGAGTGGGGTGCAAAGCTCGGCTACGACGCGGCGGCGATCCGGCGCGTCAATGCCGATGCCATCGCGCTCATGCATGAACTGCGAGACGAGTACGAGACCCGCATCAAGGGAGGCGTCGTCGTGAGCGGCTGCATTGGGCCGCGCGGCGATGGTTACGTGGCCGGCCAGCCGATGACCGGCGACGACGCCGCGCGCTACCACCTGCCTCAAGCAAGCGCTTTGGCGCAGGCCGGTGCCGACATGATCACCGCCATCACCATGACGACCAGCGGCGAGGCCATCGGCGTGGCGCGTGCCGCCGCCGAGGTGCGGCGGCCTTCGGCCATCTCCTTCACCGTGGAGACGGACGGGCGGCTGCCCAGCGGCGAGTCGCTCGGCGAGGCGATCGCCCGCACCGACCGCGAGTCCGGCGTTGCGCCGGGCTACTACATGATCAACTGCGCCCATCCCACCCACTTCGAGGCGGCGCTGGAGCAGGGCGCCTCGTGGACCAGTCGCATCCGTGGCCTGCGCGCCAACGCCTCGATGAAAAGCCATGCGGAGCTGGACGAATCCACCACGCTCGACGACGGCGACCCCGCCGACCTCGGCAAGCGATACCGCCGGCTGCGTGCGCCGCTGCCCAGGCTCAGTGTCATCGGAGGGTGCTGCGGCACAGACGAGCGCCACGTAGCGGCAATGTGCCAAGCGTGGTGCCACAACTGAGTGCGCCGCTCACCCTGTTGCCGACGCGGCAACCAGGCCGAAGTACAACCGTCGCCTGCGGCGCTGCCCTGCAGCGCCATCCTCGACGCAACTTTGGAAAGGACCGCCATGAACGAAAAGAAAGCCACCGTCCACTGGGAAGGCCAGGGCAAGCAGGGCCAGGGCCGCATCAGCACCGAGACCGACACGCTGAAGAACGCGCCCTACGGCTTCGCCACCCGCTTCGAGGACGACCGCAAAGGCACCAACCCCGAGGAGCTCATCGCCGCCGCGCACGCGGCGTGCTTCACGATGGCCTTCTCGTTCGCCTGCGACAAGGCCGGCTACGCGACGAGTGCCGTGGATACCCGTGCCAGCGTGCGGCTCGTATCCCAGGGCGGCGGCTTCGCCATCGACCGCATCGCGCTGGAGATGGATGCCACCGTGCCCAACATCGATGAAGCGAAGTTCCAGGAGCTGGCGCAGTCCGCCAAGGCCGGCTGCCCGGTGTCCAAGGCGCTGGGCGGCGTGCCGGAGATCACCCTGGTGGCAAGGCTGCGGCGCTGAGGTTTGAGTGGGTGAAGGACGCCTCAACCTCCTGGGCAAGTGCGCAAACGATTGCTGCAGCTTCCTTTGGCCTTGCCTGCAACAGGAAGTGCGGGGCGTCCATCGATATCACCCTCACGCCAGGAAGCACGCCTGCAATGTGGCGCGATGCAGCCGCTGAAACGACGCGATCGGAAGAGGCGCGCAGGTAGACGACCGGAACGGCAATCTTGGCGAGTTGCGCCGACACATCGACGGACAGCACGGAGCGCACGCGTTCTTGCAAAGTTGATACGGGTACCTGCGAAAGCGCTGCCGAGAAGGCAGCGCGCAGCTTCCTTGTAGAGAAGCGCCCCAGCAGCAAAGCGTTGATCGCCCACTGCGGAACCCACTTGATGGGGAGCGCTGAGGCAACTGCCCCCAGGCGAGATACATGCGGCACCGGACACCGCGCAAACGTGCAGCAAAGAACGAGACCTACGAGCTCTTTTGGGCGAGAGGCGGCAATCGAGATGGCGATGGGACCGGAGAAGGACTCGCCCAGCAGCAGAAACGGCTTGCCCCGCGGAAGCTGCTCCCGCACGAACCGCTTCAGTTCTGCGTAGCTTGCATAGGCGAATGGGTAGCGAACTACCTGAGCTTCCACGTTGTGCCCGAGTGCTTCGATGAACGGGCCGAACAGCTCGCCAGTTCCATCCATCCCCGGTAGGAGCACCAGAGTAACCATCGTCCTCCAACAAATGAAAGGGACTTCCCCGTTCCGGGCTAGTCCCCGTGCTGTGTTGCATCGCCATGCTGACGCTCCCACGGCGCGACACCGCCGGAACACAGCTCGAACAGAGGATGACACTGCGGCGATTGCACTGAAAGCCAATGCTGATGAAGCTCGGGATTGCGTGCAGCGAGCTTGCACATGAGGTGCATCCACTCGTACTGAACCTGACCTGCGGTGACCGGGATAGGCTTGTGTGACTTCTTGCTGGCGATCTTCGCTCGGTCGAAGGAATAGCCGCGTGCGCTGGCCTCGGACCAGACCGCCAAGAGATATGAGCCAATGGCCGTCACGGAAGAGCGCTGCGCGCGGAAACGTTCCAACTGCGGGTGAGCCTGATAGCCACGAGTGTTGCCCTGGAGAACCGCCTGCGCGAGAAGTGCCTCGCGCCAGAGCGCGACCAAGCCCTTTGAATCGAGGTACTTCGGATGCAACGACCAAAGACGCACAGTGCTTGGCTTCGCGGCCTAAGGAATGAAAGGGACTTTCCCGTCACGAGCGGGCCGCGCTGTGTCGCGGCGACCGGGAACGAAGTGCTACGACGGGGTTGCGACTCTCATCAAGTTGCTCGAAAGGGGAAGTCGGTGGAGATTGTCTTCGTCGGTATCGACCTCGCCAAGAACTTGCTTGCCTTGCAGGGTGTCACCTCGGCGGGAGCGGTCAGGGGTTGGGCGTCATTGCTCGTACTCACACGAATTAGCATGGCGGTTCCAACGACCACCACTGTCCAGACAACGGTCCTGCGCCAAGAAGTTTGTTGATGCGGAAAAGAGATGGGATGAGGCGACCGTGAGCACAACAAGGAGAACGCAGCCAAGGATGGTGGCGAATGCATACCAGGCGGCCCGCGACAGGGGTTAGGCATCATCGCGCGGAAATAGAGCTTGGCTGTATTGGCCTGTGGGGTCATAGAAGTAGATTTCGCGAAAGCTCGATTTTGGCAGGGAGAGTCGAACGCGGGACATAAGGTCTCCCCATTCGTCCGGTAAGTATGGCAAGTTGAGCTCGCATTGGACGATAAGAGTCGTGTTCTCCGGATACAGAATTGCAGATTTCGCTGCGACGCGCTGTCGCAGGATTTCTGCGAACTGCCCAACGAATTCTCGGTTCGTGTACGAGACAGGCACTGACTCGATGGTTCGATCCTTGAGTCGGCGAATGCCTTGGCGGCCTCAAATCTGAAGTGCAACACCTCACCCCGTGTAAGGTGCTGCCCCGA
>CBINBY010000136.1:0-10760 GCA_966248995.1 uncultured Burkholderiales bacterium | reverse complement strand
GCGCCCTTGGGTCGTCCCGTGGAGCCCGAGGTGTAGATGACGTAGGCCAGATGCGGGGGGGTGAGCCCTAGTGCGGCGCTGTCGGGTTGATGTGCGGGCAGTGCACGCCAGGCGGCATCGTCCGCCACGTCGAGCACGGGCAGGCCCGCCGGAAGCGGGCCGAGCGACTCGCGCGTGCCGGCGTCGAGCAGCAGCACCATCGGCCGGCAGTCGTCGAGCATGTAGGCCAGCCGCTCGGCCGGGTAGTCGGGGTCCAGCGGGACATACGCGCCACCGGCCTTGAGCGTCGCCAGCAGCGCGACGGGCAGTTCCATGCCGCGCTGCATGGCAACGGCCACGCGCGCATCGGGTCGAACGCCCAGGCCGATGAGGTGATGGGCCAGCCGGTTGGCCCGCTCGTCGAGCTCGCGGTAGCTCAGGCTGGCGCCTTCGAACACCACGGCCGGCGCATCGGGCGTACGCCGCGCCTGCGCCTCGAACAGGTGATGCACGCACTGCGGCTCGTACGCCACCGCCGTGTCGTTGAAGCGGTGCAGGAGATCGGCGCGCTCGCGCTCGTCGAGCATGGGCAACCGGCCCAGCGCGGTCCACGGCTGGGCCGCAGCGTGCTGCAGCAGCCGCTCGAAGTGCCCGGCCATGCGTTCGATGGTGCTTCGGTCGAACAGGTCGGTGCTGTATTCGAACTCGGCCCGCAGCCCGTCGCCCTCCTCGGTGATGTTCAGGGTGAGGTCAAACTTGGCGTGCGTGTTGATCCTGCCCAGGGGTTCAAGCATCAACCCAGCGGGATCCGAGGCGTCCGTCGGCGCGTTCTGCAGCACGAGCAGCACCTGGAACAGCGGCGCGTGACGGGCGTCGCGCACCGGCTTGAGCACTTCGACCAGCTGCTCGAACGGCACGTCCTGGTTCGCCTGTGCGTCCAGCGTCGTCTCCCGGACCTGCTCCAGCAACTCGATGAACGACGCGTCGCTGCGCAGCCGGGTGCGCAGCACCAGGGTGTTGACGAACAAGCCGATCAGCGGCTCCAGTTCAGCCCGTGTCCGGTTGGCGATCGGCGTGCCGATGCAGATGTCGTCCTGCCCGCTGTAGCGCCATAGCAGCACGTTGAATGCGGTTGCCAACACCATGAACAGCGTGCTGTGCGTCTGCCGCGCCAAAGCGTACAGGTTTGAAGCGGCCTCCTGCGGCACCATCGATTTCAACGTGGCGCCGCGATGCGTTTGGGTGGCCGGCCGTGGGTGGTCGATGGCCAGCGCGAGCAGCGCCGGCGCACCGGCCAGTTGCTGTTTCCAGTAGTCGATCTGCCCCTGCAGCGCGTCGTCACCCAGCCACTGGCGCTGCCAATGGGCGTAGTCGGCGTACTGGATCGTCAACTGCGGCAACGGCGAAGGCTTGCCGTGGTTGAAGGCTTCGTACAGCGTCGTGAGCTCGCGCACCAGCACGCCCATCGACCACGCATCCGACACGATGTGATGCACCGTCACGCAGAGGATGTGCTCGTCTGGACCCAGCCGAAGCAGCCGCGCCCTGACCAGCGGGCCCGTGCCGAGGTCGAACGCCGTTTCGGTTTCCTGCTGCGCCAGTTCCTCGGCACGCCGCGCACCCGCTGCCGCAGGCAGCGCCGACAAGTCGCTCAGGGGCAGTTCCAGGTCGAATGCCGGACCGATCCGTTGCGCAGGTTCCCCATCCCTAGTCTCAAAGGTCGTCCGCAGGGATTCGTGCCGGTGCACCACTTCATTGAGGGCACCGTGCAGCGCTTCGAAGTTGAGCGCCCCCCGCAGCAGGACCGTCGCCGGCACGTTGTACGCGGTGTTGCCCGGCGCCAGCCGATCCAGGAACCACAGCCGCAGCTGAGCGTAGGACGCAGGAATGACCTCCAGATCTGCCGGTCGCCTGAGGACCGGAAGTGACATCCGGTCCACGCCCTTCTGCTTCAGCTTGCGCTTCAGTGCCTGGCGCTGTTCGGATGAGAGGCGGTGTAGAGCCTCGATCGTGCTGTCGTCCATGTTGTTGTTCTCCCAAAAGGACTATGGCTGATGGATGGCGGCAGTCGTCATGCCGGCCTCAGGAAGTTCCGCAGCAGTGCGTGCCCTTGTTCGGTCAGGATCGCCTCCGGATGAAACTGCACGCCCTCGACCGGAAGCGTTCTATGCCGGATGCCCATGATTTCGCCGTCGCTGGTCCACGCCGTCACCTCCAGGCTCGCAGGCAGCGAAGCCGGATCGATCGCCAAGGAGTGATATCGGGTGACCCTGAGCGGATGAGCGAGGCCGCGGAGTACGCCGGCGCCGTCATGGTTGATCTGGGACGTCTTGCCGTGCATGACGGAGGCTGCATGCACGATCGTGCCCCCGAACACCTGGCCTATGCACTGATGGCCCAGGCACACGCCCCCGTGGCAATCCGCCATGCATCGGCGCAATGATCCCTTTGCAGCCTCATCCATCCCCGCACCGAGTTGATCAGGAACAGATCCGCGGCTTGCAGAAGGTCGTCCTTGCGGATCTCCCCCTCGTGCACGATGCCTGTTGCGAGCAATTCGCCCTGAGTACCCCGGGCAGCAGGCCAATGGAGGCGCGAGGTGTCACCCATTCACTTCCCATGCGAACGACCACGTTTGCGAGGGTCGATTCAGTCACCTGGCCGTCGGGGGTCCACAGGAGTACATCCTGCAGATCCGGAAGCGACGCCTTCATGCGGGCGTAGAACTGCCGCTCGGTGGTCTTGTGGAAGATGTTGGGCGATGCGGCAGGAAGGAGGTGCGAAGCGAGGCCCACCCGCGCTCCCTTCAGTGACTTGATGTCGCGCTCTTCGATGCGTATTGCCGAGGAGCGCGACGAAGGATCCGCGGGCGTGAAGGACCGGAACGAGTCGAGTAGCGCCTGCGCCGACACCGGAATGCCGAAGTGCCGCGCCGAATCGACCATCCGGTTCACGTGGGCCTCGAGGAGGTAGATCCCCCCGGCGGGCTCCCAGAGCATGGTTTCGAGGAGGTCGAAGGTCTGCGGCTGCGTCAGAAGGACGGCCGCCTTGGCCTTGCACTCCTCGTACTCGTCGGCCGCGTCCGAATCCCAGACGATGCCACCGCCGACCCCGTACTCGGCCGTGTTCGCCTCGCGGTCGACTACCACCGTTCGAATGGCCACGTTGAATTGCAACGGCCATCAGGCGACGCGTACCCGATGGATCCGGTATAGATGCCGCGCGGCGTCGACTCCAGCTCGCCAATGATTTCCATCGTCTTGACCTTCGGAGCACCGGTGATCGCCGCGCAAGGGAACATGCGGTCCAGGACCTCCAGCGGTTCCCTCGCGGTGCGCGCAGCGACCGTGGACGTCATCTGGTGAACCGTCGGGTACTTTCCCACCGTGAACAGTTCTTCCACCTGGACCGAACCGACATCAGCCACCATGCCGAGATCGTTGCAGATCATGTCGACGATCATCACGTTCTCGGCCCGGTTCTTCTCGGAGTGATGCAGCCATGCGGAACGCTGCATGTCGTCCACGTTCGTGAGTCCGCGCTTGCACGATCTTCTTCGGCTGCGTGAACAGCAGCCATCGCCCGCCCTGCGCATCCTGCAGGAGTACGGACTGATCCGGAACCACTGACATGGCGCTCACAATCCCCTCCGGCTGGACACGCTATGCGTCGGACGAACGGCTGTGTGTCGCGCGGCTGGCATCGGCCTCCTTCTCATCCGCCGTGCCTGGCGCATCGAGTTCCAGCAAAGCTTCAGCGAGCACATCGGCAATCTCGACGACGCCGCTCTGCTGGCGAGCCGCAATGAACTCGTCCACGGCCTTCGCCATGCGCTGCACCGTGCGTTCTTCGAAGAGCGCGCGCAACGCAATTTCCGCGCTCATGGTCTTGCGGATGCGAGCCAGCAGCATCAACGCCTGCAGGGAATGACCGCCCAGCGCGAAGAAGTCGTCGTCGCGACCGACGCGCTCGCGCCCCAGCACGTCCCCATAGAGCCCAGCCACGATGCGTTCCGTCTCGGTCGCCGGTTCCACGTAGGCGGCCGACTCCTGCGCCGGGCTGTCATCGAGCACGGCCAGTGCCTTGCGGTCGATCTTTCCGCTGCTGGTCAGCGGCAGCGACTCGAGCACGGTGATGTGCTGCGGCTGCATCGTGCCGGGCAGGCATTGCAGCAGGTACCGGCTCAGTTCTTCGGCGGACCCTTCAGGGGCCACCACGTAGGCACTCAGCCGGTTGGCGCCATCGTCGCCCTGTTGCGCCAAGACGGCGGCTTCGCTCACCTGAGGGTGGCCGAGCAATGCGTTCTCGACCTCGCCCACCTCGATGCGCACGCCATTGACCTTGACCTGTCCGTCGCGGCGCCCCAGGCAGCGCAGGCTGCCGTCGTCGAGCAGCATCCCGATGTCGCCGCTGCGGTATACGCGCTCTTCGTCCCGCGGCCGCAGCGGGTTGCGCACGAACACCTCCGCCGTACGGGCTTCGTCGCCGTAGTACCCCAGCGTGAAGAAGCGGCTGCGCACCCAGATCTCTCCGGGCACGCCGGGCGGGCACGGCTGGCCCTGTCCATCGAGCACGATGGCCTGCGTATGCGCGATCGGCTTGCCGACTGGAATGAAGCCACGTGCCACATCCGCCGCGGTGATGCGGTGCCAGCAGCGGATCATCGTCGTCTCGGAAGCGCCGTAGAAATTGACGAGCTCGATGCGCCCGCCGAACGCCTCCTGCCAGGCTTGGACCGTGGCAGGCAGCACGGGCTCGCCCGACAGGCACACGCGCTTGAGCGCCGCCATTTCCGGCAACTCGTCTTGCTGCTGTTGCGCATACCCGAGCATGGCTCGCAGCAGTGACGGCACGCAGTGCACGTGCGTGACCCGGGAGGCGTCCAGCCATTGCAACAGCTCGTCCGGGCCGAGCTTGGGCTGCGGCGGCACGCAGACGGTACCGCCCGAGCACAACGGCACGAACACGTCGCGCAGGAAGGCATCGAAGGTCGACGCCGTGAGCTGGCTCACACGGCAGCCATGGTCCAGTCCGAAGGCTTCGATCTCCCAATCGATGAACTGCGCCAGGCTTTGCGCACGCCCGAGGATGGGCTTGGGCTGCCCGGTGGACCCGGAGGTGAAGAAGATGTAGCAGGCGTCGGCATCGGGCGGCGGCACGGCGGGTGCCGGCTCCGCAGCGAGCGGCGCCAGGCCCGGCACCTCGGATGCGCCGAGTCCCAGCCCTTGCACGGGAACATCGAGGCGCGATGTCAGTTCGTGGAGCACGGCCGCCGTGTCATGCTCGGCGATCCACCATCGCGGCTGCACGCGCTGCGCGAGGGTCTGCAGCCGCGCCAGCGGGTCACCGGCGTCCAGCGTCATGAACACCGCCCCGGCCTTCATGGTGCCCAGGACCGACGCGATGTGCTCCACCGGGTCGCGCAGCAGCAGCGCCACCACATCGCCCGGCGTACAACCCAGTTGCTGCAACTGGCTCGCGATCCGATTGCTTTGCGCCTCCAGCTGAGCGTAGGTGGTCTGGCCATCGCGCCACTCGATCGCCACGGCATCGGGTGCCTCCTCGGCCCGACGCGTGACTCTAGCGAGCACGCCCTCCACCGGCGGAGCAGGCGGCAGTTCGTTCGCGAACTGCAGGTACGGCGACTGCAGCGTGAGCGCCTGCCCGTCGGTGAATAGGGCCAGCGCCTCGATCCGCTCGCCGGGCGCGGCGCTCACCTGCTGCAACAAGGACAGCCACTGCTGCATCAGGTACTCGATGGTCCGCGGCTCGAAGAGGCTCGTCCGGTACGCGCACTTCACGACCAGGCCCTCGGCATGCTCCTGCGCCGTGAGTTCCAGCTCCGCCTTCGCATCCAGGTCCAGGGGCTCGTGGCCGACCGGTACATCGCCCAGAGGTTCGCGATCGAGGAAGCTCAGCAGGTTGAACAGCACCGGCGTGACGGGGAACTGGTTCGCGGGCCGCGGAAGCTGCAGTTCCTCGATCAGCTGCTCGAACGGGTAGTGCTGGTGCTGAAGCCCGTTCAGTGCCACCTCCTTGGCGTGCGACAGCACCTCTTCGAAACTCCGCTGCGGCTCCACCTGCATGCGCAGCAGCACCGTGTTCAGGAAGAACCCGATCAGCTGCTCCGCCTCGAAGGCATCGCGCCCGGAAGTGGGCACGGCGATGACCACGTCGCGCTGCCCCGTGAGCCGCGCCAGCCAAACCGCGAGGCTGGCCTGCAGCAGCATGAACACCGTCACCTGGTGGCGCCGGCACAGGCCGACCAGCGCTTCGTGAGCCAGGCCCGTGACCGCCACCTGGTACTGCGCTGCGCCGGCCGGCGTCTCGTCCGTCACCGGCCGGTCGTACGGCAGCGGCAGGCGCGCCATGCCGGTTTCGAGGTGCTCGTGCCAGTACTGCCGGCTGGCGTCCTCTTCGCGCAGCAGCTGGTTCTGCCATGCCGCGTAGTCCTTGTACTGGATCGGCAGGTCCGGCAGCCTCGCCGGCTCGCCGCTGGCATGCATGCGCAGGAGTGCCGTGACTTCCCGCTCCAGGATCAGTGCGGAGCTGCCATCGGACACGATCTCGTGCATGCACCACGCCAGGCGCTGGCGATGGTCGGGAGTCTGCAGCACCTCGGCGCGAAACAGCGGCCCGCGGGAGAGATCGAAGGGTTCGCGCATGAAGCGGAGGAAGTGCTCCTGGAGCTCCTGCTCCGACTGAACGGAGCGCACGTTCAACTGCACGTCCCACGGCTCGCGCACCCGCTGGCGCGGCATTCCGTCTTCGTCCTCGACGAACACCGTGCGGAGCACCTCGTGCCGTCGCAACACCTCGCCCAGCGCACGCTCCAGCGCGGCACGCTCGACGTCTTGCGGCAGATCGAGCAGCGCGGGTACGTGATAAGCCGTGCTGCGCGAATCCAGCAGATGCAGCAGCCACATGCGCCGCTGCGCCGCCGACACTTCGTAGTCAGGCTGCAACTCCACTCGCGCGATGCGCGAGATCGAGCCCCTCGCGGGCTGCGCCTCGTCGACATGGCGGGCGAGCTCCTCCACGGTAGTGGCCTCGAACAGCACCCGCAGCGGCATGTCCATACCGCAAACCGTCCGGATACGCGACAGCACTTCGATCGTGCGCAACGAGTGCCCACCGAGTTCGAAGAAGTCGTCGTGCACACCGACGGGCTCCACACCCAGCACTTCGGCCCAGATGCGGGCCAACCGCTCCTCGGTGGGCGTGCGCGGCGCCACGTACTCGACCCGGCTCGCACCAACCTCCGGGGCCGGTAGCGCGCGGCGGTCGAGCTTGCCGTTGGGCGTGAGCGGCAGCGCGTCCAGCAGCACGAAGTGCGACGGCACCATGTACTGGGGCAGCTTGCGCTGCAGCGCTTCGCGCAATGCCGCCGGCTCGACAGCCTGACCCTCATCGGCGACCACGTAGGCGACGAGGCGCTTGTCTCCCGCGTCTTCGCGCACCAGCACCACCGCCTCCCGCACGCCCGGCTGCTCGATCACGCACGCTTCGATTTCCCCCAGCTCGATGCGGAAACCGCGCAGCTTGACCTGGTGATCGTTGCGCCCGAGGTATGCGATGGAGCCGTCGGGCATCCAGCGGCCCACGTCACCCGTGCGGTACATGCGTGCGCCCGGCTCGCTGGCAAACGGGTCACGGATGAAGCGCTCTTCGGTCAGCTCCGGCCGGTTCAGATAGCCGCGACCGACCTGCACACCGGCAATGTGGATTTCCCCCGGCACGCCCACCGGAACGGGCTCCCTTTGCCCATCGAGGATGTAGATGCGCGTGTTGGCGATCGGCCGGCCGATGGTCACCGGTTGGCCGGGGCGGGGTTCGGCCGCGGTCACGTCCACCGCCGCTTCGGTCGGGCCATAGAGGTTGAACAAGCGCGACTGCGGCAATTGGCGGTGCACCGCCTCCACCATCTGGGCCGGTAGCGCCTCTCCGCTGCAGACGATGCGCCGCAAGGATCTGGCACCGCCCGCCGGCAGGCCAGCCAGGAACGCCGACAGCATCGACGGCACGAAGTGCAGCGTCGTGACCTGCTCGCGGTCGATCAACTCCAGGAGGTAACTCGGGTCACGCTGGCCTTGCGGCCGCGCGAGCACCAGCCGCGCCCCCACCAGCCAGGGCCAGAAGAATTCCCACACCGACACATCGAAACCGAACGGCGTCTTCTGCAGCACCGCGTCCGCCGTGCCCAGGCCATAGGCCTGCTGCATCCACAGCAGGCGGTTGACCACCGCGCGGTGCTCGTTCATCGCGCCCTTGGGCTGCCCGGTGGAACCCGAGGTGTAGATGACGTAAGCCAGGTGCCTCGCGTTCAGCCCCAACGCCTCTGCCGACAGGTTGTCGGCGGACAGGTCGCACCACGGCGCTTCATGCTCGTCCATGCGGCACACCGGCACGGTGGCCTGGGCCGGCAACCGAAGGGCACAGGTCGCATCCGTCAGCAGCACCGCAGGCCCGCAGTCTTCAAGCATGTAAGCCAGGCGGTCGGCCGGATAGTCCGGATCGAGCGGCACATAGGCGCCGCCGGCCTTCAAGGTCGCCAGCAAGGCCACCACCATCGGCAGGCCGCGCTCCAGGCAGATCGCCACCCGCGCATCGGGCCCGACCCCCAGGCCGCGCAGGTGATGGGCCAGCCGGTTGGCCTGCGCATTGAGCTCGGCGTAGCTCAGCGCGCTGCCCTCGAACACGGCTGCCACGGCCTGCGGCGTTCGTTCGACCTGCGCCTCGAACAGCCCGTGGACGGTGGAATTCTGCGGGTACGGCGTGGCGGTGTCGTTCCACTGCTCCAGCACGCACCTGCGCTCGGCGGCATCGAGCAGGGGCAGCCGCCCGATGCCCTGCTGAGGGTTGGCCACGAGCCCCTGCAACAGCCGGTTCAGCTGCGCGGCCATGCGCTCGATCGTGCTGTGCTCGAAGAGATCGGTGCAGTATTCGATCCCCGCCTCCAACTGCTGCTCGTCGTCCTCAATGAAGTTCAGTAGAAGATCGAACTTTGCCTGCTTGACATCCTGATTCATGATTTGCAGCCGCAAGCCGGCCAGCTCCAGCTCGGTCATGGGTGTGTTCTGCAACACCAGCATGACCTGGAACAGCGGCGAGTAGCTGGTATCGCGTACGGGCTTGAGCACTTCCACCAGCTGCTCGAACGGCACGTCCTGATGGGCGTGCGCGTCCAGCGTGCTGTTCTTCACTTGCTCCAACAGCCCAGTGAACGGCATGTCGCCCGTCATGCGCGTGCGCAGCACCAGTGTGTTGACGAAGCAGCCGATCAACGGCTCCAGTTCCTCCCGCGTGCGGTTGGCCACGGGTGTGCCGATGCAGATGTCGTCCTGCCCGCTGCAGCGCCACAGCAGCACGTTGAACGCGGCTGTCAGCACCATGAACAACGTGCTTTGCGTCTGCTGCGCCAGCGCGTACAAGCCCACCGTGGTCTCTCGCGGTACGCTGAACTTCAGCGTCGCGCCGGAATGGCTCTGCACCGCCGGCCGCGGCCGGTCGGTGGGCAGCGCCAGCAGCGCAGGTGCGCTGGCCAACTGCTCCTTCCAGTAGTCGATCTGGGCCTGCAGCACCTCGCCGCTCAGCCACTGTCGCTGCCAGTGCGCATAGTCCACGTACTGGATCTGCAGCGCCGGCAGCGGTGAAGACTCGCCCCGGCTATACGCCTCGTACAGCGCCGCCACTTCGCGCACCAGCACGCCCTGCGACCAGCCGTCGGAAACGATGTGATGCATCGTGAACAGCACGATGTGCTCGGTCTGGGCCAATCGCAGCAGTTGCGCGCGCACCAGCGGGCCGGTAGCGAGGTCGTACGGTCTGTGCGCTTCCTGCTGCACGATCTCCTCGGCCTTCTGATCGCGCTGGACCTGCGGCAGCCCCGACAGGTCGGTCAGCGGCAAGGGCAGGTCCAGCGTGGGAGCGATCCTCTGCACCGGCACGCCGTCGATGGCCGCGAAGGTGGTGCGCAAGGCTTCGTGCCGGCGCACCACTTCGTCGAGCGTCTGTTTCAATGCATCGACATTCAGCACGCCGCTCAGCCGCAGCGCCACAGGCATGTTGTACGCGGCACTGCCCGGCTCGAGCTGATCCAGAAACCAAAGCCGCTGCTGCGCATACGACAGCGGCAGCGCCGCGAGGTCCGGCGGCCTGCGCAGGATGGGCAAGGACAACAGGTCCACGCCCTTCTTCTCGAGCAGCTGCCTCAGCAGTTCCCTCTTCTGGGAGGACAGGCCGTGCATGGCCTCGATCGATTCGCTGTTCACCGTTGTTCCTCTTGCTCTTGATTGATCAATGCGTTCAGCTCTTCCAGGGCCTCGCTCAGTGCGACCTCGGTCCGGGCTTTTCGGCTCGCCTCGGCTCGCAGCAACGGCGACCCGTCGCCCTTGTCTTCGTGCCCGCCAACGCCACGCACTCGATCCACCGCTTCGGCGAGTTGGGACACGGTGCGCGCTTCAAACAGCGTGCGCAGTGCCACCTGGACGTCCAAAGCCTTGCGGATGCGCGCCAGCAGCATCAGCGCCTGCAACGAGTGACCGCCCAGCGCAAAGAAATCGTCGTTTCGTCCGATGGGCTCGCGTCCGAGCACCTGCCCGTAGAGCTCCGCCAGCCTTCGTTCGGTGTCGGTGACGGGTGCCACGTACACCGTCCCCTGTTGGAACTGGGCGCTTTCATCGTGCGCCGACAGCGCCTTGCGGTCGATCTTGCCGCTGCTGGTCAGCGGCAGCGCCTCGAGCACGCTGATGCGCTGCGGAAGCATCGTGCCGGGCAGGCAC
>CBINBY010000135.1:0-10866 GCA_966248995.1 uncultured Burkholderiales bacterium | reverse complement strand
GACATCGGCATGGTCGAGCGCGCCCTCGAGAACCTGGTGGAGAACGGGCTGCGGCACACCCCTGCGGGCGGCGAGGTGCGAATCGAGGTCGAAGCCGCGGACACCGGCGTGCAGGTGCGGGTGCGCGACACCGGCTGCGGCATTGCCCGCGAAGACCTGCCGCACGTGTTCGAGCGCTACTTCCAGGCCCCTCGCGTGGAGGGCTCAGCCCGGGGCCCCGGCGGGGATGCAGCCGCACGCCACCACGCCGGCCTGGGCCTGGCGATCACACGGCGCATCGTGGCGCTGCACGGGAGCGACATCGCAGTGGAGAGCGAGCCGGGCCGCGGCACGGTGTTCAGCTTCGAGCTGCCGGCGGTCTCACCAGCGGCGATGTCGATCGCGCCCGCACCCCGCCCACGGGATATGCCGTGTCCATCGGCGTCGAGTTCGTCCTGCCTGCAACCCTAGTCCTGCCGCTGCTGCGCCGGGCTTGGACACGAATCCGTGCTCACAAGATCAGCGTGCCCAGCATCAACCCGAACAACAGCACGACGAGGAAGATGAGCACCGCGACGAAGAAGAAGACCTTGGCGATCGATCGCGCGCCTGCCGCCACGTTGGTGTAGCCCAGCACGCCGGCAATGAGCGAGATCACGAATAGGAGGATGGCCCACTTCAACATGGCTGCGTTCCACTCGCCGGGCCAAAGCTATCCCGCGGCAGCCCTGCTCGCGCCCGCCGCACGACGTACGACGGACAACCACACGAGCCCCGCGCTCATCAACGCCACGGGCAGCAGGCTGCCGAGGTTGAGCCAGTTCCATCCCTGCGTGGTGATCAAGGCACCCGAGCCGAAGGAAGTGATCGCCGTGGTCGCGAACACGCAGAAATCCATCGCCGCCTGCGCCTGTGTCTTCTCCTCCGGCCGATACGCCTCGGTGAAGAGCGTCGTACCGCCCACGTAGAGAAAGTTCCAGCCCACGCCCAGTGCCAGCAAGGCGAGTAGGAAACGCATCACCTCCACGCCCGACAGCGCCACGGCGATGCACGCCACGCACAGCACCACACCCGACGCCATGACGCTCACCACGCCGAAGCGCCGGATCAGCGACCCAGTGAAGAAGCTCGGCACGAACATGCCCAGCACATGCCATTCCAGCACCAGCGCCGTGCTCTCGAACGGATGCTTGCACTGCGCCATGGCTATCGGCGTGGCGGCCATCAGCAGGTTCATCACGCCATAGCCCAGCGCACAGGCCATGACGCCGACGATGAAGACCGGCTGCCGAGCGATTTCCGCCAGCGGCCGGCCTGGCCGCGAAGCCGATGCCGCAGGTATCGTCGGGAATGTGATGAAGGACATGACGGCAAACGACAGCAGCGCCACACCGACCAGCGCGGCATACGCGCCGACGAAGGGCACTGGCAGCAGCTCGCGCGTCGCGCTTGCGAGATTGGGGCCCACCACCGCACCGAAGATGCCGCCAGCCAGCACCCAGGAGATCGCACGCTCCTTGAAGGCCGGCGCAACCACCTCCGCGGCCGCAAACCGGTACAACGCCGCATTCGCGTTGTAGTAACCGGCGAACACCGTGGCGGCCACCAGCAGCCAGAAACCGCCCGTCCACGCCGCATAGGCACAAACCGCGGTGCTCAGCATGGCCACCGCGAGCCCAACCTGGAACGTGCGACGGCGGCCCCACGCCCGCTGATGCCGCGCCACCAGACCGGTGGACAGGGCACCGCCCACCACGTAACCCATCAGCGGCAGCGTGGCCATCCAGGCCTGGGGCGCCAACTTCAGGCCCACCAGCCCATTGATGGCGAGGAAGGTGACGTTGTTGACCAGGAACAGGCCCTGGCACAAGGCGAGCATCAGCAAGCGGGTATTCATGTACGCACGATACCTTCGTGCCCGACAGCGCGGCCATCACCAGCCTTGTCGGCACCTCTCACGCACATGGTCGAAGCATCCGCGATGGACCAAAAAAAAGGAGCCCGCTCGAGGGGCTCCAACACTTCTGCCAGCACCGTCGCGCTGTATGCGTTCGATGCTGGAACCAGTGTAGGACGGCAGGCTGCCCACGCGTTCGGGAATTTCCCTCACGACGCCGCCGAACCGGCGAAGTGCACGGGCACGAATGCGCGAAAACGCCCGCGCGGGCCACCCTGCCGCACACGGTATGCTGCCCGCCCAATTGCGGATACCCCTCGATGCGCAAAGGACGCCTGTTCGTCAGTTATCGACGTGATGACGCCGCCGGCTATGCCCGCGCGCTGTACGACGAACTGGTGCGCCGTTTCTCAGACGAGCGCGTGTTCATGGATGTGGACGACATCGCGCCCGGCGTTGCCTTTGACGAGGCCATCCGGCGCGCGGTCCGCGAGGCCTCCGTGCTGCTCGTGCTCATCGGTCGCCGATGGGCCGGCCCGCGTGAGGGCAGCCTGCCGCGGCTGCACGACCCGCAGGACGTCGTGCGCCACGAGATCGAAACCGGCTTCTCGCTCGGTCTGCGGGTGATCCCCGTGCTGCTCGACGGCGCGCCCATGCCACGCGAGGACGAGTTGCCCGAATCGCTGCGGCCGCTGTCGCGCCGCCAGGCGGTGCCGCTCGACAACACGCGCTTCTCCTCCGATGTTCAGCAACTGGTGGCCGCGGTATACGCAGCGCTGGGCGAGTCCGCCCCCTCGCCCATGGCGGCTGGCGGACGCTGGAAGCGCATGCTGCTGCTTGCTGCGGGTGGGGGCTTGGCGGCTGGGCTGGCCGTCGGCGTGGGCTACTTCTTTGGTCCGGGCGACGAACGGGCCGACATCAACGGCCAATGGCGTGCCGACGTCACCTACGACTGGCCCGGCTCACATTACGTGGAGTACTTCGTCTTCGAAGGCGAGACCGGCGAGCTGCAGGGCACCGCTTCCTTCCTCGGGTTTCCGCGTGGCATCGTCGAGGGCCACGTCGACGCGGACGCGCTGCGCTTTTCCACGCTGACACAGGAGGTGCTCGGCAATGCCGCGCCCGTGCAGCAGGTGCACCGCTACCGCGGCACGCTGCAGGGCAACGAGATCCGATTCGTCATGCAGACCGAAGGCGGGTTCTCGTCGCACAGGCCGGTGGAGTTCACCGCCCGCCGGGTGCTGCCGCCGGCAATGCCGGCCAGCGCCGCATCGCGCTGACGCCCGTCGTCAGGCGCCGCCGACCGCCTTGCGGGTATCGCGCACGCGCTGGAAGGCCGTCACCGCCAGCAGTACCAGCGCACCGGCCACCACGCCGACGATGGCGTCAGCCACGAGCGGCGTCAGCACGGCCAGGACCGACCCGATCCCCGGCACGGCACCGGCCGCGTGAGTCGCGGCCTCCACGCCGTGTTCCAGTGCACTCACGCCGTGGGCGAGGATGCCTCCACCCACCAGGAACATCGCCGCCGTTCCCGCGACGGACAGCGCCTTCATCAACCAGGGTGCTGCGGCCAGGATGCCGCGACCGATGCGCTGCCTCAATGCATCGGAGCGCCGGCTCAGGTGCAGCCCAAGGTCGTCGAGCTTCACGATGCCCGCGACCAGACCGTACACGCCCACGGTCATCAGCACCGCCACCCCGACCAGCACCCCCACGCGCACGCTGAATGCGGCGCCGGCCACGGCACCCAACGAGATCGTCACGATCTCGGCCGAGAGGATGAAGTCGGTGCGAATGGCGCCCTTGATCTTGTCTTGCTCCAACGCCACCAGATCCACGCCCGGATCGGCCACCGCGCGCGCCAGTTCGTCGCGGTGCGCCTCGTCCTCGGCGTGGTTGTGCAGGAAGCGGTGCGCCAGCTTCTCCACGCCCTCGTAGCAGAGGAAGGCACCACCGATCATCAGCAAAGGCAGCACCAGCCAGGGGGCCAACGCGCTGATGGCCAGCGCCGCCGGCACCAGGATCGCCTTGTTGATGGCCGAGCCCTTGGCCACCGCCCACACCACCGGCAGCTCGCGCTCGGCACTCACCCCCGACACCTGCTGCGCGTTGAGCGCCAGGTCATCGCCCAGCACGCCAGCGGTCTTCTTGGCCGCCACCTTGGTGAGAACGCCCACGTCGTCCAGGATGGTGGCGATGTCGTCAATCAGGGCGAGGAGGCTGGCGGTGGCCATGGATGTTCTTTCCTATGCGGCCTGCAACCCGGCACGGCGCAGGCAGCGCTTGCCGCCTTGCTTGCCGGCGTACATCGCGGCGTCCGCGCGTTGCAGCAGGGTCACGGGGTCGGTGCCGTCCAGCGGCACGAGAGCGTAGCCCACCGTCAACCCTACGCTGCAGCGGCGGCCCTCCGAGAGCTGGAACGGCGCATCGAACGCCTTCAGCAGGTGCTGTCCGATCTCCTGTGCCTGACTGTCGTCGTGCAATCCGGTCACGGTGATCACGAACTCGTCGCCCCCCAGGCGGGCGATGACGTCGCTGGTCCGCAGGCTGGTCTTGAGGCGGCGTGCCACGGCGATCAGCAGTTCGTCGCCGACCTGGTGCCCATGGCGATCGTTCACTGCCTTGAAGCCGTCCAGGTCCACCATGTAGACGGCCAGCAGGTGCTCGGGTCCGCAGTGCGGCAGCTCGGCGGCCAGCACGGCATCCAGGCCGCGGCGGTTGGGCAAGCCCGTCAGCGAGTCGGTGTACGCGAGGGAATGGAGCTTATCGCGCTCGTGCCTGGCGTGCTGCGCGGCGGCGTGCATCGCCTTCATGCGCAGGCCGATCACCCGCATGAAGAGCAGCATGTCCAGGGTGGCGCCGATTTGGAAGGAATGCACGGTCCAGAAATTGGCGTCCAGCTGCCCCTTGACCAGGCCGACCATGGTCGCGGTGGCGATGAAGTAGCCCAGCCAGGCCACGAGAAAGTAGCCGCCGACCGTGTCGCCGCGACGGACACGCGCCAAGGCCCCGGGCAGGCCGAGCACGGCGGGCGCCAGGCCCACGGTGCCCACCACGGCGCTGACCTGATGGAGATGCAGCAGGTCCAGCGCATACGCCACCGCCGTGGCGAAGAGCAGCACCGCGCCCGAGCGCATCGCCCGGCTGAACCAGGGCCGCGATTGCGGGCCGCGCAACGCGTGCTCCACGAACAGGAAGGTGCACGCCGATGCCACCAGCGCAGCCAACCCGCCGGCATGCAATTCGAGCCAGCGGTTGTCCCTCCAGAGGAACTGCGCGCCGATGCCGAACTGGTACACCGAGAACAACACGCTGGCGGTGCTAAGCAGCGCGTACTTCATGTACAGGGTCTCGCGCAGCGTGACCCACTGCATGAGGCTGTAAATCACCAGGCACAGGCCGAGTCCCGTGAGCAGCCCCTGCAACAACTGCTCGGCCAGCGCACGCTCGTGAAACATGGCGGGCTTGCTCAGCGTGATGGGCAGCACCATGCCGCCTTGCGTGTGCACCCGCAGGAAGACCTCGACCGTCTCGCCCGGTGGAAGGTCCAGAGACAGGGCCGGCGTGCGGCTACCCAGCGGCCGCTGGGCCACGGGCTGCAGGTTGCCGAGCGTGGCCTGGGTCAGCAGACGAGCTCCGTGCAGCACATACACCTCCACGCGATTGAGCACCGCGTATTCGATGTCCAGCACCCAGTGGCCATCGGAGCCGGCAGCCACCGCGAGCGGCAGCCGCAACCACACGGCCTGCTTGCGCAGCCCCAGCGTGGCGTGCGTGTTGGGGACCGGCATGAAGCGATCGCGAGCGGCCAGCACATCGGGCAGCGTCATGCGACCGTCAGCCTCGGGCAGCAGCGTGACGGCGGGCCACACCTCCATTCGGGCCCTGGAATCGTCCAGCACGAGGGGAGCCGCCCGCGCGAAAGGCGCCCACAGCAGCGCGAGCAACAGACAGGCCCACCGCAAGCTTGAGCTTCGGTCCGGCACGGCGGGGGCAACTCGTGTCACGAACTGGCGCGTTCCCCGGGCGCAGGAGACACCACGACATCGCTCATCAGCCGGCGCTCGATGGCATTGAGCCAGCGGGGCGCCTTCGGGTCCTCGTGCCACCCGACCATGGTCTGGCGTGCCTGGTCCAGGACCGCCTCAGGCAGGCTCAGCGGCCGGCTCTGGTCCATCAGCACCGAGGCGAGGAAGCGTCGGCCCACCAGCCGCGTGAAGAAGCGCGAGAGCGAAAAATCGGACTTGATGCGACGAACGGCGGCGTCGATGAGATGCACTAGGAACATCACCGCGGCGAACAACCAGCGCGCTGGCTTCGACACCTTGCCGTCGATACCGAGGTCGCGCGCGGTATCGTCGCCGCACAGGTGGCGCGTGAGGAGCATCGGGATGGGCTTGGCCACCTCGAGCGGGATCAGCGACTCCATCGTCTGCATCAGGGACCTGGCGAGCGCGGGCCGCGGATCGGGCGTGAAGTGGTCGGCGCGGGCGCGCGCCTGAATGCGGGCGAAAAGCGCCTGCGCTTCCTCCATCGTGTCGGCCATGAGATCGCGGCGCACGCCCACGAGGTGTCCCACCACGTTCCAGGTATGGAGGTAGGCCCGCTCGTCTTCGGGCGGCAAGCCCAGGCGCAAGGTGCGCATCGCGCGCAGGAAGATGTAGTGGAACGTGAGCAGCGTATAGGCCTGCTCCTCCTGATTGCACGGCAGGCCGTCCTTGCCGACATTCCAGCCGTGGGCGAAGAGCGCCTCGTGCATCCCCGTGGCGTTCTGCAGCCCGGGCAGCGGTGGGAGCACGAGCGCGTCGGGCGAGCGCAGCTGGGCGCCCAGCGCCGCCACGGCTTCGGCAGGGTCGCCGCGCAGGATGAGGTTGCGCACCGTGGCGTGGATCAGGCGCACCTTGAGCGCCTGAGCGAGGCCGGCCCCTTCGGGCGAGGTAAGGCCGCCGGGCATCATCACCGGGAAGATCAAGGCGGCGGTGGAGCGGATGCGGTACTCGGTGTGCTGCTCCAGCTGTCCGGTCAGGTGCAGTGCCTGCGACAAATCCGGAATGACATAGCACTCGGGGAGGCTCGCGCAAAACAGCAGGATGCACGAGAGCACGCCCTGGTCCATGAACACGGACTCCGCACGCGCGATGCTGCGCGTGTCAGCCCACTTCGGCACGCCGGGCACCTGGCGCAGGTACTCCTCCAGAGGATCGGCCACTTCTCGTGGCGTGCCGCGCGGGGCGCGCCATTCGGTGACGCAGCGGTTGTTCTTCCACTCGCCGATGAGCGAGTTCACGATCGTCAGCCGGCGCCAGCGCTCGATGTTGGCACTGCGCAGTTCCTCGCGGGGCGCGTCCACCCTTACGTGCCACGGCCCGAGGATGCGGGCGACGGTTTGATCCGCGAGGGGATCGGCCTCGTACTGCATGCGATCGAGCATCGCGTTCGACAGGTCGGCAATGTTCATCGTGCACCCGGCCGGGCCGCTTGGAGGGTTCGGTGGAAGGACGCGAGACGCGTGCTGGGCAGTGTAATTTGCGGCAAATAGATGCCAATACTTGACATATGTGCAAGTGCCAAGCTTGCGGCCCCAACCGCACGACGTGATCGCACGAGGTAAACCGGGTGCCTTTGGCGGGCCTGCTCGGTCACGCTGAAGCCTCTCACCCTCTGAGCTTGTCGAAGCCTCGCTGTTCGCAACCGAAAGCTCGAAGCAGCAGAACCGTCAGCGCGACTTCAACGCCGCCCGCCGCGCCAGGCTTTCAGCCGGCCATTCCTCGGAGGCCCGGTAATACTCGGGCACCGCTCGCGCCCCCTCGGGGAGCACCACCCAGGGCTGTCTGGAGGTGGTGTAGATATGGATGTCCGGTGGCAGCCGGTCGGGCTCCAGCAGCGTCCCGACCCTGACGAAGCACACCTTGTCACCCGCCCCCGCGTAGTGGCTCCACACCGCGACCCGGCAGCGGGGACAGCGTGCGATCCTCTGGCCCTTGCCACTGTGCGTAGGGGTGTCCACCAGTTCGGGTACGCCGGCCAGGAGCTCGACATGCTCGGCCTCGATCAATGCATTCAGCGCGAATGCGGAGCCCGTCTCGCGCTGGCACCACCGACAGTGGCAGCAGTGCACGAAGAGCGGCCCGCGGGTCATGCGGTATTGCACTGCGCCGCAGGTACAGCGCCCTTCGTGAAATGCCGGGGCTTCGTGGTTCATCGCCGCATCTCCTGCATCGACAGTGCCGTCTTCACGGGATACGAGCGTAGCTCGCCGCACGCTGCCCTCGTCTGGTGTAATGCCTCGGCAAGCGAGGCACGGCATGGAAGATCCGCACGACCTGAGGCGCTTCGTGCAAGCCCAGGACCGCGTGTACGACGAGGTCCTTGCCGAATTGCGGGCGGGGCGCAAACGCAGCCACTGGATGTGGTTCGTGTTCCCGCAGTTGCGGAACCTGGGCCGAAGTGCCACGGCCCAACACTACGGACTCTCCTCGCGCGCCGAAGCCGAGGCCTATGCCCGCCACCCGGTGCTCGGCCCACGGCTGGCCGATTGCACGAGGCTCGTGCTCGCCGTGCAGGGGCGCTCGGCCCACGAGATCCTCGGCTCACCCGACGACATGAAGCTGCACTCCTGCATGACGCTCTTCAGGGCGGCATGCCCTGAAGAGCCGCTCTTCCGCCAGGCGCTCGACCAGTACTTCGGCGGCCGGCCCGACCCGCGCACCCTGGAACTTCTGGCTGCCGAGCCGTCTTCGGGCGGGGGCTGACGCGCTTGCGCACCTCAATGCGCCTTGCTCTTGGGCTTGTCCGGCACTCCGGGTGCATGAAGCATCACCTGCGCGGCGCTCAGTTCACCTTCCAGAGGCGCCAGCAGTTCCCTGCGCATCATGATGGCCACCGACGCCGGATTCACCTTGCCGTCGGGATGGGCCACCGCCTCCACCATGGCTCGGTAGATCGAGGTCGGCAGCAGCATCGCGAGCTCCAGACTCAGTTCGTTGGCGCGGTCGTAGTCTTCGAGCGCCGAGTTCTTGTCGAGCGACCCGGCCAGAACCAGGTACTGCGCCACCATCTCCGCCAGATCCAGCTTCTCCCGTGCGGGCAGGTCCTTCATCGCCATCTCCTTTCTCATGCGGAAAAACGCGCGCAGGGTAACGCACCGTCCTCGTGACCCTCATGCCGTGGGGGCCGTAGCCACCCGGCGGGTTGCGCGTGGCCCGGCACCGTGCCAAGGTGCCAGCCCACCCCCGCGCATCGCGCCGATGGCTGCCCCGCAGGCCCAGGCGCACAGCCGATGTCTTGCGTTTCACCGGACCAGGAGATGACGCATGGAACTGAGCTCCCCCGCATTCACGAACGGCGGCGACATCCCAAGCCGCTACACATGCGAAGGTCAGGACACCGCCCCGCCCCTTGCGTGGAGCGGGCTGCCCGAAGGCACCCGCAGCCTGGCGCTCGTCGTAGACGACCCCGATGCCCCCGATCCCGCCCACCCGCAACGCACCTGGGTGCATTGGGTGCTCTACGACATTCCGCCCACCGCGGCGGGCCTGCCCGAAGGCGGCAGGCCGCTGCCCGAGGGCACCCTCGAAGGGCTCAACGACTGGAAGCGCAGCGGCTACGGCGGCCCCTGCCCGCCCATCGGGCGGCACCGCTACTTCTTCAAGCTCTACGCGCTGGATCAGCGGCTCGCCGACCAGCGCCAACCCAGCAAGGCCGCGCTCGAAAAGGCCATGCAGGGACATGTGCTCGCACAGGCCCAGCTGCAGGGCACCTACCAGAAGCGCGGGCGCTGATCCCGCTATGGTGCGCTGCGGTCAAAAGACACCGACCTTATAGGCGCAAACCCTGCGCAACACGAGAAGTAAAAAGGCTGCCAGTCCCGCGCAGGAACTGGCAGCCTGGGAGGAACCCGGCACCCTGGGGGTGCCGGGGATCCTCATGCGCTTGCGCTGTCGCCAGCGACGAAGCTCGTCACTGTGGAGGCAGGAACGGGTTCGACGCCAGACGCTTCGACTTCGCGTCCTGCAGCCGCTTTTCCTGCTCGCCGAGCTTGTCGATCAGCTTCTGGAAGGCGCTGTCCTTGCCCGTGAGCCCTTCGATCTGCTTGTCGATCTGGGAAAGCGCGCCCTTCGAGTCGTCGATGCCCAGCTTCTTGAACAGCTTGCTCTCTTCATACGGCGAGGGCTTGCTGTCGTCGACCTTGGGCGACCTGCCCTGGTACTTGTCTCCTTTCTTGATCAGATCGCGGGTTTCATCGGAAGCGTCCCTCAGTTCTGTCAGCGACTTGTTGAAGGCCGATTTTTCCCCCACGCCGGCATCGCCAAGGAGCTTGCGCAGGTCTTTGATGGTGTCGAGCGCCTTCTTGTCGTCCATGCCTTCCTTGACCTTGTCCCAGCCGTCGAGGAACTTTTGCGACTGCCCGGAAAGCTTGTCGATGTACTTGAGCTGTGACTCCTGGAACCTGGCATTCGCATCGGCGAGCTTCGTACGGGATTCGGTCTCGCGCTTGAACTCGTCCTGACCGTACTTGTTGTACCAGTCCTCCAAGGGGATACCAACCTTCTCGGCCGCCGCGCGATCCACCTTCCTCTGGTCGTCGATCTGCTTCTGCAGGTCGTTGACTTCGCCCAGATACTTCTCGAGCTTCGACTGGTCGGTCATCACGTCGTCCACGAACTCGGACGCCGCGTCCGAGTACGACGCGAGGTCCTTCACGTCTTCCAGCGGGTCCTTCGGGAATTTCTGTCCGTCCAGCGACTCGCCCATGGCGTCCAGGTCGTAGGCAATGTCCCGCTCCTGCAGGCCCTGCTCCTCGAGATTGGTGGCCAGTAGATTCCCGACCGCCCCCTCGAGGTCTTTCTCCTCGGGCGCGATCTCCTCTTCCGGCACTTCGTCGGGCGCATAGGAGTCGCTCGGAGCTGGGCCACTCGGAGCTGAGCCACTTGGAGCTGAGCCACTTGGAGCTGAGCCACTTGGAGCTGAGCCACTTGGAGCTGAGC
>CBINBY010000134.1:0-10969 GCA_966248995.1 uncultured Burkholderiales bacterium | reverse complement strand
ACATCCGCAACTTCTCCATCATTGCCCACATCGACCACGGCAAGAGCACGCTGGCTGATCGCATCATTCAGCGCTGCGGGGGCTTGAGCGAGCGAGAGATGGAGGCGCAGGTGCTCGATTCGATGGATATCGAGCGCGAGCGTGGGATCACGATCAAGGCGCAGACTGCTGCGCTCCGGTATACCGCTCGCGACGGTCGCACCTACACCCTCAACCTCATCGACACACCAGGGCATGTCGATTTCTCGTATGAGGTGAGCAGGTCGCTCTCGGCGTGCGAGGGCGCGCTCCTCGTCGTGGATGCAAGCCAGGGCGTCGAGGCCCAGACCGTCGCGAACTGCTACACCGCGCTCGACCTGCACGTCGAGGTCGTGCCGGTGCTCAACAAGATGGACCTGCCGCAGGCCGACCCGGCGCGCGCCAAGGCAGAGATCGAAGACGTGATCGGCATAGACGCCGAGCACGCCATCCCGTGCAGCGCCAAGACGGGTGAAGGCGTAGACGACATCCTCGAGGCCGTCATCGCACGGATGCCGCCCCCGCGCGGCAAGCCCGATGCGTCGCTGCGCGCGATGATCATCGATTCCTGGTTCGACAACTACGTCGGCGTCGTGATGCTCGTGCGCGTCGTCGATGGCGGGATTCACAAGGGCGACCGCATACGCCTGATGGCTACCAATGCGGTCTATGGCACGGAGCAGCTTGGTGTATTCACCCCGAAGTCGGAGCAGCGTGACGTGCTGAAGGCGGGTGAGGTGGGCTTCGTGATCGCGGGCATCAAGGAACTGCACAACGCCAAGGTGGGCGACACCATCACGGTGGAGAAGAAGCTTCCCAACAACTTGGGCCCCGCTACCGAGCCGCTGCCCGGCTTCAAGGAGATCCAGCCGCAGGTGTTCGCAGGCCTGTATCCGACCGAAGCGAGTGAGTACGACTCCCTGCGCGATGCGCTCGAGAAGCTCAAGCTGAACGACTCGTCACTGCGCTACGAACCCGAGGTGAGTCAGGCGCTGGGCTTCGGCTTCCGTTGCGGTTTCCTGGGGTTGCTGCACATGGAGATCGTGCAGGAGCGGCTGGAGCGCGAGTTCGACCAGGACCTCGTGACGACGGCGCCCTCGGTGGTATACGAGGTCGAGCTCAACAGCGGCGAGGTCGTCCACGTCGAGAACCCCTCGAAGATGCCCGAACAGGGCCGCATCCATGAAATCCGGGAACCTATTGTCACCGTGCATCTATACATGCCGCAGGACTATGTAGGCCCGGTGATGACGCTGGCCAACCAGAAGCGGGGCATGCAGATCAACATGGCCTACCATGGCCGGCAGGTCATGCTGACCTACGACATGCCGCTCGCGGAAATCGTGCTCGACTTCTTCGACAAGCTCAAGAGCGTGTCGCGCGGCTACGCATCAATGGACTACGAGTTCAAGGAGCACCGGGCAGCGGACGTGGCCAAGGTCGACATCCTGCTCAACGGTGACAGGGTGGATGCGCTGTCGATCATCGTCCATCGCACTCAAGCGCAGTTTCGCAGCCGTGCAGTCGTGGCAAAGATGCGCGAATTGATTTCTCGGCAGATGTACGACGTGGCAATCCAGGCGGCCATCGGCTCCAACATCATTGCGCGTGAGACAATCAAGGCGCTCCGAAAGAACGTGCTGGCCAAATGCTACGGAGGCGACATCACTCGCAAGCGCAAGCTGTTGGAAAAGCAGAAAGCCGGCAAGAAGCGCATGAAGCAGATTGGCTCTGTGGAGGTGCCGCAGGAAGCGTTTCTGGCCATCCTCCAAGTGGAAGATTGATGAGTTCGTTGACTGGTTTGCTTTATGGCGGCCTCGTGGTGTACCTCGGTGGCTGGTACTTCGGCCAGTGGACAGGCAACTTCTCGTTGCTTCTCTTCATCCTCACTGTCGTGACATTCGGCTACTGGCTGGCCGAGCGGTTCGTCTTCGCACCGCGGCGCTTTGCGGCAGCACAGAACCTCGAGCATCGCGACACGCTGCGCCGCCATGACTTGGCGCGTCAAGGCATCTCCTCGGTCGATGGTGATTTGAGCAGGGCGAAGCAGACCGTACTGGCTCAGCCTTGGTGGCTGGATTGGACAGCGGGGCTGTTTCCCGTGATCCTGGTTGTCTTCCTGCTGCGCTCGTTTCTCTTCGAGCCGTTCAAGATTCCCTCCGGGTCCATGATCCCGACTCTGCTGGTGGGCGACCTCATCCTGGTCAACAAGTATCACTATGGTCTGCGGTTGCCAGTGATCAACAAGAAGATCATTGACAACCACGAGCCGCAGCGCGGCGATGTCATGGTGTTCCGCTATCCCAAGGACACCAGCATCGACTACATCAAGCGCGTGGTTGGTGTACCGGGCGACGAGGTCTCGTATCGCAACCAGCAGCTCTACATCAACGGAAAGCCTGTGTCCCATATCCCGCTGCCCGACTTCTTCAACGAGGAGACGCTACGCGTGGAGAAGCAGTACATCGAGAAGCTGGGTGACGTGGAGCACCGAATCCTGCTTGATCCTGGCCGCCAGCTGTACCTTCCGCCGAACGAGACCTTCCCGTATCGCGAGAACTGCCGCTACAGTGCCGAGGGGGTGACTTGCAGGGTTCCCGCTGGGCACTATTTCATGATGGGCGACAACCGGGACAACTCGATGGACTCGCGGTTCTGGGGGTTCGTCCCCGACCAGAACATCGTGGGCAAGGCGTTCTTCGTCTGGATGAACTTCGGTGACGTCAAGCGCATCGGGTCGTTCCAGTGACAGGAAGAGACGCGCAACAGTAGCAAAGAGGGCATGAAGGTATGACGGGCATGAGCGGCGGGCGTTGCCGGCAACGAGGCATCACGTTGTTTGGGCTACTTCTGTGGGCCATCGTGATCGGCTTCCTTGCGCTGGTGGGCATGAGGGTGGTACCGACCGTCAACGAGTACTTCACTATCCAGAAGGCAGTCAGCAAGATCGCGGCGGAGGGCTTCACGACCGTGCCGGAGATCCGTTCCGCGTTCGAGAAGCAAAAGCAGATCGAATACTCCATTACTTCCATCTCGGCCAAGGATCTGGACATCACCAAGGAGAACGACAAGGTAGTCATCCACTTTGCCTACGATAAGGAAGTGGAGATCATGAGCCCGGTCTACCTGCTGATCAAATACGAGGGAAGCTCGAAAGCAAAGTAGCTTGAGATCGATGGACGCTCGACTCACCGCACTGCAGCAGCGCCTTGGCTATCGCTTTGCCCAGGAGGCGCTGCTCGAGCGTGCCCTGCGGCATCGCAGCTTCAGTGTCGAGCACAACGAAAGGCTGGAATTCCTCGGGGACGCTGTGCTGAGCCTGGCCATCTCCAGTTTGCTGTTCGAGCGCTTCGCGGGTTCGGACGAAGGGGACCTCACCCGCATCCGGGCTCATCTCGTGCGCGAGGACAGCCTTCACAAGTTCGCGCTAGCGATCGGCCTGCCCGACGTGGTGCGTCTGTCCGAAGGTGAGGCGCGTGGCGGCGGGGCGCAGCGCGTGTCGATCCTTGCCGATGCGCTGGAGGCGGTGATTGGTGCCACTTTCCTCGACGGAGGGTTCGAGGCGGCCCGCATGCTGGTGGAGCGTTTGTTCGGCGAAACCATTGCCACCACCGAGATTGGCAACTGGAGCAAGGACGCGAAGACAGAACTGCAGGAGTGGCTGCAGGCGCGGCGTTTCCCCGTGCCGCTCTACCGCATCAGCGCGACTCGAGGACAGGCCCATGCGCAGACCTTCGAGGTCGAGTGCTCGGTGCCCGCGCTCAATATGGCTTACGCTGGCGAGGGCCGCTCGCGCCGTTTGGCCGAACAGGAGGCGGCGCGCCGCATGCTGGGGGCGCTCAAGGCCACCGACAAGCCCGACAGTCCCCTGCGCTCTTAATGTGTCCGTTGGAAGCGCCTGGTATTGAGATTCGACCCGATGGCGACCTTGATGGTGTGCTCTTCCGAGAAGCGGGGCGATTGCCCACACCTGCAGTGGACGATAGCGTGAACGACTCGCACCTGGGCAACTCGCCTGACGCTACTCAGCGCTGCGGACTTGTGGCCATCGTCGGTCGACCCAATGTGGGCAAGTCCACTCTGTTGAATGCCCTGGTCGGCCAGAAGATCAGCATCACATCCAGCAAGGCGCAGACGACGCGGCACCGTATCACCGGCATTCGCACGGTGGACGAAGCGCAATTCATCTTCGTCGACACGCCGGGCTTCCAGACCCGTCATGGGGCGGCGCTCAACCGTACGCTGAACCGCACGGTGCAGGGCGTGCTGTCGGACGTGGACGTCGTGCTCTTCGTCGTCGAGGCGGGCCGCTTCGGGCTGGACGATGCGAAGGTGCTGGCGCTGTTGCAGGCCGAGGGCCTCGTGGGAAAACCGGTGATCCTGGTTGCGAACAAGCTCGACACGGTGCGTCGGCGAGCAGAGCTGGCACCTTGGCTCAAGGGGATGCAGGATCGGCACGCCTTCGCCGAGTTCGTCCCACTGTCGGCGACACGGCAGTCCGACGTCGAGCGCCTTTTGAGCATCCTGAAGCCCTACCTGCCGCTGCAGCCCTGGTTCTACGAGGCCGATGCGCTCACCGATCGCAGCGAGCGATTCCTCGCCAGCGAGATCATCCGGGAGAAGCTTTTTCGACTCACTGGCGATGAGTTGCCTTACGCCTCCACCGTGGTCATCGAGCGCTTCGAAGAGGAAGGTGCCCTGCGCCGCATTGCGGCGAGCATCGTGGTGGACCGCGATGCGCACAAGGGCATGATCATCGGGGCAGGCGGCCAGCGACTCAAGCGAATCGGCAGCGAGGCCCGCCAGGAGCTGGAGTCCCTCATGGAGGCCAAGGTGTTCCTTGAGTTGTGGGTCAAGGTGCGTTCGGGCTGGGCCGACAACGAGGAGCATCTGCGCAGCTACGGTTACGAGTGATGCCCCGCGCTGCGCGATCGCCCGCCACGATGTGGGCTTACGTGCTGCATCGCTACGACTGGAGCGAGACCAGCCTCATCCTCGACCTCTTCACCCGGGAGCAGGGGCGACTGGCCGTGGCGGCCAAGGGCGCCAAGAGGCCGTACTCGCAACTGCGCCCCGTGCTGCTGCCGTTCCAGAGGCTTCAGGTAGCGGTGGGGCGACTCACCAAGACCGAGGACGAGCCGGGTGCCGAGATGCAGAACCTGCGCAGTGCCGAATGGGCAGGTGGCAGCGCCATGCTGACGGGTGCGCCGCTGTTCAGCGGGTTCTACCTGAACGAACTGCTGATGAAGTTCATCGCCCGGCAGGATCCCTATCCGGCGCTGTTCGACGCCTATGCGCAAACGCTGCCGCTGCTGGCGGCCACGGACGACGGGCAGGCCCAGGCGGCGCTGCGCGCCTTTGAGATCCTGCTGTTGCAGGAGGTCGGGCTGCTGCCGGACCTCGGCCAGGTCACGCTCACGCTGGAGGAGGTGCGGGAGGGCAGTCGCTATGCCGTGCTGCCTGAAGCCGGCGTTGTGGCGGCCGCGGGAGGCGATGTCGCAATCGCCGGTGCGTGGCTCATCGGTCTGAAGGCCGCCCTCGTCCACGGCAGCATGGCAGCACTCCAGCAGGCTTGCGTGCCGGCCTTGCCCGAGCTCAAGGCGACGCTGAGGGCCTTGCTTCACTATCATCTGGGATCGCCCACGCTGCGCACCCGCCAGGTGATGCTCGACCTGCAAAGCTTCGAGCCCTGACGTCCAATCCCATGAATCCACTGCTCACCACCGGCCTCGACCCTCATCGAGGCTTGACATCGTTGTCGGTCAACCTCAACAAGGTTGCCTTGCTGCGCAACACCCGCGCCATCGGCATCCCGAGTGTCAAGCGGGCTGCGACGGTGGCCCTCGAGGCGGGAGCGCAGGGGATTACCGTGCACCCACGTCCCGATGAGCGGCACATCCGGGCGAACGACGTGCACGAACTGGCCGAACTGCTGACGCACTGGCCACACGCCGAGTTCAACATCGAGGGCAATCCGTTCCACAACCTCATGGACTTGGTGCGCGCCGTGCGGCCGCACCAGTGCACGTTCGTGCCGGACGCGATAGGCCAATCCACTTCCGACCATGGCTGGAGTTTTCCGCAAGATGCCGAGCGCCTCGCTCCACTGGTGGCCGAGGCGCGTTCGCTCGGCGTGCGGGTGAGCTTGTTCATGGACCCGCATCCCGAGGCCATGACGGCCGTACGCGGGGTGGGTGCCGACCGGGTGGAGCTCTACACCGAGAGCTACGCTCGCGTGCATGGCCATTCCGGGCAAGTGGAGGTGTTGCATCGCTACACGGCGGCGGCGGAGGCTGCATTGCGGGCAGGCCTGGGGGTGAATGCCGGACATGACCTCAATCGCGAGAACCTCACCAGGTTCCTTTCGGCGGTACCTGGCGTGCTGGAAGTGTCTATCGGCCACGCACTGATCGCCGATGCGCTGGAGCTGGGTCTCGCGGAGACGGTGCGTGATTACCTGCGCTGCATCCATCGGGCGTTCGCGCCCGCTGCGGGCTCGGCATGATCTACGGCATTGGGACGGATGTCTGCGACATCCGGCGTATCGAAGCCACGCTGCAGCGTCGCGGGGACCGCTTCGCCGAGAAGGTGCTCGGTCCCGAGGAGTGGCAGGTGTTCCGTCAGCGGCGCGCACGCACCGAGCGGCGCGGCATCGCCTACCTGGCGACTCGCTTTTCTGCCAAGGAGGCCTTTTCGAAGGCCATCGGCCTGGGCATGCGCATGCCGATGACCTGGCGCGCGTGCGAGATTCTCAACCTGCCTGGCGGTCAGCCTACCGTGAGCCTTCACGGCGAGCTGGCTGCCTGGTTCGCCGAGCGTGGCCTCTCGGCGCATGTGAGCGTGAGCGACGAGAGCCAATACGCCGCGGCCTTCGTCGTCGTCGAAAAGAACGTACTCCAGACCTGAAGATGCAGATCCATTCGCCCGTCATCCTCGACATTGCCGGACTCGGCCTGACGCCTGACGACCGTCGGCGCCTGCAACACCCGCTCACCGGTGGGCTCATCCTGTTCGGACGCAACTGGCAGGATCGTCGGCAGCTGACCGAGCTCACCGCCGAGGTGAAGTCGCTGCGGCCTGACCTGCTGATCAGCGTGGACCATGAGGGCGGCCGCGTGCAGCGCTTTCGAACCGACGGCTTCACGCACTTGCCGCCCATGCGGCGTCTCGGCGAACTGTGGATGGACGACGCGATGCAGGCCATCGACGCTGCGATCTCCGCCGGTTATGTGCTTGGGTCCGAGCTACGCGCCTGCGGCGTCGACCTCACGTACACGCCAGTACTCGACCTGGACCACGGACACAGCGAGGTGATCGGTGATCGCGCATTCCACCGCGATCCGCGCGTCGTCGGGGTACTGGGGCACAGCCTGATGCTGGGACTCATGCGCGCTGGTATGGCGAACTGCGGCAAGCACTTCCCGGGACATGGCTACGCCGCCGCTGACTCGCATGTGGCCAGCGCGGTCGACGAACGTCCGCTGCAGCAAATCCTCGACGAGGACGCACGGCCCTATCGCTGGCTGGGCTTGGCGCTCACTTGCGTGATGCCGGCCCACGTGACCTTCCCGCAGGTCGATGCTCGGCCCGCAGGCTTCTCATCGCGCTGGCTGCAGGACATCTTGCGTGGGCGACTGGGCTACACCGGTGCCATCGTGTGCGACGACCTGAGCATGGAGGGCGCGCGTGTGGCGGGGAGTCCCGCGGAGGGCGGGATTGCCGCACTGAACGCGGGTTGCGATCTCATCCTGTTGTGCAACCAGTCCAAGGTCGACGGTGGCCGGCCGGTCGACGAACTGCTCGACGGTCTTCAGCAGGCGTTGGATCAGGGGCGCTGGCACGCCGATCCCCAGAGCGAGACGCGGCGTGCTCAGTTGCTCCCCAAGGGCGAGCCACTGCCTTGGGACGAGCTCATGCACCAGGCGGCGTACCAGCAGGCGCTGGACCGCCTGCCCTGAGAACGGTGGTGCGCCGCGGCACTTGCCGCGGCGCGTACCTCATCAGGCCTGAGGCTGCTGCGAACTGGCCGTCTCGAACGGCAGCTTGAACTGCGAGAGGTCCTTGCGCGTTTCCACGAGCACCAGCGGACCTTCGTCTAGCACTTCCACCGGCTTGGGCTCACGGGGCACGCGGATGGGTTGCGGCTCGTTTGCCATGGCTTCCTGGGCGGCGCGGATCTTCTCGGCATCCGAGTTGACCCACTGCAGTCCAGCCGCTTCGGCCACGGCTTGCAACTCATCGGTGGGCAACTGGAACGGGGTCACCGCGGCGGGGGCGGAAACCGGCAAGGAGGTCTCACCCAGCGCGGGAGCGGGCTCGGCCACCTCCGGCACTGCAACCACTGGTTCGGCGGCAAGGGCTTCGATGGGCACTGGAGTCTCAGTCCCGGGAGCTCCTTCGATGCCGACCTGCTCCGCCTCGCGGCGCTGACGGTCCCCCCTGCCACGCCGGCGGCGACGGCCTCCCTCCCGCTCGCCTGTCTCGGCTTCAGAGGTGGTTTCGAGCGCTGGGGCGCTTTCGACGGCCGCGGGGGGCGCCTCCGCTTTCACCTCAGCGGCGGCCTGCACATCCTCCGCTGCTGCAGAGACCGGTGTTTCCGCGGCCACCTCGGTCACGGCAGCGGCCTCGCCCGATGGAGCTTCGTTGCGATCGCGTCCTCCGCGGCCCCGACGGCGTCGACGGGAACCTTCGCGCTGCTCTCCAATGCCCTCGGCGACCTCGACAGTGGCTACGTTGGCCGGGCTTTCCAGGACGGTTGTCTCTTCCACTGCGGAATCAGTCGCCACAGCAGGGCGGCGCGGCTCGCGCTCGGGGCGTGGCCCCCGGCGCCCATCGCCTCGCGACTCGGTGCGCGCTTCACGGCTATCCGGGCGCTCCGCCCGCTCGGGACGGCCCTCGCCGCGCGGCGCCCGCTCGGCCCGCTCCTCGCCGGCAGGCTTGACGACATCGGGGGAGGTGGCCTCTTCGGGCTTTTCGCCACGTTCCCCGCGTCGCCCGCGACCATCGCGCGTCCCACGGTCAGTCGGCGCCGCGGCGCGTTCCGGCATGGCGGGACGCTCTGCGCGCTCACCGCGGCGCCCCTCCCGCTTGCCTTCGCGCTCGCCTCGGGCATTGCGACCGCCCCGCTCGCCGCGCGCTTCCGTGCGTTCGGCACCTTCAGGGGCGACGGGCACTGTCGCGGGAATGGAGACTGCAGCGGGCTCGGGGGCACCGAAGAGCTTCTTGACCCAGGCGAAGAAGCCACCACCGGCGGGCGTGGTTGCCACCGTGGCTGCCGGCGCTGCCGCAGTAGGTTGGACGGCCTCCGGCTTGGCGGGTGCCGGCTTGGGCGGCATGACCGGCGCCGAGGTGTCGGGCAAGATGCCCTTGATCACCGGTTCCTGCTTGGCCTTGGCCTTCTCGCGGCGAGTGAACCCGACTTCCTCTTCACCCTGGTCCACCATGGTGTAGCTGGCTTGCAGGTTCTCCAGCCGAGGGTCGTCGTGGCGCAGCCGCTCGAGGCGGTAGTTCGGCGTTTCCAGGTTCTTGTTGGGCACGAGCAGCACGGTGACGCGCTGCTTCATCTCGATCTTGGTGATCTCGGTGCGCTTCTCGTTGAGCAGGAAGGACGTCACCTCCACCGGGACCTGAACGTGCACGGCGGCGGTGTTCTCCTTCATCGACTCCTCTTGCACCATGCGCAGGATCTGCAGCGCCGACGATTCGGTGTCGCGGATATGGCCGGTGCCGTTGCAGCGGGGGCAGGTGATGTGGCTGCCTTCGCTCAGGGCCGGGCGCAGTCGCTGGCGCGACAGCTCCAGCAGGCCGAACTTGGAGATGGAGCTGAACTGCACGCGCGCGCGGTCCTGGCGCAGCGCCTCGCGCAACCGGGTTTCCACGTCGCGGCGGTTTTTGGACTCCTCCATGTCGATGAAGTCCACGACGATGAGGCCGCCCAGGTCGCGCAGCCGCATCTGGCGTGCGATCTCGTCGGCGGCTTCAAGGTTGGTGCGGGTGGCGGTCTCTTCGATATCGCTGCCGCGGGTGGCGCGGGCTGAGTTGACGTCCACCGACACCAGCGCTTCGGTGTGGTCGATCACGATGGCCCCACCGGAGGGCAGGTTCACGGTCCGGGAGAACGCAGTCTCGATCTGGTGCTCGATCTGGAACCGCGAGAAGAGCGGCGCGTCGTCGCGGTAGCGCTTCACCTTGCCCGCCGCTTCCGGCATGACATGGTTCATGAACTGCTGCGCCTGCTCGAAGATGTCGTCGGTGTCGATCAGGATCTCGCCGATATCGACGGTGAAGTAGTCGCGGATGGCGCGGATGACGAGCGACGACTCCTGGTAGATGAGGAACGCACCCTTGCCGACCTTGCCGGCGCTGTCGATGGCGTTCCAGAGCTTGAGCATGTAGTTGAGGTCCCACTGCAGCTCGGCGGCCGAGCGGCCGATGCCCGCGGTGCGCGCGATCAGGCTCATGCCCTTGGGGTAATCGAGCTGATCCAGGGTCTCCTTCAGCTCCTCGCGGTCCTCGCCCTCGATGCGGCGCGATACGCCGCCGCCACGCGGGTTGTTGGGCATGAGCACCAGGTAGCGGCCGGCCAGCGAAATGAAGGTGGTGAGGGCCGCGCCCTTGTTGCCGCGCTCCTCTTTCTCCACCTGCACCAGGATCTCGTCGCCTTCCTTGATGGCGTCCTGGATGCGAGCGGAGCGCACGTCGACGCCGTCGCGGAAAAAGTTGCGGGAGATCTCCTTGAATGGCAGGAAGCCGTGACGATCCTCGCCGTAGTCGACGAAGCAGGCTTCCAGCGAAGGCTCGACACGGGTCACGACTGCCTTGTAGATATTTCCCTTGCGCTGCTCGCGGCCCTCGATCTCGGTCTCGAAATCGAGCAGCTTCTGCCCGTCGACGATGGCGAGGCGCCGCTCCTCCGGCTGCGTCGCGTTGATCAGCATGCGTTTCATGTGCA
>CBINBY010000133.1:0-11195 GCA_966248995.1 uncultured Burkholderiales bacterium | reverse complement strand
GGCCGCAGGAGTTGATGCAGCCGCTGATGTGCAGGTCGATGTCGCCGATGTCGTACAGCTCATCGAGGTCGTCGAAGCGATCGGTGATCGCCGCGGCGATGGGGATGGAGCGGGCATTTGCCAGCGCGCAGAAATCGCCGCCGGGGCAAGCGATCATGTCAGTGAGCAGTCCAATGTTGGGCGTGGCAAAGCTGGCATCGTGGGCTGCTTGCCAGACTGCATAGAGCTCTTCCTCTCGCACCCACGGCAGCACGAGATTCTGGTCGTGCGACACCCGTAGTTCGCCGGCGCTGAACCGGTCGGCCATGTCGGCCGCGAGTTCCATCTGCCTGTCGGTCACGTCGCCCGGGGCTTGTCCGGGACGCTTGAGCGAGAGCGTGACGGCACGGTATCCGGGCAGCCGATGCGGGTGGACATTGCGCTCCATCCAGCGCCTGAACGCGAGCGAAGCATCGGCCGGCACCCGCAGGCGGCTGTCGGCCTGCGGCATCACGCCAGCCGGTACGCCAAAGCTTGCCGAGACACGATCGAGCTCCGCCTGCGTGATGAGGTGCGCAGCGCCGTCCAGGTCGCGCTCGAGGATGCTCTTGAACTCCTCGTGCACGTCGTCCACGAAACGCTGACCTTCGGCCTTCACGAGGATCTTGATGCGCGCCTTGTACATGTTGTCGCGGCGGCCGTAGCGGTTGTACACACGCACGATGGCTTCGATGAACACCAGCACCTGGTGCCACGGCAGGAAGTCATGCATGACCGACCCGGTGATGGGCGTGCGGCCCATGCCGCCGCCAGCAAGGACCTTGAAGCCCACCTCCCCGGCATCGTTCTTCAGCAGCTGAAGCCCGATGTCGTGCCAGGCGATGGCGGCGCGGTCCTCGCAGGCCCCGCTGACCGCGATCTTGAACTTGCGCGGCAGGAAGGCGAACTCGGGGTGCAGCGTGCTCCACTGACGCAGGATCTCGCAGTATGGCCGCGGGTCCACGATCTCGTCGGCTGCGACGCCGGCGAAGCAGTCGGTCGTGATGTTGCGTATGCAGTTGCCGCTGGTCTGGATGCCATGCATTTCCACCGAAGCGAGCAGCTCCATGACATCGGCACTCTTGACCAGTGGGATCCAGTTGAACTGACAGTTCTGACGGGTGGTGAAGTGTGCGTAGCCGCGGTCGAACTCGCGAGCGATGCGCGCCAGCATGCGTAGCTGCCGCGAGCTCAGCTCGCCGTAGGGTACGGCGATGCGTGCCATCGGCGCATGCCGCTGGATGTACCAGCCGTTTTGCAACCGCAGCGGCCGGAACTCGTCGTCGCTCAACTTGCCGGCCAGGTTGCGTTCCAGCTGGTCGCGATACTGGGCCGCGCGCTGGCGCACGAACTGCTTGTCGAATTCGGTGTAGAGATACATGTCAGCCCTTCTTTCGGGGGGTCTTCTCAGCCGGATCCCGGGAGATTGAGGCACACGAGGCGGCGCAGCGAGGTGGGTTCTTCATCAGTGGATGACCTTGAGTCCGGCTGTCACCAGCGAGGCGCATAGCAGCCCGCGCACCAAGCGATCGGGCAGATGGCGGGTCAGGTGTGCGCCGACCCAGATTCCGGGAATCGAGCCGAGCAACAACGCGGAGAGCAGCGACCACTCCACATGCCCCAGCGTGGCGTGGCCGATGCCCGCCACGAGAGTCAGCGGCACGGCGTGTGCGATGTCGGTGCCGACCAGCCGGCGAGCCTCCATGCGAGGGTATAGCAGCAGGATCAACGTGGCGCCAATGGCGCCCGCACCGATGGAGCTGAGCGACACCAGCACCCCCAGCAGTACCCCGGACAGTACCGTGAACAACGGCTTGCGTGATTCGGGCAGCCAGCGTTCCAGGCGCAGCCCCAACGCGTGCCAAGCCTGCTTGTAGGCCACTGTCACGGCGGTCAGCAGCAGCGCAAGGCCCAGCGAGAAGGTCAATGCGCTCGCCCAGCCCTTGGTGATGCCGGTGGTGTGCATCAGTGCAATGGTCACCAGCGATGCCGGGATGCTTCCCGCCAGCAGGAGCCCGGTGATGCGGTAGTTGACGTGGCCATGGCGGTGGTGCGCGTAGGCACCCGAGGTCTTGGTGATGGCGGCAAACCACAAATCGGTTCCGATGGCCACTGCCGGATTCAGCTTGAACACGGTCATCAGCAGCGGTGTCATCAGGGACCCACCCCCGACGCCGGTCAGCCCTACGATGGCGCCAACTCCAAAGCCGCTCAGGATCGCGATCAAGTCCATGGTTCTTTGTTAGTGCTGGAGCCAGAGCTGGACCAGCCTGCGGTGAACGTCTGAGGCGCGATTGTGCGAAGCGTGGTTATAGATGAAAAGAACAGATTTTAAGAATGCATATGACCTGGTACGTATAAGCAATTTCACATTGTGGCACTTCCCTAAAATTTGCTCCTGATGCTTCACCTGTTTTTTCGGGGCCGCCTGTGGCTCGGCGCTTGCCTCGTTCTACTTCAAGCTGCATGCAGTACGCCACCGGTGGCGCCCCCTGCAGCGCCACCTGAATCGGTGAGTTCCACAGCCGAAGAGGCGATGCCGAAACCGGTGCCTCGGCTGCCACGCATCGGGTTGGCCTTGGGTGGCGGCGCTGCACGGGGCTTTGCGCACATCGGCGTCATCCAGGTGTTGGAGGAGCACGGGATTCGCCCCGATCTGGTGGTCGGCACCTCGGCAGGCAGCTTGGTGGCCGCGCTCTACGCCTCTGGCAAGAACGCGACCGCGCTGGGGCATCTTGCCGAGGGCATGGATGAGACTGCTTTCACGGACTGGTCCTTTCCGGGGCGTGGGCTGCTGCGCGGCGAGGCGCTGGCGCGCTATGTGCGCGAGCACACCGGCGGGCGGCTCATCGAGCAAATGACGTTGCCGCTGGGCATCGTCGCCACTGATCTTGATAGCGGGCAAGCCATCCTGTTCCAGATGGGCGACCCAGGCACGGCAGTGCGCGCGTCCAGCGCGGTACCAGCGGTCTTCTTGCCCGTGCGTATCGGCACACGGGAGTATGTGGACGGTGGGTTGGTCTCGCCTGTTCCGGTGCGCTTCGCGCGGCAGATGGGAGCAGAGCTCGTGATAGCAGTGGATATCTCCGCAGCGCCGGAAGGCGCGCCTACGGGTGATCCTATGCGTATGCTGCTCCAAACCTTCGCCATCATGGGCCGCAGCATCAACAATTTCGAGCTACGTGAGGCAGACGTTGTCCTGCGTCCCAGGCTCAACGGTGTGAGCAGTGCGGACTTCACCGCGCGCAAGCGGTCTATTCAGGCGGGCCGCGACGCGGCGCTCGCGCAGCTCGCCGAACTTAAACAGCGGATCGCCGCCAAGACGAAGTAGGCGCACCAGGAGGCCACGACAGACGCCCAAAAGAAAATGGCCCGGTCTTGCGACCGGGCCGGAGGTATCCCGGGGACAACCTTTCAGCAAAAGCCACAGGCTACGACTACGGCCTGGGCAAGCCGCAGATTAGGTTTCGTGTCCGGGAAGATCCCCTCAAGCGGTGGCGCGCTTCGCCTTGCTCGAGCCTTGCGACGCCTTCACGGCGGTGGAGGCGACGGCCTGGAAGTTGGCTTCGGCCACTTCGGCGGCCTGCTTGGCGGCCTTTTGCACGCTCTCGTAGGCGTTGTTGGCAGCTGCGACCGCCGACTTCACCAACGCAACGGCGTTCTCGGTGCCGGCCGGGGCGTTCTTGACGGCGGTATCCACGACGGCCATGAACTTCTGTTGAACGTCTGACGCCGTCTGCTCCGCGACCTTGGTGACTTCGGCGCCCGTGGAGGCGGCGATGTCGTAGATGTGGCGGCTATAGGCGGCAGCCTTTTCGGCGGCTGGTTGCAGCAGGCCCGCTTGCAGGCTCAGCAGTTCCTGGGCGTCCTTGACGGACAGGACGGCACGGGTGGTTTCGGCGGCTTCACCGAGGCTGGCCTTGGCGACTTGGAGGTTCAATTCGACGAGCTTCTCAACGCCTTCGAAAGCCTTGTTCGTTAGGCCGAAGAGAGTTTCGACGTTGGCCTTCTGGACGGCAGTGAATTGTTCGGCGGTCAGCATGGGGGTTCTCCTGGGTAGGTTGAGCGGGTTGGTGTAGGCATTTGCTGCACTGCACCATACGGGCGAGTATAAGGGGCGCCCCTGGCTTTTCAAGCGATCATTGTTGCGGCGCAACAAGATTAGGCGAGCGCGCCTAGCGCTGTAGAAGTTTGGGCGTTGCTGCGGGTCGCAATGGGTTGAGCCCGAGGCGCGCGGCAATCGGCATAGACCACGGCATGCAACGGCGACTACCTCGTTGCGTTCGGGATGCGGGCGTGACAATGCGTGATGCTCGCGTTCCATTCGGACCATTTCCTATTGCCCCTGCCTGAAGGCCACCGGTTCCCCATGGCGAAGTACCGGCTGCTGCGCGAGGCTGTGGCCGTATCGCTACCGGCCATCCGTTTGATGGAAGCACCCGTGGCCACGGACGGCGAGCTGGCCCTGGTCCACACGCCAGGTTATGTGGACGCCGTTGTCCACGGCCTGCTCTCGTCACTCGAGCAACGCGAGATCGGTTTTCCGTGGAGCGAACGCATGGTCGAGCGATCCCGGCGCTCCGTCGGTGCCACCATCGCTGCTGCCCGCACTGCCATGCGTGGGGGCGTTTCGGCCAACCTTGCAGGGGGTACTCACCATGCCCGTGCCGACCGGGGCAGTGGTTACTGTGTCTTCAATGATGTGGCGGTTGCGGCTCGGCTGATGCAGGCGGAATGGCATCGTTCGCACCGAGAGCTTTTGCGTGTGGCGGTGATCGATCTTGACGTGCACCAGGGTGATGGAACCGCCGCCATCTTCCGCGACGACCCGACAGTGTTCACGCTGTCTCTGCATGGCGAGCGCAACTTCCCGTTCCGCAAGGAGCCGGGCGATCTGGATGTGGAGCTGGCAGACGGCTGCGGCGACGCCGACTATCTGGCGGCCCTGAACGACGCGCTCGAGCAGTTGTGGCGCCGACATGCGCAGGCCATGCCGGGGCTCGTGTTCTACCTCGCCGGCGCCGACGCGCATGAGGGCGACCGGCTCGGGCGCCTCAAGGTCACTGCGGCAGGGCTCGCCGAGCGTGACCGACGCGTCCTGAGTGCACTGCGTGAACGTGGCATCCCCGTCGCGCTGTCCATGGCGGGCGGCTATGGACATGTCATCGAGGACACGGTTGCCGTGCAGCTGGCGACGCTGCAGGAGGCGTTGCACAGCTGGCGCGAGTGGAACAATACGCCGACCATCCGGAGACACTGACGTGAGCTTCGATCCCGCCCAGGCCGCGATCGTCGATGCGGCCATCACCTCCCGCAAGTCGATTCGCGCCTTTCTGGCAACGCCTGTGCCGCGCGAGACGATCGAGGACATCCTGCGTGTCGCCTCGAGCGCGCCGTCTGGCACCAACACGCAGCCGTGGAACGTGGTAGTGCTGATGGGCCAGTCGAAGGACGATCTTTCGCGCAAGATCCTCGCCGCCTACGATGACCCGGAAGAAGCCGCGACGCACCGGGAGGAATACCTCTATTACCCGCTCGAATGGCGCTCTCCGTTCATCGAGCGGCGCCGCAAGATCGGCTGGGACTTGTACGGCTTGCTGAAGATCGGCAAGGGCGACAAGGCCCGCATGCATGATCAGCATGGCCGCAACTTCAGCTTCTTCGATGCGCCCGTCGGACTGATGTTCACCATCGATCGCGTGATGCAGCAAGGCAGCTGGGTGGACTACGGGATGTTCCTGCAGAACATCATGATCGCCGCCCGTGCTCGCGGGTTGGACACTTGCCCGCAGGCGGCGTTCACGACGTTCCATCGCATCGTCATGGAGCACATCGGCACTCCCACGAACCATATGCTGGTGTGCGGGATGTCTCTCGGCTACGCGGACCCTGATGCCCCGGAGAACGCGTTGATCACCGATCGCGAGTCCGTCTCCGCCTTCACCCGTTTCCTCAGCTGACTTCGATCACGATGCCGCGCTGCTTTCCCAGGTCACTGGCCTGCGTCTCGATCTTTGTCGTCCTCTGGGCATTGCCCATGGCCTCGCACGCAGCTGAAGTCGATGGGCGCTCGTTGTCGGCGTGGTGGAGCGTGCCGTTCATCGGGCTGCTGCTGTCCATCGCCGTTATGCCGCTGGTGGCCCCGCATTTCTGGCATCACCACTATGGAAAGGTCTCGGCGGCATGGGCGCTGGCTTTCCTGCTGCCGTTCGCGATCGTCTTCGGTCCAAATGCGGCGGCCGCGGGCTTCGTGCATGCGGCGGTGGCTGAGTACATCCCGTTCATCGTCCTGCTCACTTCGCTGTTCGTCATCGCAGGGGGGATCTACGTACGCGGCAACCTGCACGGCAGCCCGGTGATGAACGTCGGGTTGCTCGCCTTGGGAGGGGTGCTTGCCAGCTTCATGGGTACCACGGGCGCCTCCATGCTGCTCATCCGGCCGCTCATCCGCGCCAACGACCAGCGCCGCCACGTGGCGCACGTGGTGGTGTTCTTCATCTTCATCGTGTCCAACGTAGGCGGTTCGCTCACGCCCTTGGGCGACCCGCCGCTCTTCCTCGGCTTCCTGAAGGGAGTGGACTTCTTCTGGACGATCGCCCACATCTTCCCTGAGACACTTTTCATGGCGGGCTCGCTGCTGTCGCTCTTCTACGTCATCGACAGCTACTGGTACCGCAGGGAACGAATCGCTGTGGCGGATCCCACCCCGGATACGCCGAGCTTCGGTTTCGAGGGCCGCGCCAACTTCCTTCTGCTGGCCGGCGTGGTCGTTCTGGTGCTGCTGAGCGGGCTCTGGAAGACATCGGGCGTTGCCTTCTCAGTGGCCGGGGCCGAAGTGACCAGGGCGGGGCTGGTGCGTGACCTCGGCCTGGTGGCCCTCACCTGGGTGTCGCTGCGAATCACCCCGGCTGCGGTTCATGGACAGAACCAGTTCTCCTGGGGGCCCATGGCAGAGGTGGCGAAGTTGTTCGCGGGGATCTTCCTCACGATCATCCCAGTGATCGCCATGCTGCGTGCCGGGGTCGAAGGGCCCTTCGGGTCAGTGGTGGCCGCGGTGACCGGCACCGACGGGCAGCCGCTGCCGGCGATGTACTTCTGGGCCACTGGCGCGCTCTCGTCCTTTCTGGACAACGCACCCACCTACCTCGTTTTCTTCAACACCGCCGGCGGCGATCCGCAGATCCTCATGACTCAGCACGCCGCTACGTTGGCTGCGATCTCGGCGGGTGCGGTTTTCATGGGCGCCAACACGTACATCGGCAATGCGCCAAACCTGATGGTGAAGGCGATCGCCGAGGACCGCGGCATCCGCATGCCCGGCTTCTTCGGCTACATGGCGTGGTCGGGTGCCGTGCTGGTGCCGCTGTTCGTCGTGCTCACGCTCATCTGGTTTCGTTGACTGGAGGTTGTTGTCATGAGGCCCAGCATTCTGGTGGCGCGCGCCGTGTTTCCTGATGTCGTGGAGCGGCTGAGGCAGTACTTCGACGTCGAAGACAACCCCAAAGACCGGGTCTACTCCAAGGCCGAACTGATCGAGCGACTCAAGGGCAAGGTGGGCGCCTTCACGACCGGCAGTGTGGTGGTTGATGGCGAGGTGCTTGATGCCAACCCGCAGTTGCGGGTGCTGGCCAACATGGCCGTGGGCTACAACAACCTGGACGTGGCAGCGTGCACGGCGCGGGGGGTGCTGTGCACCAACACCCCCGACGTGCTGACCGAAACCACGGCCGACTTCGGCTTCGCGCTCATGATGGCGGCCGCGCGGCGTGTCACGGAGTCCGAGCACTTTCTGCGCCGAGGCGAGTGGACCAAGTGGTTCTACGACATGCTCGTGGGCAGCGACATTCATCATGCGACCCTCGGCATTTTCGGCATGGGCCGCATCGGGCAAGCCATCGCGCGTCGCGGTGCGCTGGGCTTCGACATGCGGGTGATCTACCACAACCGATCCCGCTGCGATGCCACCGTAGAGGAGGCGTGCAAGGCCCGCTATGTGAGCAAGGAAGAGTTGCTGCGCCAGGCGGATCATCTGGTGATCGTGGTGCCGTACTCCCCGCAGTCGCATCACGCCATCGGCGATGCCGAACTGGCCCTCATGAAGCCGACCGCCACGCTGACCAACATTGCGCGCGGCGGGGTGGTGGACGACACGGCGTTGGCACAGGCGCTGGCGGAGCAGCGCATCGCAGCCGCGGCGCTGGATGTGTTCGAGGGCGAGCCTCAAGTCCATCCAGACCTGCTGAAGGTGCCCAATGTGGTGCTCACGCCGCACATCGCCAGCGCCACCGTCGCGACGCGGCGAGCCATGGCCGAGTTGGCGGCCGACAACCTGATCGCCGCGCTGGGCTTCGGGCCGCACGCGGGACGGCCACCAACTCCCATCAACCCGGAGGTGCTGCGGGCCTGAGGCTCACGCCTGGGCCATGAAACACCGCCTGCGACAATCGCCCGTATGGATTTCGCGCCCTGGGCCACGCTTGCACTTGCTGCCGTCAACTTCGTCCTGATCCTGTGGCTCGCGCTGCGTCGGCCCGATGCCGAGGCGGCCGCTGCACTCCCAGGCTTGATTCGCAGCGGTTCCGAACGGTTGGAGCGCGAGCTTCGCGACGAGGTGGCACGCAGCGCGCAGGCGACGCGGGCTGACATCGGCAGTACGCTCGGCGTGTTTCAGCAGGCGCTGGTGGCGCAGCAGGGTGATGTCGCCCGCACTCAGAACGAGCAGATCGACAGCTTCCGCATCCAGCTCGCTTCGATGCAGTCTGTTGTCAGCCAAGCCCTGCAAGCGGCTGTCGCCTCGCAGGCTTCCCAGGCACAGGCATCGCGCGATGCTCAGGACGCAGCCCTCAAGCGTTTTTCCGACGCCTTCAGCGAGCAGCTTCGGGTGCTGTCGGAGACCAACGAGCGACGCCTCTCCGACGTGCGGGCCACGGTGGAGCAGCGGCTCACGATGCTGCAACAGGGCAACGAGCAGAAGCTCGAGCAGATGCGTGCCACTGTGGATGAGAAGCTGCATGCCACGCTGGAAGCTCGCCTGGGCGAGAGCTTCCGGCAGGTTGCCGATCGCCTGGAGCAGGTGCACCGGGGGCTGGGCGAGATGCAGCTCCTCGCGAAGGACGTGGGCTCGCTCAATCGAGTGCTCACCAATGTGAAGACGCGCGGCATCTTCGGCGAGGTGCAGCTGTCCGGGCTGCTGGAGCAGGTGTTCACGGCAGAGCAGTACGCTATGAACGTCGAAACGGTGCCGGGCAGCGGAGGGCGGGTCGAGTTCGCCATTCGCCTGCCCGGCCGGCGCCAGGATGGGGAGCCGCTATGGTTGCCTATCGACTGCAAGTTCCCCCGGGAGGACTACGAGCGCCTGCTGGAGGCGCAGGAGCGCGCCGACCCCGTGGCCACGGAGGCGGCCGGTCGCGCCATCGAGGTCCGGCTGCGGACCGAGGCTCGCGCCATCCGCGAGAAGTACGTGGCACCCCCGCACACCACCGATTTCGGCATCATGTTCGTCCCGACCGAAGGCCTTTATGCCGAGGCTCTGCGCCGCCCGGGGCTCGTCGAGAGCATCCAGCGCGAGCACAAGGTGATGCTCACAGGTCCGACCACGCTGCTGGCCACGCTGTCGAGCCTGCAGATGGGGTTCCGGACCCTGGCGCTGGAGCAGCGCTCGGCCGAAGTGTGGGAGGTGCTGGGCGCGGTGAAGACCGAGTTCACCAAGTTTGGTGATGTGCTGGCCAAGACGAAGAAGAAGCTGCATGAGGCCAGCAACACCATCGACGCTGCCGAGCGGCGCACGCGGGCGATGACGCGCAGCCTCAAGTCGGTGGAGGCAGTGCCCGATGCGCGGGTTCAGGCGCTGATCCCCGGGCTGGACGAGGTCGTTGACGACTCGGAGGAGGCGGCCTGAACCGCCATGCGTCTACCCCGGAGATGACACTCGCGAGGAGACGTCAGAAGCGGATGCCGCCAGGCGCTGGGGGCAGGGGCTCGGGTGTCGCCGCCGGCTCCTGGACAGGCGGCGCGCTCGCCACGGCAGGACGCGCAGGCGGCTGAGTCAGGGGCGCCGCCGCGGGGTACTGGTAGCCCACCGGCAGGCGTGATTCGCGAGGGTATCCCGCGGCATCGAGATAGGAGTTCCAGCTGTCGGCCGACAGGCCGCGCAGCACCTGCGAGCCGATGGTCAGCGTGGGCGCGGCGCGGTTGCCGGTCACGCGCTGCAGAGCCTCCCCGTCTTCGTTGCTGATGACGAGCTTCTCCACATACGGCACTCCACGGCCGCGCAGCAATGCCCGGCCGCTGTCACAGGGGCCGCAGTCCTTCATGGTGTACAGGGTGACTGGGTAACGCTGGCTGGCCTGGCGCAGTTCAAGGGGCAGGCGGGCATCATTTGCCGCATTCGCGCCGCCCACCGTCATGGTGCTGACCTTGCCTGCGTTCTGGGGCGGCGGTGGCGTGTCGGTATAGGTGACCTTGCCGTCCGGGCCCACCACCTTGTACAGCGCGTGTGCAGAAGTGCCGGCCAGCGCGAGCACAGCCCAGGGTATCGCGGCCACCCAGCGATGCATCTTCCTCATCGGATCCTCCTCGTGGACCGCAATCTAGCCGCCTTGAGGCACATGCTCAAGCCATGCCCTGGTGCCGCAGCAGCGCGTCGATGCTTGGCTCGCGCCCGCGGAATGCCTTGAAGCTCTCCATTGCCGGCCGGCTGCCGCCCGTTTCGAGAACGGCTTCACGGTATCGACGGCCCGTTTCCACATCGAGCACGGTGCCCCGCCGTTCGGCGCACTCCTCGAAGGCGCTCCAGGCGTCGGCGCTCAGCACTTCAGCCCACTTGTAGCTGTAGTAACCGGCGGCGTAACCACCCGAAAAGATGTGCGAGAAGCTGTGCTGGAAGCGGTTGAAGGGCGGCGGCGTGATCACGGCCACTTCACGGCGCACCTCGTCGAGCACGTTCTGGATGCGGGACTCGGTGCCGGGCTCGGCATGCAAACGCATGTCGAACAGCGCGAACTCCACCTGCCGCAGCGTCTGCAGCCCGCTCTGGAAGTTCTTCGCGGTCAGCATGCGGTCGAAGAGCGGTCGCGGCAGAGGCTCTCCGGTGTCGACGTGGGCGGTGAGGTGCTTGAGCACTTCCCACTCCCAGCAGAAGTTCTCCATGAACTGGCTGGGCAGCTCGACCGCGTCCC
>CBINBY010000132.1:0-11484 GCA_966248995.1 uncultured Burkholderiales bacterium | reverse complement strand
TACAGCGTGCCGATGTCCTTGTGATTGGTGGCATACAGCCAGCGCCGCCAGCCATGCGGGTGGTCGTGCTCGTCGTGATGCGGGAGGCTCACGTCCGTCGGGTGCGCAACGTAGCTCATGGGTGAGGTCCTTGGGGCGTGACGGGTGGGTGGTAAACGATGTTCCGTGGCTTGGGAGTCATGCGCCACCGCTTCGGGCTTGTTCGGCCTCGATGGCCTGTCGAATCTCCGTTTCCAGCGCACGTCGGTGATCGGCGCGCACATGACCTGCGAGCCAGTGCAGTTGCCCTCCTGCATAAAGCGTGATTTCGCTGTGCTCGGCCTCGGCGCGCCACACCCGCACGCCCTGGACCCCCCAAGACTCGCTGGTCTGGCGCAAACCGTCGTACACGGTGAGCGACACCCTGCCCTGTCCCACCGACAAGCGCTCGCCATCGGCGGCGTGTCTGCCATAGATCAGCACGGCGGTCAGCACGGCAACGATCTGCGCCATGGCGAAGAGCGCCACGTAGGGATAACCCAGCAGCAAAAGCAGCAGGCCGGGCCCGACACCGAGCAGCGGGGCCCCGCACGTGACGCCGATGAGGCGAGCCGGCGCGAGGCGACAGTTCTTCGCGAGCCGCCACGAGCGCACCTCGTCCACGCGATCGGCGCGTGAAAAGCCGGCAAAGGCGGGCTGCGGCATGGTGCCCGGTGGAAGAGCAAACGATGTGCCGGGGGGTGCTCGTTCTGGAAACGTCCTCGCGTCGGCACCGCCCACTCCATCCCTACGGTGGCCTTGTGAACCACCGTAGGCTAGTGACCGAAGGCGCGTCAGAACCCGACGCTGAGCCCCGTGCTGAGGATGCCGTAACGCTGGTTGAAGCGCCGCGCGGTGACTGTGTTGTAGGCCATCGGGATTTCGCCGGCGAACTGATTGCTCATGAGCTGGCCGCGGGCGAAAAGCGTCGTGCCCCGCGATGCCCGCCACCCGGCTTCGACGATGAGCACGCGGCTGGTCCTGTACGCCGTTTCGCCCCGGCTCACAAGGATGTCGTCAACATCGCTGCGGCTCAAATGCAGGTACTGATAGCCCGCCCCGGCACGCCAGCGCTCGCCATGCCACTGCACCGAACCGCCGAGGTGGAAGTAGCGCGTGTCGTAGCGGGCTTCCTTGTCGACATGAATGCCATAGACGCTGGCTGGCGACGTGACGCGGACGGTCTGCTGCGGCGTCGTGCATGTGGCGACGATGCTCTCCGGCGAGAACGTGACCTGATAGTCGCATCCGTTCTTCTTGTAGACGGCGCCGACGCGATCAAAGTCGACGCTCCCCGCGCCCGCACCGGCAAACGTGTTCACAGCGAGGCTGGACGCCAAAGGCCATGTCCCGATCACATCGGCCTGCAGCTGCATGTCGCGCGGATTGACGACCCAGGCCGAGCTGAACTTCATGCCTTCGATCGTCGTCGAGGTGTTCTTGCGCATCTCGCGGGAGCGGTTGCCCCAGGCGCTCGCGCGCAAGGCCGCGTTCGGGCGCAAGCCGCTGCCGTCTAGCCAGCGGTATTGCGCGGCTATCTGCCAGCTGGTCACGTCCGCGGTGAAGCTGCGGTAATCGAGTTGGCGCCGCCACAGGCCGCCCTCGATGTGCCACGAAGCACTGAGCGCATGAATGCCGCGCAGGTGAAAGCCTCGATAGTCTCCCGGCTTCGAGGTCGCGCTTGCGCCGCTGGCCGGCCGCTTGTCGCGCAGGTGCAGGAAATCCATGGAGTCGTTGACGAGGTCGTAGGAAAGCTCCAGTTCCGACCGGCTCGCGCCATTGGGCCGCGTAGCGGAAAGCAACGCATCCAGCGGAGCTGCCGTCGCGGCGCCACACGACAACGACAAGGCCGCGACGGCGGCCGGGCGGCACAACATCTGCCGGGGTAAGTGGCGTGGGTTCAAGGCGGTGACTCGTAGGACACAGAAAGAGCGGTTCGCGCGAGTGCGCGCGAACCGCTGCGCCATCACAACGAGACGCGCGGCGCCCGTCTCGTCCGTTTTCGTGTCGCTTACTGGATCGTAAGGGTGCCGCTGAAGCCGGAGCCCGTGACCGACTGATCCAAGCCGTTTACCTTCACGGTCGTCAGGTCCAGGGCGCTTGCATCCTCGTGACGCACGTTCAGCCCGCGCACCGCCACTTTCACCGCAAAGGTGCCGGTGATGCCGGCGAACGCCTGGGCGGTCGGCACGTCGGCACCGGAGCTGGCATCGAGCACCTTGTTCACGATGCGGTCGTAGTGCAGGTTGAGGGTGTTGTCGTTGATCGTGATCGGGTCGAACGACATGTCCTGCAGCGTGACCTCCACGTCCACGCCGTTCGCCTTGTGGGCGAAGACGTACACCTTGGCATCGGCGGGGATGGAGGCGCCCACCATCCCGTCGGTCACGGTCACGTTGACCTTGTCGATCATGACCTGCAACTTGCGCTCCGAGCCGCCGACTTCAGTCAGCTCCAACCCCATGGACGCGGTCCTCGTTGCGCTCACGATTCCATGCACGCTGAACTGCAGGCTCGCGGTCGACAGTCCGTCGACGGTGATGCCGTCGTTTAGTGACGACAGCGTCTGCGTGGTGCCGTTGATCGCGATCGAGTCATCCTTGAGCGCCAGATATTTGACGGTATCCGGCGCCGCCAGGTTCGGGTGCTGCAACGACTTGGCGAGTTCGACCAGAGCTCCCACGTTCTCCGCCTTCGAGAAGGCCTCGGCCTGCTCTTTCAGCTGGGTTGCCAGCCCCGCCACGGACGCGCCGGTGACGTTGTTGGCCTCCAGCGCGGCGGTGATGGCCGCGCTCAACACCGTGTCGTTGATGCTGCCGTCGCTGGCGAACAGCGGGGTGCCGGCGCTCTTCAGCGTGGCGGCAATGGCGTGGGCGATCTTGGCGTACCCGGCTGCGATCTCTCCCGCGCTGCTGCCGCCGTTGGCCAGCTGCTGCAGGATCTGCTGCAGGGCCAGCGTGATCCTCAGCAGCTTGGCATCGGTGTGCGTGATCGGGTCGATCTGCGTCACGTCGATGTCGCCCAAGCCAAGTGCGGCGGCCAGCTGTGCGGGCGTCATGTCGCCCGAGACCATCAGGGTGGTCAGGGGCGAGGCGATGGAGGCGTCGGCCCGGGTCTTGAGCACGCCGCCGAAGGGATAGTTGGTGTCTACGTTGGTGCCGCCCGTGACGACCACGGTGCCGGAGCATTGGCTAGCAAAGGTGTATTTGCCGCTGCCGTTCGTAGTGACCGATGCTTCGCCGGTGTCGAGTGCGCCGTTGTCGTTGGTGTCGCAGAAGACGGTCGCGCCGCTGATGTAGCCATCGACCGCCGTGCCGCTCGTGGCGGCAGGCTCCGACGACACGGATCCTCCACCTCCGCCGCAAGCGGCGAGCGCGAGGGTGACAGCAACCGACAGCAGGGTCTTCTTGGGATCGAACATCAATTCTCCTTGAGGTTTGGATGAAGAGGCCGGAAGGCACGGGAAAGCCGACCCGATTCGTCTCGGCTCGTGATCGGCAAGCGCGGGACACAATGTCGCCGCAGGGGGTCGCTTGCGACGCGAGGAAAAGCGCCTTCGTACAGCTGTATTTCCTGAGCAGTGCCAGGGGTCATCGGCGGAAGCCGCAGTGATCGAAGTGGATGGAGCCAAGACCTCACGACGAGGCCCACCTTGACGCTCCTGCAGCGTGGACCGCCTTGCGCGAGCCCCTGCATCGCGCGGAGCTGCTGTAAATGCTCGCGACCGCGCGACGATCGGGCCGCAGGCGCCTTCCCGCCGTCTCGCACGTCTTGCGCTCGGTCCGCGTCAAGCAGCCCGGCGACCTGACCGGCCCGCCGATAGGCGCGTGCGCTTGACGCTTTGCTCCAGCAGCGCCTTGAGTTCCTGCGGCCGGCGCTGCGTGCGTTCCAGAAACGCGAGCAGATCCCTCTCCGACGCGCTCAACCCCGTGCTCGAACTCCGCGGCGCCGCACTCGAAGCCGCATCGCCTTCCTCCAGCCCGCAGGCAGCGAGATCCAGCACGGCGGGATGCACATAGGACTTGCGGCACACCGCCGCCGTGTTGCCCAGGCGCGCGGCCACTTCCGCCAGTATTTCCCTGGCGCTTCGACACCCCGCGCGGCCATCCTCGCGCCGCTGGCGCAGCAGCGCCAAGGCATGAGCGGTGGCGTGCCAGGTGCGAAAGTCCTTGGCGGTGAAATCCGCGCCGGCCACCTCGCGCAGATAGTCGTTCACGTCCGTCGAGTCGATGCTGCGCACCTGCCCCAGCTCGTCTTCGTACTGAAACAGCTCTTGCCCCGGAAGCGCCTGGCAGCGGCACACGATGCGAGCCAGCCGCGGGTCGTCAACGGACACGTCGTGGACGATGCCGTGTTTGCCGCGGAAGCGCAGTCGCAGCGTGCTGCCGTGCACGGCCGCGTGCCGATCGCGCAAGGTGGTCAGGCCATAGGAACCGTTGGTGCGGGCGTACTCGTCGTTGCCCACGCGCACGAGCGTGGTGTCGAGCAGGCGCACGAGGGCCGCCAGCACGCAGGTACGGTCCACGCAGTTTCGTCGCAGATCGGTTTGTACCTGCCGTCTGATGCGCGGCAGCACGCGGCCGAACTCGCCCATGCGCCCGAACTTGTCGGCATCGCGCACGGCGCGCCACTCAACGTGGTAGCGGTACTGCTTGCGCCCCCGCGCGTCGCGGCCGGTGGCTTGCAGATGACCCTGCGGCAGCGGGCAGATCCACACCTCGGCGTACGCGGGCGGAATGGCCAGGCGCCGGATGCGAGCGAGGTGTGCCTCGTCGCGCAGCGGCCGGCCATCGGGGCGCAAGTAGACGAAACCGCTGCCCCTGCGCACGCGACGGATGCCGGGCATCTCGTCATTGACGTAGACGAGACCCTCCGCGGCCGGAACCTCCGGCCTCGGCACCGCAGCCTCGCGCCGCCCGTCATCCGAACGGCGCGCGCCGCGGGTAAAGGCTGCGGAAGTTCCTACAGGCTTTCTTTCGCGCGGTCGCGCAAAGCTTTGATTTGGTCGTGGTTACGCTGCACGCCCAGCTCCTGTCGCTGCACGAGCGCGCGCAGCTGCTCGGGCAGGTCCTGCTTGAGTGCCTTGCGATAGCGGGCCAGCGCCGTGTCCTCGCCGCGCTCGCATTCCTCGAGCATGGCCTTGTCCGAGTAGCCTGCGAGCGAGCCGCGCACGGCGACCCATCCGCGATGCAGCGCGCCGCTCGCGCTGCCGCCCTGGTCGGGCTTGCCACCGTACTGCGTCACGTAGGGCAGGAGTTCACCGGCGGCGACGCGGCAATCCTCGGCGCGCTGCTGAAACACTTTGCGCAATTCTTCGGAAGCGGTGTGCTTTGCACACGCATTGAAGCCGTATTCGCCGTCGCGGCAGGTCTCGATGAGGTCATTCAGGGTGTCGACGATGTCGTCGTTGCTCATGGCCATGAAGTACATCCTTTCGTCATGGTTGGGCGTCAAGACGCCGGGGCTGCGCTCACAGGCAGGTGGCATGCCCGGCCGCGTATTCCGCATGTTGAGCAGGAACGGCGCTTGCATTGGCGCCGGCATGGACAAGCTGCTGGGCGACATCGGCGCCGGAACGCACGTGGTCGACACGACCATGTTCTGGAGCCCCACCGGCGGCGGTGTGCGCCGCTACCTGCTCGCCAAGCATGTCTGGATCACGCGCCATACCGGCTGGCGCCACACCATTGCCGCGCCCGTGGCCGATGCACCGGGTGTCGTGGCCCTGCCGGGCATGCGCCTGCCCGGCTCGGGCGGCTACCGCTTCCCGCTGCGGCGCCGGCTCCTGTCGGCCACCCTGCGGGAACTGGAGCCTCATGTGATCGAGGCGGGCGATCCCTACCGGCTCGCCTGGTCCGCGCTCGACGCCGCGCAGGCGATGGGGATTCCGGCAGTGGCGTTCTGTCACTCCAACCTCGAGCTGCTCGGGCGTCAGTGGCTCGGGCCTGCGGGCGCCGCGGCCGCGCGCCGCTACGCACGGCACCTGTACCACCAGTTCGACCTGGTCCTCGCGCCGAGCGAAGCCATGCGGCGACGCCTGGAGGACTGGGGCGTGGCCAACGTGACGTGCCAGCCGCTGGGCGTGGACACCCGGGTGTTCCACCCGGCACGCGCCAGCGCCGCCTGGCGCAAGCAGCTGGCGCTGCCACCGGATACCCGGCTGCTGGTCTACGCCGGCCGTCTCGCGCCCGAAAAGCATCTGGACGTGCTCGTGGAAGCCGTTCGCAAGCTGGGCGCCCCGTACCTGCTGCTGGCGGTGGGCGCAGGGCCCGTGCCGCCCTGTGGCGACCGGGTACGCGTGCTCCCGCACATCGGCGACCCGATGGCGCTGGCGCGCGTGCTCGCCAGCGCCGATGCCTTCGTGCATGCCGGCGACCAGGAGACCTTCGGCCTGTCGGTACTGGAGGCCATGGCCTGCGGTACGCCGGTGGTAGCCCGAGCCGCGGAGGGCCTGGCCGAACTGGTGGACGACAGCGTCGGGGCCGCCGTGCACGACGGGCGCGCCGACAGCTACGCGCAAGCCCTGCAGGCGCTCTTCACCCGGCAACGCGCGACGCTGTCGAGGTGGGCACGCGAACGCGCCGAGTCCTATGACTGGCAACAGATGCTGCCCCTGCTGCTGATGCACTACAGGCAGCTGCTGCGCGACGGTCCGCGCAGCCCGACGACGTTGCCGCCTCGGCGCGCGGCCAGCCTGCCACAGTGAGGCCGAGGACAGACAGGGATTGAGCCTCGCCTGAACTCATCAGCGCCTCACCTCGGTCGCTGAACGCGCATCTCTTGGTTCTCGTGTCCCTCCTCGTTCATGCACCGATGCAAGGTAAGCGAGACCTCGCGGGCCAGCGAGCGGACGAAGGGTTCGGAAAGCATGTCGTCGTGCGACCCGGCCACCGGGATGGCTGTGATCCGATCTGCAGGCACAACCGAATCCCAACCCAGGTAGGGCCAACCTGTGCGGTGCATGTTGCCTCCCGCGGTGAAAAGATGGATGCGAACGTGAGTCGGCCTCGCAACAAAGTCGAAGAGCGCAGCCTCCGCCGCCAGTATGTGTTTGCGCCACTGCGAAACCAGCTCCGCCATATCGACCGGCGAGGTGTTCGGCACGGCGCCGATGTCCAGTTGATCGAGCCGTTCAACCTGGGAACCGACGTCGTAGGCTTGCAGCAAGCTCATGTCGCGGAACGCATCGAAAAGAGCGAGGTATTCGACCGACTCGCCCTCCTCGATCAACTGTGTCGCCATTTCGTACGCCAGCGAACCTGCCAATGACCACCCGGCAAGCCGGTAAGGCCCATGACCCTGGATGTCGCGCATCTGGCGAATCAGCACTGCCGCGGCTTCGGCGAACGTACGCCATGGCGCCAATGTCTTGTGCGGGCCCATGAGCCCATAGACCGATATCGGCAGGTCGAGCTGAGAAGCAAACGCTGCGTAGCCAGACGGCACGCCCGACGCCGGGGGTACGCAGAACAAGGGACGGTACCCGCTGCTGCCCTCTCTCAAGCAGACTGCCCGCGGCTGCGCCTGCGCCTGCGCAGGTATCGCGAGCGATTCCGCCAACGCTCTCAGATGAGGCTGCGCAAACATGGCCGCAAGAGGCACTTGGAGGCCGCGCTGCCTCGCCAGATCGACCACTCGCACTGCGCCGAGGGAATGGCCGCCCATGGCAAAGAAGTTGTCATGAACACCGAGGCGCTCCAGAGGCACGCCGAGCAGTTCGCTCCAGATGCCCGCCAGGATCCGCTCCGTGTCCGTCCGGGGAGCGACGTACGGCTCCCTTGCCAATGCATCGAGTTCCGGAGCTGGGAGCGCCCGACGATCGATCTTGCCATTGGGCATGAGGGGCAGCGACCGGAGCACAACGAATGCCGTGGGCACCATATGCGCAGGCAAGCGGCTCGATAAGGCTCGCCGCAAGGTTTGGGGGTCGAGTGGGGGGTCGAGTGCGCCTGGGGTATCGGCGTGGTTGCCGGCGACGTACGCGATGAGGTGCTGCTCACCCCCCTGTTCGCGCGCGAGGACCACCGCTTCACGCACCCCATCGGTCCGAAGCAATGCCGCCTCGATCTCCGCCGGCTCCACGCGCAAGCCGCGTACCTTCACCTGGAAATCGTTGCGTCCCAGGAACTCCAGCTGGCCGTTGGCATTCCAGCGTGCCAAGTCTCCTGTTCGATACATGACCTCTCCGTCACAGAACGGATCGGCAACGAAGCGCTCGGCCGTCAACACCGACTGGTGAAGGTACCCTCGCCCAACGCCCGTACCCGCCACGCAAAGCTCACCCGCCATTCCTGCAGGTACCAGTTGGTCAAGGGCATCCAGGACATACAACCGCGTGTTTCGAATGGGCTTGCCCAAAGGTACGCCCTTCTCGTACTGCTGAAGCGGCTCTTGCAGAACATGGTATGCAACCACATCGCTGCACTCAGTGGGGCCATAGCTATTGATGAACTCGGGTCTGGGCTCAGGCAGTTTGAGCAGCTTGCTTGGCTGGATGGGCTCGCCTCCCAGCACAACTCTGCGAACGCTGCGCATTTGATGATGATCGTCCGCATCGACCAATGCGTTGAAAGCGCTGGGGGCGAGATTGAAGTACGTGATGCCGAACTCGCTTACCTGTTTGAGCAAGGCACGGGGTTCGAACGGTATTGATCCCAAGTACAGCGTCGCGCCGACCATCAATGGCCCGAAGATATTCTTCTGGGTGAGGTCGAAGCTGTGCGAACTCGCAATCAATGCACGATCAGTGGATTCGAAGCCCATATCGCGCAGGAACCACTCCATCAAGTTGGCGAAACCCCGGTGCCGCACCTGCGCAGCCTTCGGAATTCCTGTGGAGCCCGAGGTGTAGATGATGTAGACCGTGTGATCCGGCATCAGACCCCATGCACATGAGTCTGGGTTCTCGGTCGTTTGCGCGGCCCATGCCGTGTCGACGCCGACGTCGAGCACCGGCAATCGCGACGTCGACCCAGCCAGTACTTCCCTGGCGCGACTATCGGCCAGCATGACGGCCGGCTGACAGTCGGCCAGCATGGCAACGAGGCGCTCTTTCGGGTACTCGATATCGAGAGGTACGTATGCGCCACCGGCTTTCATGGTTGCCAGGAGGGAGACGACCAATTGGTGGCCACGCTGCATCGCAACGGCCACCCGAGAGTCCGGCCGTACCCCGATCTCCCTCAAGTGGTGAGCGAGCCTGTTGGCGTGCTCATTCAACTCACGATAGGTCAGTCTTGCACCCTCGAAGACCACTGCCGTGGCATCTGGCGTACGGCGCACTTGGTCCTCGACGAGCTCGTGCACGAAATTCGAGTTGCAAGCGGCCGCGGTATCGTTGAACTGATGCAGCAAACGCATGCGCTCCTGGTCATCCACCAGCGACAGCCGAGTCAATGGCGTATGGGGCTCGCTCACTGCTTGTCTCATCAGTTGATCGAAATGGTTCAGCATCCGTTGCGCCGTGCTGTCGTCGAACAAGTCCGTGTTGTATTCCCAAAGTACCAGCAGTTCCCCCCCGGACTCGACCAGGTCCACGCGCACATCGAACGACGAAACATCCCCACGCAGATCGGCACCATCCAGACTCGAATTCTTCTCGAGATCGGGCGAGTTATGCAGAGAGAACAGCACTTGGTACAGCGGCGTGTGACTCGCATTGCGAGGCAACTTGAGTTCCTCGACGATGCGCTCGAAGGGAATCTCCTGGTTGGCATACGCCTCGAGCGCGGCATCTTGAATCTGCAGCATTAAGTCTGAGACTGTTCTATCGAATGTGATATGCGTGCGCAAAGCCAACGTGTTGGCGAACATTCCGATGAGATGTTCCAGATCCGGGTAGGGTCGTCCTGCAACGGTGGTTCCGACAACGATGTCGGTCTGGCCGCTATAACGCCAAAGCAATATCGTGAACACGCCGAGCAACAGGGAAAACAGTGTGACGCGCTTCTCTCGAACCAGCTCCTTTGCTGACGTGACCCGCGAAGGCTCGATCCTGCGGACGATGGTGCGCCCGCGATACGTCTGTATGGGCGGCCGTGGCCGATCGGTGGGAAGCGCCAGCAGTTCTGGCGCCCCTGCCAGTTGCTTGACCCAATACTGCAGTTTTCGTTGAAGCAGTTCTCCCTGCAGCGTCTCGCGTTGCCAGATTGCGTAATCTGCGTATTGCAGTGGCAGAGGTGGCAGTGGCGAATCACCCCCTTGCACGAAAGCTTGGTAAATGGCGTCCAGCTCATACCTCAGCAGCTTCATCGACCAGCTGTCTGCAAGGATGTGATGCAGAACGATCTGAGCCATCACTTCTTCACCGAGCCGAATCACATGCAAGCGGATCGGCGGGCCTTGGCTCAGCTCGAATCGCGTGGCCACCATGCGCCGACAGTACGAGCGAGCCGCAGCTTCGCGCTCATCGAACTCGAGCTCCGAAAAGTCCACCTCCTCTACTTCGGCCAGCCCCGTCGGTCCGATGTGCTGGACCACCTGCCCGTGGCGCTCTTGAAAGGTGGTTCGCAACACTTCATGGCGGTCGACCAGTGCACGAAATGCCTGTACGAGTGTCGGCACGTTAATGCCTTCGGACAGCCTGATCGCCCCGGACAGGTTGAACGCTGGATTCCCAGGCTCCAGCCGGTCCAGGAACCATAGGTTTTGCTGCGGGAAGCTTAGTGGCGCATCCTGGTGCACGGCTCGAGGCGCAATGACCGCAGACAGCTGCAAAGGCAAGGCATCGACCCGATCGGCGAGTTCATGCAAGGTCGGATGCTCGAAGACTTCACGCAATTGCAGCGGCCTGTGCAGCGCCTGCTGCACCTGGGACGCCACACGGCTGGCCAGCAGCGAGTGCCCGCCCAGGGCGAAGAAGTCATCCGCCCGGCCGAGGCGTTCGAGTGGCACATCGAGCAGTTCGCTCCAGATGGCCGCAAGCGCGCGCTCGGTGTCGGTCTGCGGTGCCACATACGGCTGCTGCGCCAGCGCGTCGGCCTGCGGGGCGGGCAGCGCCTTGCGGTCAAGCTTGCCGGTTGTCGTGCGCGGCAGGGCCTGCAGGGCGACGTACAGGCTGGGCACCATGAAGGCCGGCAATCGCTCGGCCAGTTCCCTGCGCAGCCATGCGGCCTGCAGCGGCTGCTCGGATCGAGGGACGACGTAGGCCACCAGATGGGTGTCGCCCCGATCGTCGCGCCATGCTCCGGCCGCAGCCAGGTGCACGCCATCACAAGCAGCCAGGGCCGCTTCCACCTGCCGCACGTCCACGCGCTGGCCGCGGATCTTGATGTCGAAGTCCTCGCGCCCCAGGTACTCCAGCGACCCGTCCGCCAGTCGCCTGACGAAGTCGCCCGTGCGGTACAGCCTCGACCCCGGCGGGCCGTAGGGGTGGGGCACGAAGCGTTCGGCCGTCAGCTCCGGCTGACGCCAGTAGCCGCGCGCCATCCAGGCGTAGTGCACGCACAGCTCGCCGGGCACCCCGAT
>CBINBY010000131.1:0-11524 GCA_966248995.1 uncultured Burkholderiales bacterium | reverse complement strand
GGCTTCCGCTACTTCAACGTGTACGGCCCGCGCGAGCAGCACAAGGGCCGCATGGCCTCGGTGGCCTTTCACCATTTCAACCAGCTGCGCGACACCGGCCAGGTCAAGCTCTTCGGCGAGTACGGCGGCTACGGCCCGGGGGAGCAGTCGCGCGACTTCGTCTTCGTGGACGACGTGGTGGCGGTGAACCTTTGGTTCTTGCAGAACCCGCAGGTGAGCGGCGTGTACAACCTCGGTACCGGCCGCGCGCAGCCTTTCAACGACGTGGCCTTGGCCACTGTGAACGCGTGGCGCGCACTGAACGGCGAAGGCGAGCTGCCGCTGAACGAACTGGTAAGCCGGCGCATCGTGGAGTACATCCCCTTCCCGGAAGTGCTGGTCGGCAAGTACCAGTGCCACACGCAGGCCGACCTCTCGCGGCTGCGCGCCACGGGTTGCGCGCACCCGTTCGCCGATGTGGCCACGGGGGTCGCGAAGTACGTGCGGTGGCTCGCTGCCTCCACCTGATCCCCCATAGCGGCACCCTCTTCCGGCGCCCCCTTCCGAGGGTCGACGCTCGATGCAGCGATCCCTAAAGTGACGTCCAGCGCGATGCCCTCGCAACGCGCCATCCGACGAACCCAAACCCTCAGGGAGGACTTATGTTCAAGACGCTCATCGCCACGCTGCTCGCCTTCGCCGCCACGATCTCGTTCGCCGCCACCGACATCAACCAGGCCACGCAAGCCGAACTGGAGGCCATCAAGGGCATCGGGCCCGCGGTGGCAGGCAAGATGCTCGACGAGCGCAAGAAGGCGCCGTTCAAGGACTGGCAGGATCTGATGGCCCGTGTCAACGGCATCAAGGACGCCAAGGCCGGCAAGCTGGCGCAGGCTGGGCTCACGGTCAACGGCAAGACCTATGTCGCCGAGCCCGCGCACCAGGCGGACAAGCCGGCACCGAAGGTCGCCAAGCCAGCCGTCTAAAGGGACCGCGCCTGGATGCCGGGGGCGCGACTTCAGAAGGTGTGAATGAATCCGGCGTGCCCGAGCAGGCCGTCCAAATGTGCCCAATCAAAGCGCAGCCGTAGCCCGGGCTACGGGAAGCATTTGCAACACCGAGTGGGCGCGTCTAGGCGGGATGAGCGGGCATGTCGGATTCGTTCACACCTTCTTCAGCCCACCGCCACCATGCGTTGCGGCACGTCTCGCCCCTCCATGCGCAACACAGGCGTCCAGCCGAAGAACGCCATCACCTCGTCGCGACGAGCGAAGGTGTCCGAACGACCGAGCGCCATGAGCTCGCGCGTATACGGCGCCTCGAACAGCAGGTAGCTCGCGAGCGCGGCGCCGCGGGCATCATCGCCGCGGCCCGACACGCCGACACCGCGCAACAGCGCGCGCACCGGAGCGGGCAGGCTGCCCAGGTGCTTGGCCGCGATGTCGTCCAGCCGCTTGCTGGGCGCGATGACCAGCACGTCGATGGGCCGCAGGTGGGTGTGATGCCGCGCTTCAGGGGGCAGCAGCGCCAATGTCTTGTTGATGCGCTGCAGCCGCTCCACGTCGACCGCCAGCGCATCGAGGAAGATGCTCGAAAGGGCGTGGCCTGCGATCTGCGCCACCGAAGGGTATTCGTCGGCGTTGGGCCGCTCCAGCGCCGGCTCGTGCATGCGGCCCGCGCCCACCACGAGAATGCGCTCGGCCCCCAGGTGGACCGCCGGCGAGATCGGCGCCGTCTGACGCATCGACCCGTCACCGAAATGCTCCACACGCCCATGCAGCGACAGCGGGACCGCTGGGAACACGAAAGGGATCGCGGAGGACGCGAGCAGATGGGCCACGCTCACCTCGCAGCGCACCGCGATGCGCTGGGAGCGGGCCCATGGCACGAAGTCCTGGACCGCGTCGTAGAAGGTCACGTGCAGCCCGCAGCCGTAGCTCGACGCCGTGACGGCGAGCGCTTGCAGATGGCCACCCACCAGCATCTGCTGGATGCGGGCCGTATCGATGAGTTGCCCGAGCAATTCGGCCAGCGGCGCGTTGTCGAGCAATGAACGCGGGCGGGCACGGCGCCAGTGGTTCAGCATCCAGCCCATGGACATCATGGTGAGCCAGCGGGCGCCGGTGCGGATCATGCCGATGGAGTCGGCGCGATAGACCTGCTCGGCGCGGAAGCTGCGCCACACGCGCACCAGTCCCCCGACGGCCGTGTGGAAGTCGTCGGCGCGACAGGCCAGGGCGGTGGAGTTGATCGCGCCGGCAGAGGTGCCAGCGATCACGGGGAAGGGGTTGTCGGATGGGGCGTCACTGTGCCGCCGGATCGTCGCGATCGCATCCAGCACGCCCACCTGGTAGGCGGCACGCGCGCCGCCTCCAGTGAGGATCAGGCCGGTGGTCGGTGTCCGAGACATGTCGGCCGGCGCGTGGCGGCCACAGGTCAGAAGGTGCGAATGAATCCGACGTCCCCGAGCAGACCGTCCAACCGTGCCCAACCAAGGCGCAAAGGGCAGGCGTAGCTTGGGCTACAACCCGCATTTGCAACGCGGAGTGGGTGCGTCTGGGCGGGATGACCGGGCATGGCGGCTTCGTTCACACGTTCTTCAATCTTTGCCGTGGCCCCTGCCGTGCCCATGGCCTCGGCCAGGATGGCCGTCCCGGTCCTTGTGCCTGCCGCCGTGCATCGCAGGCACGTACTGCTGCTGGTACCAGGTCTCCTGCACGAAATACACCGGCTGGCCACATGCGTTGTACCTGCCACAGTGCTTGCGCCAGTGCTTGGCATGACCGGGCGGCACGTGAAGGTAAATGGGCTGCTGCTGCACCACGACGGGCTGCGGCGCCACCACCACGGGCTGGGCATACACCACCGCGGGAGGCGTGGGCACGCGGCCGATGTCGACGCGGCCGTACAAGCCGGGCTGGTTGACTTCGACCGACACGCCGACGTCGGTGGCCCAGCCAGCGCATGTGGTGCCCGCCAGGGCCAGGGCAAGGAAAAGTCGCTTCATGGATGCACCTCCGTCGTCAATTCTGTCCACGATCAACGGGCCGCATCGCGACGAAGTGGACGAGGGAACCCGGCAATGGGTGACTATTCGTACACCACGCTCGCGCGTCCGTGACTTCCTTCACGCCAGCGTGCCAAGGCTTCATCGGTGGGGAAGAAGCGCCCGTCGTCGCCGAGATCCAGTTCCCCCCTAGCGGACTCGCGCTCCAGCACCAGCCGGACCGACAGGCCTTGCGTGAGGTCGCCATGCTCGGTCGCCGTGCGGCGCATGGGAAAGTCGCGCAGCACCTCTGCCACAGGCGGAATGCTGCCGTTAACCTCCACGCGCAGGTACTTGCCGAAACGGCAGCGCGCAGCGGCCAGGTCCCAGACCTGCTGCACGTTCAGACGCAGGCCGCCCGAGAAGCGGTCGGGCTGGACCTTGCCCTGCACGATGACGAGCTCGTCGTCCTTGAGCAGGTCCTTGTGCGTGTTGTGAAGGTCCTCGTTAGCCACCGCCTCGATGGGCTCGGTCTTGTCGTCGAGCTTGAAGATGGCCACGCGGCCACGCTGGCCATTGACCACCCGCAAGTCGGTCACGATCCCGGCCAGCAGTTGCGGCTCGCGGCTGTCGGTGAGGTCGGCGTTGGTGCGCTTGCAGAAGCGGCGCACCTCGTCGACGCTCTGGTCGAACAGGTGGCCGGAGAGGTAAAAGCCCAGCGCCGTCTTCTCCAACGATAGCCGCTCCTTGATGCTCCACGGCTCAACCGCCACCATCTCCGGCTCCTGAGTCGAAGCCGCGTGCGAATCGCCGAAGTCGAACAACCCGCCCTGCCCCGCGTGCGCGGCCTGCGTGTCGGCCCAGTCCATGGCGAGCGAGATGCTCGCCAGCGTGCGCGCACGGTCGGGATGAATGCCGTCGAAGGCGCCCGCCTTGACCAGCGCCTCGATTACCCGCTTGTTGACGCGCTGCCGGTCGACGCGAGCGCAGAAGTCGAACAGGCTCTTGTAAGGGCCGCCTTCGATGCGTGCGCCGACGATGGCCTCGATGGCGCCCTGCCCCGTGCCCTTGATGGCGCCCAGTCCGTACTGGATGGCCTTGTCCGACACCGGCTCGAAGCGGTAGACGCCGCGGTTCACGTCGGGCGGCAAAAGCTGGATGTCGAAGCCCTTGGCATCGTTCATCAGCACGCGCAGCTTGTCGGTGTCGTCGAGCTCGATGGTCATGTTGGCCGCGTAGAACTCGGCCGTGTAATGCACCTTGACGTAGGCCGTGTGGTAGGCCAGCAGCGAGTAGGCAGCAGCGTGCGACTTGTTGAAGCCGTAGCCGGCGAACTTCTCCATCAGGTCGAAGACCTCGTCGGCCACTTCCGGGGAGATGTTCTTCTTGGCTGCACCCTCGCGGAAGATCTCGCGGTGCTTGGCCATCTCCTCGGCCTTCTTCTTGCCCATGGCCCGGCGCAGCAGGTCGGCGCCGCCGAGCGAGTAGCCGCCCAGGACCTGGGCGGCCTGCATCACCTGCTCCTGGTAGACCATGACGCCGTAGGTTTCGCCCAGCACGCCTTCGAGCAGCGGGTGCGGGTAGCTCACCTCCTCCTTGCCGTGCTTGCGCAGGCAGAAGGTCGGGATGTTCTCCAGCGGCCCGGGACGGAACATCGCGTTCAGCGCGATGAGGTCCTCGACGCGACTTGGCTTGGCCTCGCGCAGCATCCGCTGCATGCCCGCGCTTTCGAACTGGAACACGGCCTCCGTGCGACCTTCGGAGAAGAGACGGTAGACCTTGGGATCGTTCAGCGGAAGCAGGTCGTAGTCGAAGTCGCGCCGCTCGGGATGGCGCGCGATGATGAACTCCTTGGCCAGCTCCAGGATCGTGAGCGTGGCCAGCCCCAGGAAGTCGAACTTCACGAGGCCGATGGCCTCGACGTCGTCCTTGTCGAACTGGCTCACCGCGCTGTCGCTGCCGGGCTGCATGTACAGCGGGCAGAAGTCGGTGATCTTGCCCGGCGCGATGAGCACGCCGCCCGCATGCATGCCGATGTTGCGCGTGATGCCTTCCACGCGGGCGGCCAGGGACAGCAGTTCGGCCACCTCTTCCTCGGCCGCCTCGCGCTGCTCCAGCTCGGGCGCCTCCTTGCGGGCGTAGATGAGGCCGGGATCGGGATCCTCCGGCACGCGCGCGAGCGTGACGGTCTTGCCCGGCGGCGCCGGGATCAGCTTGGCAATGGAATCCACATGCCCGTAGCCCATGCCCAGCACACGGCCCACATCGCGCAGCGCGGCCTTCGCCGCCATGGTGCCGAAGGTCGCGATCTGGCTCACCGCGTCGCGCCCGTACTTCTCCTTCACGTAATCGATGACACGGTCGCGGTTGCCCTGGCAGAAGTCGATGTCGAAGTCGGGCATCGACACGCGCTCGGGATTGAGGAATCGCTCGAACAGCAGGTTGTACTTGAGCGGGTCCAGCCCGGTGATGTTGAGCGCGTAGGCCACCAGGGAACCCGCGCCGGAGCCGCGGCCCGGGCCGACCGGGCAGCCGTTGTTCTTGGCCCAGTTGATGAAGTCGGCCACGATGAGGAAGTAGCCGGGAAAGCCCATCTTGAGGATGGTCTCGATCTCGAAGTCGAGGCGCTGCACGTAGCGCGGCCGCTCCTCCGCGCGGCGCGCCTCGTCCGGGTACAGCTGCGCCAGCCTGTTCTCCAAGCCCTCGTGCGAGGCGACACGGAAGTAGTCAGCCATCGGCATGGGCGCGCCGTCGACCAGCGGCGTGGGGAAGTCAGGCAGGCGCGGCTTACCCAGCACCAGCGTGAGGTTGCAGCGCCGGGCGATCTCGACGGTATTCGCCAGGGCACTCGGGATGTCGGCGAACAGCGCCTCCATCTGCGCCTGGGTCTTGAAGTACTGCTCTCGCGAGAAGTGCTTGACGCGCCGCGGGTTGCCCAGGGTTTCGCCTTCCGCGATGCACACGCGCGCCTCGTGCGCCTCGAAATCCTCGGGGGCGAGAAACTGCACCGGATGCGTGGCCACCACCGGCAGCCCCAGCCCCGCGGCCAGCGGCACGGCCGCGCGCACATGCGGCTCGTGGCCGGGCAATCCCGCACGCTGCAGCTCGATGTAGAAGCGGCTCGGGAAAAGAGCCGAGAGGCGCTGCGCGATCTCGCGCGCACGCTGCTCGTCCTTCGACAGCAGCGCCTGCCCGACCGCGCCTTGGTCGGCGCCCGACAGGGCGATGAGCCCGCCGTTCAGGGTGGCCAGCCATTCCCACTTGAGCCAGGCCTGGTTGCGCTGCACGTTGCCGAGCCAGGCGCGAGACAGCAACTCGCACAGGTTGAGGTAGCCCTCGCGGTTCTGCACGAGTAGCAGCAGGCGGCTGGGCGCTTTCTCGCTGCCTTCGGGCTCCATCCAGACGTCCACGCCGATGATGGGCTTGACACCCTTCTTGCGCGCCGAGCCGTACAGCTTGATTGCGCCGAACAGGTTCGACAGGTCGGTGATGGCCAGCGCCGCCTGACGGTCGGCCACCGCGGCGGCCACCGCGTCGCCGATGCGCAACGTGCCGTCGACGATGGAGTACTCGGTGTGGGTGCGCAGATGTACGAAGGCCATCGTGCGATTTTAGAAAGGCCCGGTCCGTAGAATCCCGCGCCGTGTCATCGGTGCTCAATATCTCGACCTACCTGTTCACGCCGCTGCGCGACACCGCCGCGCTGCGTGACAGCCTCCACGCCCGCGCTGCCTCGCTGTCGCTCAAGGGCACGGTGCTGCTCGCCGAGGAAGGCATCAACCTGTTCCTCGCTGGCGATCCGCAGGCGGTTCGCGCGTTCACCGCCTGGCTGGCCGCCGACCCTCGCTTCGCCGGCCTGGATCCCAAGGAAAGCTGGTCGCGCGAGGCGCCCTTCAGGAAGCTGCGGGTCAAGGTCAAGCGCGAGATCATCCGCATGGACCACCCCGCGATCCGCCCCGCGGCCGGACGCGCGCCGTCGGTCGATCCGACCACCCTGGTGCGCTGGCTCGATGCCGGGCGCGACGATGACGGCCGTCCCGTGGTCATGCTCGACACGCGCAACGCCTTCGAGGTCGGATACGGGCGCTTTCGCGACGCCGTCGACTGGAAGATCGGCTGCTTCAGCGAGTTTCCCCACGCCGTGCAGCAACACCGCGAGTCGCTGCGGGGCAAGACGGTGGTGACCTATTGCACCGGTGGTATCCGCTGCGAGAAGGCCGCCCTGTACATGGGCGAGGCCGGCATCGACCATGTGCTGCAGCTCGAGGGCGGCATCCTGCGGCACTTCGAACTCGCGGGCGGGCGTCACTTCGAGGGCCGGTGCTTCGTCTTCGACTCCCGGGAATCGCTGGACGCCCATTTGCACGAGAAGCACGAGACGCACGAATCGAGCGAGTCGCAAGGGTCGCCGCCCCTGGGCTGAGCCGGGACCGGGCCCCGCCAGCCGGGTTGCACTTCGATACCCGACCGGCCGGGGTGCTGGCTACATTGCGGCCAGGATCGTCCAAGGAGCACGCCGATGAGGACTCGTCCCGAGCGAGCCGCCGGCACCCCGGCCGCCGCCCCGCCGGCAAGCGCTGCGACGCTCATCGAGGAGTACCGGCGCGTGCGGGAGAGATCGCTGGCCCTGGCCGCGCCGCTCACCGACGAGGACTGCCAGGTGCAGTCGATGCCCGACGCAAGTCCTGCCAAGTGGCACCTCGCGCACGTCACCTGGTTCTTCGAGACCTTCGTGCTGGAGCGCTTCGAGCCCGGCTTCCGGCCTTTCGATGCGGCGTTCAGAGTGCTCTTCAACAGCTACTACCAGGGTATCGGCGAGCGTCATCCGCGTGCGCAGCGCGGGCTCATCACGCGGCCCACGCTGGACGAGGTGAAGCGCTACCGGACGCAGGTGGACGAACGCATGGCGGGCCTTCTCGCCACGCAGGGCGAAGACGCCACGCTGCGAGAACTGGTCACGCTGGGCCTGCACCATGAGCAACAGCACCAGGAACTGCTGCTCACGGACATCAAGCACGTGCTGTCGTTCAACCCGCTGCACCCGGCTTATGCGCGACGCTGGCCCATCGGCGTTGTGCAACCCGAACCCTTGCGCTGGCATGCGTACGTGCCCAACGCGTTCCAGCTCGGACACGATCCCGGCCGCGATGGCCCGTTCTGCTTCGACAACGAGACGCCACGGCACACTGCCTGCGCACCCCCTTTCGAGCTCGCATCGCGCCCGGTGACGCATGCCGAGTACATCTCGTTCATCGACGACGGCGGCTACGCACGGCCCGAGCTGTGGCTGTCCATGGGTTGGGACTGGGTGCAGGCCGAATCCCGCGATGCGCCGCTGTACTGGCACCGCGAGGGCGAACGCTGGCTTGCGCACACGCTGCAAGGCAGGGTCGAGCTCGACCCGCACACGCCGGCGTGCCATCTCAGCTACTTCGAGGCCGATGCCTACGCCCGCTGGGCGGGCTCGCGGCTGCCGACCGAGGCGGAATGGGAATTCGCCGCGCGACAGCTGTCGCGGCCGCTGCCATGCAACTTCGCCGAACGTGGCGCGTTCCACCCGCTGCCGCCTGCCGGCTCGGGAACCGACGAGCCGGTACAGATGTTCGGCGACGTGTGGGAATGGACGCAGTCGAGCTACTCCCCCTACCCCGGCTACCGGCCGCTGCCCGGCGCCGTCGGCGAGTACAACGGCAAGTTCATGTGCAACCAGTACGTGCTGCGTGGCGGCTCCTGCGCCACGCCGGCCAGCCATGCGCGGGCGAGTTATCGCAACTTCTTTCCGCCCGACGCCCAGTGGCAATTCAGCGGCGTGCGCGTCGCACGCGACGCGTGATCAGGCGTTCAGCACCGCCAGCACGTCGGACCGGAACTCGCGCTGGTACAGGATCCACACCACGCCGGCCGTGCCGAGCATGAAGGCCAGCGGCGAGAAAAACCACCCCAGCGCGGCGAAAGAGAAGTAGTAGGCGCGCAGCCCGTCGTTGAAGGTCTCGGCCGCGAGGCCGACCACGCGCCCGGCCTTTTCCGAGAAGGCCTTGCGACGCGCCTCGGCCTCGGTGCCCATGGCATCGAACTGGCGCGTCTCGGGCGCCGAAGCGATGAGCAGCGCGCCGAAGGTGTATTGCCGCATCGACCACGTGAAGCGGAAGAACGCGTACACGAACACGACCACCATCAGCATGATCTTGAGGTCGAACACCAGCGCGGAGGTCCGCGCGGCGAAGGGGATCTCGCGCACGAGCTCGCTGGCCTTGTCCGTCGTGCCCAACACCGCCAGCAGGCCGCCGATGATCAGGATGGTGGTGGATGCGAAGAACGAGGGGCTGGTCGACAAACTCTGCAGCACCGAGCCATCCAGCACACGCGTATCCCGGTAGGTGGTCTGCAGCATCCACTGCGAGCGGATGCGGTTGGTAGCCGCGAGCACCGATGGCCGGGTGTCGGCACGGCGTCGCGCGAACCACGCATACCCGGCCCAACCGCCGAAGAACACCGCCATGGCGGCCCAGTCCATCCAGGGAAGCAGCGTCGCCAGGGTGAGCATCGGATCCATGGCGGGCAAATGTAGCCTGCGCACACGCTGCACCCGCCTCGGCCAAGGAAACGTTGGGCTCGGCTGGGGGCGCCTCTCAGGGCGCGAGATCGAACACGAGCACCTCCGCGCCGTCGCCCTCCTCCAGCCGCAGTCGGCTCTCGCCCTCGAGCGCCACCGCGTCGCCGGCGCCTAGCGTCATGCCGTTGGCCCGCAACCGTCCGCGGGCCACGTGAACGTAGGTCTTGCGTGACGCATCCAGCGGCAGCTCGGCGGCTTCATCGCCGTCAAGAAGTCCGGCGTACATGGAGGCATCGGCATGCACCGTGATCGAGCCTTCGCGGCCTTCGGGCGAGGCCACCAGCTGCAACCGGCCCCGCTTGCTCGCCGCGTCGAAATGCTTCTGCTCGTAGCCCGGCTCGATGCCCCGCTCGGAGGGCAGGATCCAGATCTGCAGGAAATGCGTGGTCTGGCCTGGCGCATGGTTGAACTCGCTGTGCGTCACGCCGCGGCCGGCGCTCATGCGCTGCACGTCGCCGGGCCGGATGGCTGCGCCGTGGCCCATGCTGTCCTTGTGCGCAAGTTCGCCCTCGAGCACGTAGCTGATGATCTCCATGTCGCGGTGTGCGTGGGTGCCAAAGCCGGTGCCCGGCGCGACGCGGTCCTCATTGATGACGCGCAGGTTGCCGAAGCCCATGTGCTGCGGGTCGTAGTAGTCGGCGAACGAGAAGGTATGGAAGCTCTTCAGCCAGCCGTGGTCGGCATGGCCGCGTTCCGATGATTTGCGGAGGTGCAACATGCTCGTCTCCCGGTTCCTGCGTTCCAACATTCATCAGACTCTAGGCGGCCCGTGGGCTTGCGGGGAGGAGGCCGCCGTGATGTCCCCGTTCAAATAAGATGAACCGGCCGCTTCCCCGCCCCGACATTCCCCCATGACGGCCTCCCGTGTGCTCACGCCCGACGCGCTGGCGATGATCGATGTCATCGCACGTACCGGCAGCTTTGCCGCGGCCGCCCGCGAGCTGGGCAAGGTGCCCTCGGCACTGACCTACAACGTGCGCCAGCTGGAGGAAGCGCTCGACGTGCTCCTGTTCGACCGGCGATCGCGCCAGGCCAAGCTCACGGCAGCCGGGGAGGAACTGCTCCACGAGGGACGCCGGCTGCTTGCCCAGATCGACGCCGTGGCCAACCGCGTCAAGCGCGTCGCCACCGGCTGGGAGACGCAACTCACCGTGGCCACCGACGGCGTGATCTCGCGCCCCACCCTCTTCGAGCTGTGCGAGGCCTTCTTCGCGCTGGCCTCCGCCAGCCACGGAGCGGAGACCAGCACCCGAGGTCCGGGTACGCGCCTGAGACTGCGAACGGAAGTGCTCGCCGGCACCTGGGAAGCATTGGCCAGCGGGCAGGCAGACCTGGCCATCGGCGTGGGCATGGGGCGCGACTATGCGCCACCCGCGGGCATCCAGGTCAAGCCGTTGGGCGAGCTCCAGTTCATCTTCGCCGTGGCACCGCACCACCCGCTGGCTCAGGCACCGCAACCGCTGAACGAGGAAGAGTTGGTGCGACACCGCGCGGTGGCAGTGGCGGACTCGGCACAGCGCATGGCGCCCATCACGGTGCATCTGCTGCCCGGACAGGACGTGTTCACCGTCGCCAGCACGCAGGCCAAGATCGAGGCACAGATCCGCGGCCTCGGCTGCGGGTACGTGCCCGAGCCACTGGCGCGTCATCACATCGAGGCCGGCCGGCTGGTGGTGAAGGCCACGCAGCGCGGCCCCACGACGGCGCGGCTCGGCTACGCGTGGCGCGCCCCCAGCCCCGGGACGCCGCCGTCCGGGCTGGCCCTGCGCTGGTGGCTGGAGCAACTCGAAAGTCCGACAACAAGGCAGGCCCTGCTGGAGCGGCACGCCGGGATGCCCTCGGGAGATTCATGACCGGCTACACCGGGCGCTTCGCACCCTCGCCCACTGGGCCCTTGCACGCCGGCTCGTTGGTGGCGGCCCTTGCGTCCTGGCTGGATGCGCGCG
>CBINBY010000130.1:0-11683 GCA_966248995.1 uncultured Burkholderiales bacterium | reverse complement strand
ACCGCCTGGAAGGCGGCACGGGCAACGACACCCTGTACGCCGACAACGGCAACGATACGCTCGATGGCGGTGCAGGTAACGATCTGCTGGACGGGGGACTGGGCAACGACACGTACCTGTTCGGTCGTGGATCGGGGTCTGACACGATCTCGAACTACGACAGCACGGCGGGACGGCTGGACGTGGTGCAGCTGAGTCCGGATGTGGTCCCAGCCGACGTTCAGCTGGTGCGCTCAGGAAATTACTTGGGGATCAGGATCCCGAGCAGCGCCGACGTGCTGTGGGTGACCGACTTCTTCAACTACGACTACTGCAGGATCAACCAGATCCGCTTCGCCGACGGCACGATCTGGGACATCCCGACGATGCTGCGCCTCTCGCAGGCAGGGAGCTTCGGCAACGACACCCTCATCGGCCAGGCCGCCCTCGCCGACCAGCTGGCCGGCGGTTCCGGGTACGACACCTTGCAAGGGTTGGCGGGCAACGACACGCTCGATGGTGGATCGGGGCTGGACCTGCTGAACGACGACGCCGGTAACGACCTGCTGCTGGGCGGTGCGGGCAACGACACCCTCACAAGCGGGATCGGCAACGACACGCTCGACGGTGGCGCCGGCAACGACTCGCTCGACGGTGGCGCCGGCAACGATGTGTACCTGTTTGGTCGCGGCGCCGGCCAGGACATGATCGCCTCCAACGACACGGCGGCTGGCAAGTCCGACGTGCTGCAGATCGCCGCCGGCCTGCGTCCGTCGGACATCCGCCTCGTGCGCAGCGGCAACCACCTGCTCGTCTCGATCATCGGCACAGGGGATCGCCTGCAGGTCTCGAACTACTTCACCGCGGCAAGCTACCGTGTGGATTTGATCCGGTTCGCCGATGGCACGATGTGGGACTACGCGGCGGTGTCCGCCGCCGTGACGGCGACCGCGACAGCAGCGGCGACACCCCCCGTGTTGTCGACTACGCCGGGCAGCCTCGATTCGATCCGCTTCCAGCAGGTCGGCAACGACCTGCGCATCCTCGGCATCGGCTCCGACCAGGCGAGCCTCATCCAGGGCTGGTTCGCGCAAGGCGTGTCCCGTGTAGACGCGTTCGCGGCAGCGGGTGGCGTGTCGCTGCTCGCCACGTCGGCACCCGACAGCGTCTTCCAGGCGGCCACGCGAGGCGCCGACCAGACGCTGCGCGTGGTTTACGACACGCTGGGCCGGGTGGTAGGCGAGGTCGATGGTGAGAACCGCTTGACCGAGAGCGTCTACGACAATGCCGGACGCCTTTCGAAGACCATTCGTTACAGCGTCGCGGTCCACTGGCCGCAGGACACGACGAGCCTGCGACTGGCGGACATCCGTCCCGCGTTCGATGCGAAGGCACTCGTCTCGTCCCGCCGCTACGACGCGGTCGGTCGCCTGGTCGAGCAGACCGACGGCGAAGGCACGGTCACGCTGTACACCTACGACACGGTGGGCAACCTCGTATCGACGACCCGCGCAGCGGGCACCGCCGACGTTCGCCAGGTTCTGGCCCGTTATGACCTGCAAGGGCGCCTCACCGGTGAACTCAGCGCCGAAGGCGTGGCCCTCCTGACCGGTGGGCAGACCCAGGAACAGATCGACGACATCTGGGCCGACCACGGCATCACGCACACCTACGACGCAGCGGGTCGTCGCACAAGCACGACCGATGCCAACGGCCACCGGACACTGTTCTTCTACGACCAGGACGGTCGCCTCATCCACACGGTGAATGCGCTCGGCGAAGTGGACGAGCGTCGCTACGACGCCTTGAACCAGTTGACCGAGACCCGCCGGCTCGCGACGCGCCTTGAGGCCGGCGTGCTGGCCGGCTTGTCCGGCGGTCTCGTTACCGCCGGGTTCGAGGCGGCGCTGACGGCCGCGTACGACGCCTCTCAGGACCGCATCGAACGGTTCACCTACAACCGTCGTGGCCAGGTGGCCTCGACCGTCGACGCAATGGGGCTCGTCACCGACCTGGCGTACAACACCTTCGGCGATGCCGAAACCACCACGACCCACCTCGAAAGCGGTGCGACGACGGTGCGCTCCGACACCTTCGACCGCCGAGGCCAGCGGGTGGCGAGCACCACCACCGCGCAGGGGCTGACGGCGACGACGCGCACGATCGTCGATGCCTTCGGGCGCGCCGTCGTGTCGGTCGATGCACTCGGCAACGTGCGCCAGCAGAGCTACGACCGTGTCGGGCGGACCATCCGCACCGAGGACGCCGCTGGCGGACGCCGGGTGACCACCTGGGACGCCTTCGACCGCGTGCTGACCGAGGTCGATGCACTCGGCCAGGTCACGCGCTACTGCTACGACGACGCGGAACGCAGCACGACGATGACGACGGCTGAAGGCGTGTCGGTGAAGACCACCCGCACACGACATGGCCAAGTGCTCGAGGTGCGTGACGGTCGCGGCTCCGTGACCCATTACACCTATGATCGCAACGGCAACCTCACGCAGACCGATGCGGCGCTGGGCGTGTCGTCGAGCAGCGAGTTCGACAGTGCCAACCGCCTCATCCGCAGCACCGGTGTCGACGGCACCGTCACGACGTACTTGTACGACGCCGCGAACCGCATGCTCGAGCGCCGGGTGGACCCGGAGGGCCTGAACCTCACCACGCGCTTCGACTATGACGCGATGGGCCAGGTGGTCCGTGTCACCGACCCACGCGGCACTGTCACCGCCACGACGTACGACGCTGCGGGCCAGCTGCTCACGCAGATGGTCGACCCCGAGGGTCTGCGCATCGAGACGCGTTACGCGTACGACACGCGCGGGAACACCGTGCGGGTCACGTCCCCGGGCGGCCGGGTGACGGCCTACGTCTTCGACGGCTTCGGGCGACGCACCGACGAAGTGGTGGACGCCGAGAACCTGGCGTTGACCACGCACTACGACTACGACCTGAACGGCAACGTCGTGATGAGCACCGACCCGTCCGGGGTGGTCACGCGTCACGTCTATGACCGCAACAACCAGCGGCTCTTCACGATCGACGGTGCGGGGGGCGTGACCGCCTACGCCTACGACGCCAACGGCCTCGTGATCCGCGTGACCCGCTACGCGCAGCCGATCTCCGTGTCGGCGCTGGTGAACGGCTACTCGCTCGTGACCGTGCAGTCGCTGATCGTGGCGTCGCCGGGCCTGGACGCGGTCGAGGCGCGTCGCTACGACCGCGATGGTCGCCTGCGCTTCACCGTGGACGGCACGGGCGCGGTGGTCGAGTACAAGTTCGATGCGAACGGCAACGTGGTCGAACGCATCGCCTACGCGAACGTGATCGCGCTGTCGGCCTGGGACGGCCGCAGCGATCCGGCGCCGGTGGCCGATGCCGCCGTCGACCAGCGCACGCGCACCGCGTACGACGCGCTCAATCGCGCCACCCACTTGGCCGATGGCACGGGCGCCGTGACCGCGTACGAGTACGACGATGCCGGGCACGTGGCGCGGCAGACGCAGCACGCGACGCGCATCGCCGCGGGGGCGCTGCCCTCGTCCGTGACGCCGGCTGCGGGTGACCGCGTCGCGGTGTTCGAGTACGACGCCGCGGGACGCCTGAGCCGCAGCGCCGATGCGATGGGGGCGGTGACCGAGAACGCCTACGACGAGAACGGCAACCTTGTCCACCAGACGCGCTACGCCACGCCGGTGACGGCCGGCGTGCGCCCGATCGGCGTGACGCCGAACGTCGCGTCTGACCGCGTCACGCACTTCGTATACGACAGCGCCAACCGCAACGTTCTCACGGTCGATGCCGAGGGGTATGCGACCCGCACCACCTACGACGCCGCAGGCCGCGTGCAGACCACCACGCAGTTCGTGAACCGGTCCGCTGCGGCGGGCGCGGTTCCCGAGCCGCACGCGAACGACCGCACCACGCGTTTCGACTACGACAGCGCGGGGCGTCTCGCCACGGTGACCGATGCCCTCGGCGGGCAGGAGCACTACACCTACAACGGCCGCGGCGACAAGCTGACCTTCACGAACAAGAAGGGAAGCGTTTGGACCTACACCTACGACGCTGCGGGGCGCCTGCAAACCGAACGCTCGCCCGCGGTGCAGGTCACCGAAGTGGCTGCCGACGGGCGCGGCGACCTCGTCGAATCGACCACTTCGACCGTCGAGCTCGTGACCCGTTTCACCTACGACGGCGTCGGCAACCTGGTGGCTCGCACCGAAGGCGAAACGCCGGACCACCGCTTCGAGCGCACCACGACGTACGGCTACGACGCGGCCGGCCGTCAGGTGACTGTGACGTACCCGCCGGTGCTGGTCTACAACGAGACCGTCTCGGCGGTTCTCGCGAACGGGCTTTATGGCGGTGCCGTGCGCACTGAGGAGCTGCGCGCGCTGAGCACCCGCACTTTCTACGACGCGTTCGGCAACGCCGTGGCCAACATCGACGTCGCCAACAACGTCAGCTACAAGGTCTACGACCAGGCCAACCGCGTCCGCTACAGCATCGACGCGCTGCGCTACGTCACCGAGTACGCTCGTGACACGTTCGGCGACAACACCGCGACCATCCGCTACGCCACGGCGGTGCCGGCGGCCACGCTGACCCGCCCGACCACGGCCGCCCAGGCGCCGAAGGCGGCGGCCTTCCAGACGGCCGTCAACGCGCTGCCGCACACGGCCGATCGCCGCATCGACACGGTCTACGACAAGCTGGGTCGCGCGGTGCTCGTGAGCGAACCCGAGGGCTACACCTACGACTCGAAGACGGGCCTCTCGGCCAACGCGCGCAAGGTCACGCGCACCGCCTACGACGCCTTCGGCGATGTGATTGCGACCGGCGTGCTGCTGCGCGGCGATGAAAGCTCCGGGGAGTGGGCCACCACGCTGCAGTACCACGACCGGCTGGGCCGCCTGACCGACACACTCGACGCGCTGCACTACCGTACGACGCACGTGTACGACGCGTTCGGCGACCTGCGCACGACGATCGAGTACGCCACGGCCCAGGCGGCCGGCAGCTGGAGCGACAGCAGCCCGGGCACCGTGGTGTCGAACGCCGCCGACCGGCGCACCGACTACGCCTACGACACACTTGGTCGCAAGGTGATCGAGACACGCGTCGGCGTGCTGGCGAGCTCGGCCGAACAGGCACGCGTGGGCGTCAGCGCCCCGACGGACCTCGTCACGCGGTTCGGCTACGACGCGCTCGGCAACCTGACGTGGACCCAGGACGCGCTGGGCGGCAACACCTACAGTCTGTACGACGCGCTAGGTCGAGTCACCGCGGTCGTGGCGCCCACCCGCGTGGCCGTCGACGGCAGCACCACGACTCCGCTCACGCTGTTCCGCCGCGATGCCTACGGCAACGTGACCGTGAAGGTCGACCTGGCCAATGGCGCGCGCAGCACCGTGGCCGAGTTCAAGGACGTGTCGACGAGCACGTACCTCTCCTCGATCGTCCAGGCCCTGAGCCTCGAAGACCGTACGACCCTCACCCGCTACGACCTGCACGGGCATGCCCTGCAGGTCACCGACGCCCAGGGCTACAGCAGCTTCATGTCGTACAACGAGCGCGGGCAGGTCGCCAAGACCTGGCAGGGCGTGGTGTCGGGCACACCGGTGCGCGTCGACGGGAAGCTCGTAGCGGACAGCACGGTCTTCAAGGTGTTCCAGTACGACGCGCTCGGGCAGCTCACGCACACGCTGGATCCGGGTGTCGCGACGTCGCTCGTCACGCAGGCCGCTCCGGCCAGCGGTACGGTCAGTTACAGCAGCAGTTCAAGTTCCAGCGGCGGGAGTTCCTCGAGCACGAACTCGAGCACGGGCTCCAACGGCGCTTACGAGGTCCTTACCCCGTTGCTGGGTGACGCCGTCGCGGCGACGGCCACGCTCACCGACACCGGCCTCCAGTACAACGCATTCGGCGAAGTCATACGCAAGGGCGTGAACGGCGGCAACCAGGAGTACTTCGACTACGACAACGCCGGCCGGCTCTGGCGCACGAATGCCGGCGACGGCGTCGACCGCGTCGTGCTGTACGACCGCGCCGGCAACGCCACTGCCGAGCTGAGCAGCTCGGGCGTGGCCGGGGGCAACTTCGACCTGAAGACCCTGACCAACGCGCAGCAGGCCGATGCCATCGCCACGCTGCGACGCACCGACACCGTGTACGACGCGATGGGCCGTGTCGAGACGAAGAAAGGCCCGGCACGCAGCGGCACCACCGACGGGCTCAGTGTGCTGCAGCAGTTCACGTCGGCGGGCGTGACGTCCACGGCCAACGTGGTCGCGGCGTCTGCCGGATCCCTCAACAAGAACGTGTCCACCGACAACAAGGTCCAGCTCGTGTGGCCCGACCTGTCCCGGCTCGGCACGGGCGAGATCCGCGTGGACCTGACCTACACCACGGCACCGGTGCCGCTGGGCGACGTCGATGCTCACACCATGCCGACCCCGCAAGAGCCTGGGGACATCGCACCGGTCATCACGCGCACCCGCCAGCTGCTGCTCACGGCCGAGCAGGGCGCCCTCGGGGCCCTACTCTCGTGGACGGAAAACCTGCCCGTGGTCACCACCGATGCGCAGGGCGTCCGCACGCTCGCATCGGCGGGCGTGGGCGAGGTCACCCGCGTGACCGTCTGGAAGAAGGATGCTGCCGGCGTCTGGCAGCGCGTCAGCGACGGGGCACCCGGAGAGGTTCAGACCTCCGTCGAGGTGGCGGCACCGCAGGACGGCAGCAACACCGGCATCACGCTGCTCATGCGCCCCGCAGGCTCGGGTGCGGCATGGCAGGCCCTGCCGCACCCGCCGGTGCGCTACGCCGACACGCTGAGCTACGACGTCTCGTCGCTCGCGGCGGGCACCTATGAGTACCGGCTGGAGTCGGCGAGCTGGTACCTGTGGCAAGGCCCGCAGGCGGTCAGCACGGGCACCTTCGTGGTGGGCGGCACGGCGGGTGATCCGGCCGTCGCGGGCGGCGGGGTGGTGCGTCCCCTCGTCACCCAGACCACCGACCGCTGGGGCAATGTGCTCTCGCTGAGCGACCCGCGCCATGCGGGCTGGGTGACCTCGTACACCTACAACCAGAACAACCAGCTCGTGCTGGAGAGCCGCCCCGACGGCACGTCTCAGGCCGTGTACTACGACGCCCTGGGCCGCCAGGTCGCGACCCGCGACGGCCTCGGCCACGTCAACAGCGAGCGGCTCGATGCGGGTGGCCACGTCATCGCCGAGCAGCATGCCGATGGCGGCGTGGTCACGCATGCGTACAACGCCTTCGGCGAGAAGGTGGCCACGACGAGTGCCGAAACCAACCGGCCCGGTTCCGGCGTGGAGCGCATCACCCGTTTCGCCTACGACAAGATGGGCCGCCTGGTGCAGACCGAGCACAGCACTGTGTCGGCGTGGACCATGGACGCCACCATGACCGGTCACCAGGTGCAGACGCACATCTACGACTCCAACGAGTACGACCAGGCCGGCCGCAAGCTGTCGCAGACCACCGGCGCGGGCGATGGCGGCATGGGCGGCGACACCTACCGCTACCGCCACGACCTGGCCGGCCGCGTGATCGAGACCGTCCAGCCGGGCGGCAACGCCTTCCGCCTGCGCACCGTCTACGACGCCTACGGCCACGTCCTGGGCGAGATCGACCAGAACAACCGCGTGGCGATTACGCACGCCGACTACTTCGGCCTGGTGCTCGACCACACCGACCTCGGCGGCGGCAAGATCACCTACACCTACGACAACGCGCGGCAACTCATCAGCACCAAGAACAGCCGCTACACCAAGAACGGCGCCCCCCAGGTGCACCTGCAGTACGAGTACGACACTGCCGGGCAGATCCGCAAGATCACTGACAACTCGCTCAAGCAGGTGACCGAGTACACCTACGACCTGTCCGGGCGTCACGTGCGCGAGAAGACCACGCAGGACGGAATCGTTTACCAGGACAACCTGCTCGCGTACGACAGCATGGGGCGCCTGCGCCACGTGGGTGACGGGCGCATGAGCATCGACATCGAGTTCGATGCCGCGGGCAACCGCAAGCGCATCCGCACGCACGCGAAGGTGCCGGTGCTCGGCGGCGCGGGCGAAACCGCGATGGATTCGGACCGCTACTTCACCTACGACGCGATGAACCGCCAGATCGGCGTGGACCTCAACGCGGCGGGCCAGATCGGCCCGCAGGGCGGGCACCTGCTGAGCTACGACCAAGACGGCAACCGCGTCAGCGACACCTTCTTCGGCAACGCGGTTCGCTACGTGCCCGGCACGGAGGGCAGCTACCAGAACTTCGAGGGCGGCGGGTACTGGGTCGAAGGCACCCCGCCGTCGTACGAGGTGGTCGCCAACCAGATGGTGCGCGAGGACTACGCCTACGACGCCATGAACCGGCTGTCGACGGTGCGCCGCGACGGCGTCGAACTCGACATGCGCGCCTACGACACCACCGGCCGCGTGATCTTCACCGGCCCTGTGCACCAGCTCCCGCCGGGTTATGCCGAGGCCCTCAACAGCGGCGTCGCGCAGGGCCAGGGCATCGGCCTCGAATACCGGGTGAACTTCTACGACGCCAATGGCCGCCTGCGCGACCAGTACGTCTACAACTCCGACCACTCGAAGCTCACCTCGGGCGTTCACTACACCGACTACGACGCCGCCGGGAACCTGCTGAAGTACCACGTCGACATCCCCGACGACGCCCGCAACGAGTACACCTACACCCACAAGGTGATGGAGGGCTACAAGGAAGCGCAGATCCGCGGCACGAGCGACAAGTACGACGACGGCTACACCCTGAACGCCTTCGACATCAACGGCAACCTGACCCAGGTGAGCGATGTCACCCGCTCCACCAACAGCCGCTCGATCGTCAATGACGTGCAGGGTCACGCGCTGTACGTGAACCAGAACGGCGCGGTGCAGCGCCAGGTGGTCGTCAACGGCGAGGTGCTGGGCCGCTACGGCCTGGGCGTCAACGAACTCGACCCGCGCAACGACAACGGCGACCAGCAGTTCGCACAGGTCGCCGACTTCAACGTGGGCTACCAGCCCATCAACGGCAACTACCCGACGGCCGCGGCGGGCACCTACCAGGTCCAGGCCGGTGACACGCTGCGCAGCATCGCGCGCCAGGCCTACGGCGACGAAGGCCTGTGGTACCGCATCGCCGAAGGCAACGGCCTGAGCGGCGAACGCGACCTGCACGTCGGCCAGACGCTCAACATCCCGAGCATCGTCGGCGCGGTCCACAACCGCTACGACACCTTCAAGCCGTACGACCCCAGCAAGATCACCGGCGACACCACGCCCAACCTGCCGCTGCCGGCGACCCAAGAGGGCTGCGGCGGCCTCGGAACGCTGCTGGTCGTGGTCGTCGCGGCGGTGGTGACCTACTTCACGGCGGGCGCGGCCGCGAGCTACTTCGGCGTGGCCATGAGCGAAGTGAGCGCCGGCAGCGTGGCGATCAGCGCGGCATCGGCAGCGGTCGGTTCCGCTGCGAGCCAGGGCGTGGCCATCGGATTGGGCATGCAGGAGGACTTCGACTGGGAGCAGGTCGGCATGGCCGCCATAGGCGGCGGCATGGGCATGGCCACCCAGGCGATGTCGACCGGCTGGGCGCCCGGCGGTCTGGCCGACACCATGACCCGCGCCGCGATGTCCAATGCGATGACGCAGGGTGTTGGTGTGATGCTGGGCATGCAGGACCGCTTTGACTGGAGAGGGGTGGCGGCCAGTGCGGTGGGTGCTGGGGTGGGTCAAGCCGTACGCCCAGTCTTTGGAGAGGCCTTCGGGAAAACGGCGGCGGGTCAGTTCGGCACGAGGCTAGCAACAGGCTTGGTCGCAGGCGCGGCTACAGCGGTGATGCGCGGCGGCAAGGTGGCCGTGCAGCAAATCGCTACCGATGCCTTCGGCAATGCGTTGGGCGAGTCGCTTGCAAACGCAATGCGGCCGACGCAAGGTGAAGGGCGGTGGTCGTCGAAGGACTACCGCAACGGGTCCGACATCGACAGCGACAACTTCAACCCGGCGATGGCCTACGGCTACCGCAACGGCGCTGACATCGAGAGCGACGCCTACAACCCGGCGATGGCCTATGGCTATCGCAACGGATCTGACATCGAAAGCGACAGCGCCTACCAAGCACGACGCGATCAGGAGGGGATCGCGCAGAGCGACGCGATCCTCAGGCGCAGGAGCGATGCCTCGCTTGCCGCAATGCGTCGGGCCTCTGCCGCAAGAGATCGTCAGTGGATCGCACAGGACGACGCGATCATGGCGCGCCGGGCGGCGGGGTCAGCGACCGTGGGCTTTGCTGGGCGATCGACCATCACAGATCCTTCGGCGTACATCGACCCGAGGGTGCGCATGGGGCAACTCAGCGCCATGTCGAACGAGCCGGCGGAGAACTACGACGCCAACACGTGGAAGGCAGCTGCACGGGACTACAAGCTCTTGCAAGGCAAGAGCTTCAGCAGGGACAGCATCTACAACGGTCTGTGGACTAAGGGTGCGCAACTTGACTTCGCATCAGGCGGCCTCAACCGTGACGCTCTGGACCAGGCGGCTGGCGTAGGCATTGAAGCAGGCGCGCATGCTGACATGGGGGTCGGCCTTGGCGCAAAGGCTGGTGCCACTCTTGCCGGCATGCTTGGAGCAACCAAGCTGAATGGGAGCCCCGGAATCTCTGGCAATGCGCTCACGTCAAGACTTGGGGATTTGTCTCATGAGGGGCATGCGCTTGAGCGTCACGGCGGCTCGGTTACTGACCAACAGCTCATGACCAGAGCTCACACCGGCGTGGCGCCGGATGGCTCTTCCGTCGTCAAGAACGGGCAGGTTCAGATCCCGTCTTCATCGACTGCATTCAACTCGGACGCCGCACTTGCACAGTCGGACTTGTTGCTGCGACAAGGTTATCTTGACCGTGCTGTTGCGCTCAGCGCGCCCGGAGCGCAGCGTGTGACGATCGAAGGGGTCGATGTCGGGGCTGTTGTTGGCAGAGGCTATGACCGAATCACAGCGACATCGGGCGGGGTTGGGCCGCTTCAATACTTCGACAATCTGAACAGGGTTACCGGTGTCTACCAGTTCGATGCCGCCTCTGGGACATGGAAAACGGTGACCATTTATCCGGTGAAGAGATGACGCGCTACGAATACATCGACTACGTTCTTGCGAACTACTTTGCGGTTGGCATTGGGCATTCCGAGCAAGAGGCTATCGAGGCATTGCGCAAGGATCTGGCGACAAGTCCTGAGCTAGCGGCCGGTCTGCGCAGGGATGCGCAGCAGGCGCTGGCGGACGAGTCATGCTCCTGGAGCGAAGCCTTCGCGGAATATGACGTGGTGACGATCGAGGATGAAGACGAGGCGCGGCAGTACGGCAGAAAGCTGTTTGGTGCGGTGCTTGACTTGCCGGCTGTGTGATGCGTGCCTTGGAGCGCTCTCAGATCAAGTGCTTGGTGCCTCGATCCGCTCGATGGCCTCACGCGCTGAGACGATGGGGATGCCCTGATAGCTGCCCTGCGGCAGCACATGGCGTTTGTCGCCCGAAGCGATGAGGTCGGCGCGGCCGGCGAGCGCGGCGGCCAGGACGTGATCGTCATCGGCGTCGGGTCAGTCTTCGGGGTCACGGGTCAGTCTTCGGGGTCAGGTCTCAAATTTGAACCCCACCTCCCCCGGCCCGCC